>JAKAFK010000037.1 GCA_021817985.1 Pseudomonadota bacterium | reverse complement strand
ACGGCAGATGCCCGTAGCCGGCGTCAAAGGTCACCCAGTCGAATTGCAAGCCGCTCCTGCGCGCACGCAGAACCATCTCGAAGGCGATTTCGCCCTTGGTGCGAAATGTCTGTGCCGCTTCCGGAATACCGGCCGCCTCGCACCGCTTGGGATCGTTCGTCCAGGCCTTCGGCAGGTACAATTCACCATCGACCAGGGCCGAGATTTGTGCTCGCGTAATCGCCGCAAACACGCCGACCTGGCAGTTGTCGGTCTTGCCCATCCTGCCATTCCATTGCCTGGCCACGCCTGCCGAGTGTGTGCCCTTTTTGGCGAAGCCGCTCTCGTCGATCACCAGTGCCGTACCACCGCGACCGAAGCAGCTGTTGGCGTCGGCAACCAGCTGCCTGCGCACGCCCTCGCGGTCCCAGGACGATTCGCTCACCATGTGCTGAAGCCTCGGGTAATGGCTGCCTTCGACCACATCCGCCATGCGTTCCATGTTGGCGCGGCTGGACTGATAAAGCCCACGCAAATACAGCTTGGCAGCCTCGGCCACAGAACGGGTGAGGGAGTTGAAGCAGCGGACGTAGGGGGTGAAATGTCCGTCGAGGCTGGCCTCGACCGAGGCCACCAGGGAACGAATGCTATTGACATATTGGAGTTGGCATTGTCATCATCAACTCCATGTTTATTAATGTAATTAATGTGTTGCATTATACGTGATCCGATCCTCGCGGACAAGTGTTTTCGAATCTGTCAAAGTAGAAGTAAGCAATGCCCCTGTCGGGAAAGGGTCGATTGCTTCCGGTGGACAGGATTCAAAATAAAGGGACCCGCCTCCCTCCTGTGCAAGCGGACACCAGGAGACACGCTCACCAAGTGATAATTCCGTGAGCCAGAGAACCCAGGCCGCATGGGTACGGGACAGGGGCCCAGCCGACGCAGCCGCATGTGATTGGAACGTAGTCCCAGAAGTTTCGCGGGCGGAACTTGAGAATCACGATTGCCGATGACGCCGGCGCCATTCCCGGAAACACAAGACAGCATGGAAGAAGGCGATCGCCCATGCGAGCGTTGCAAAAATCCATGCCGCAATGGCACTGGGGGCGGAAAGCCGGGACGCGAAAGCATTGGCGAGCAATGTTTCGCCAAGCGCAACCGGCAGCCAGAACATCATCATCGCGCAGTTGCCCATCTTCATGAACCATTCGGGCACAAGGCGAAACGGAGGAAGAGGAGTAGCCATGGTTAGACCCTCGATGCGGTATCGGTATCCGGATAGTCCACCCCTCCCTGGGATTCATTGAATCCGTGGTGGTACGTTGGCGTGGGCTTACCGGTTGCCGTAGATGTCCTCTCTCGTCTTGAGTTGTTCGATCAATTCGGCAACGCGACGACGGATTTCGACATCAATCTTTCCCCCCGCTCGAAATAGCAGGGGGACCCAGGCGCCCACCAGGAACGGCGCGCCTAGCACAAGGTAAAGCGCAATGGCGACGAGCCCGAAGCCGCGAACCAGATGCCAGCCGCCCCATACGCTCAGAATCACGCCAACCGCAAACAGAAAGGAGTCGCGCAGGGCATGAAGAGGCGGGCGCAGCTGGCCACCCACCGCCGACCCGGCGGACAGCCAAAACCAGTAGCCCGTATTCAGGTTCCATAGAGCAAACGGTGTGGGTCTGCGCAGCTTCGGTGCCGTGACGGAAAGCAGCACGATCCGCTGTCCGCCGATCACGTCAAGATGCGTGCCGGTCTCCTCGATGAACTGATCGCCGGTCGCCAACCGCAAGGCGATGCGCTGGCGCGGCACGATCCGCGTGGACACCCGCGGTGCGCTGGTGAATCCGTACCCCATAAGCACAAAACCGTCGCCGCCCTTGCTTTGAACGTGCGACTCGCTCCATGACTCCACGCCGATCACCGAGCCAAGCTGCCAAGTCACGGAAAACTGTGGCCCCGTGGGTTTTCCATGGGTGGACGACGGCATGAGGTGAGAAGATGCGGGAACCGACACGCGAGCGGCAAGCCGGGCGTCATAGGCCGTGCGCCTGGCCGCATCCGACAACACTTCATAAGCCGTGTTGATCGCTTTCATCGCATCCGGCTGCGCACCTACCCCTGCACGATCGGGATGTGCGCGTTGCGCGAGCACGCGATACGCCGCCCGGATGACTTCCGGTGAGGCGGCCGGCGAGATTTGCAAAACATCGTAGTAAGTCATGATCGATCACTCCGATATTGCAATTATGGTAGCCCCTGGACGGGTGTACCAGGCGCGATGCCGTGGCGGCTGAACCACCCGGGATTGACCTCGATCACATAGCGGGCGGTTCGCGGCCCACAGTGAAAGTCGAGCGTCATGGGTGCCATATTCCGGGCGAACGCCGCGATGCGACCGTGCGGGCTCACAAACGCGGCGGTAAGCGGGATCAATGTGCCCTTCATCCACACGCAACGCAGCGCCTGATCCGGAAGAATGAATACCATGCCATGGTCCGCCGCAAGCCCAGCGCGCCCCGACAATCCGCGCGAGAGCTCATCGGGCGCGGAGGCGACCTCGGCCATGAGCGAGTGGCCAGCGATCTGCAGCTGCACGGTGCGCAAGGGCGCGGCAACCGCGGCTTGCCAGCCCAGGACAGTCCATACAAGGAAATGTCGTCTCATGCCATGCCCCATAGCAAGCGGCCGTCGCTCCCAGGATCCGTTAATGGCCAATCGGGCTTCTGCTGTTTGCGTCATAGCAGTTTCTTTCGGATCAGCCGGAGCCCGAAACCGCCAGCAATGACGCCCGCAACTGACAAAGCAAAGGCTAAAGGGTGATTGTGGATTAAGTACCACTTAACCCAGGAGCCGTGGTTGCAAACTCCAGCCTCCCATCCTGCTGGCGCTAGGCGAATACTGCAGGTACTGGACCGCCCTGGAGAGCCTGCGGCGAAAAGCATTAATGTTGATAAGATTCGCTTCGCTTCTTTAACGGTCGAGAACCCGTACAGCAAGGGCAGCGAAACGAAAAACGCGACCTTGGGGGTGACTGTAAGCCACGCTGCCACGGCAAGTACGACGCCAAGAGACAAGAGCGCGAGGGCCCCGGCACGCGTATGAGGCAGACGCGAAGAATACGCGGCCGACAAGGCAACACACAATGCCGGAAGGACGAGCAGCCATTGAAGCTGTGCGGAACAAGGGCTCTCGGTGAGCAGGAACGCGAGCAACGACACCGGGGTGGACGCAGGCGGGTTGGCCACGAAGAGCACTACACACCACATGCCCACCAGCGCCAGAATAGGAAACACATATAGCAACGCCGCTTTCTTGCTCGGGCTGAGTTTCATAAGACACCTACGAGATGAAGGGTCAACGTTTTCGGGTGAAGCCGGGGGGTATCCGGGCGTCGCAGCGGAGATTGTGTCCGCCCTCCTGATTGGGAACGAGATCCCACACACCGACGGCCCGCGCATCGTCGCTGAACTTCTCCAAACGCCGTGACGTGAGCTGCTCGAAGGTGGCGATTGCCTCGTCCCCGCCGGCGCCGCTGAAGAGGAGGGTCTTCATTTGTTCGAGGAATTCCGGCTGCCGCCAACATGGCATGGCCAATACGTGGCCATTCCACACGCCGATGACGAATTGAATGGCTGCGCGCATCACTTCAAGGGGCGCTTCCTCGTCCAGTTGTGACAGGAGTGGCTCACCGAAGTCGAGTATGGTCGCCGAGATCTTGGTGTCCGGGAGTCGCGGCGGCGTTGTTCGCTGTTTCGCGTGTGCGGCTGGTTTTTTCATGTCGTGACCATGTGATTGGGGTCGCGCGGCGTTTGGGCCCTGCCGGAGCGCAGCGCGTTCGTCCTGAGGGCGGCCGTGTGAGCTCCAGTTGCCTGATGGCGCATGCGATCGGTTGCGTCGGCATGCGGCCGGATTTGCGAACTATACGAACTACCTATGCTGCCTGGGCAGCCTGGTAGGAAGTGTGCCTTGGTAAAGGGGCCGGGGCAACGAACCGCCGTGCGACCTTCTGGTACCCGTGGCGAACCCGCCGGCGCTCGATCCGCGCGAATTCCAGCAGGGCATCGTCCTCATTGAGGAAGACCTGGCTTTTCATGCCGCCGCGGTGATTGCCAAGGCCCCACCAGATTCGCGAAAGCACGAGGTCACCCAGCAGGTCACGTTCCAGGCTCATTGAATAGCCGCGACGTTCAGTCCTGAACTCGGCTCGCATGCTTATCCTCCAATTTCCGCCAACCGCTCATGCGTATCCAACGGGCCGGCATGGTTCGCGGTTTCCCCGCCCGGCTATAGGAAGTGGGGTAGGGGGGTCATGCGTCCTTTTTCGTTTGGACTCGTCCCGCGATTTTCTCGCGGCTCTCGCCCGATCCTGAGCCTCTCGCGAGCACTGCCAGCTGCTTCTCGAGCGCTTCCACTTGCCCGCGTAGCCTCGCCGACTCTTCCCGGGCGTTGCTCACGTCATTGCGTGCGGTGTCCCGCTCGGTTTTGACCGCGGCGAGCCGCTCGGCGACTCGGTGCGCTTCCTGCGCGGCCTGCTTGCGGTTCTCCTGATGGGTCTGTTCCGTGGTCTCTGCTTTGGCCTTGACGGTCGCAAGCTCACCCCTCCGCGCCTCGACCTCCGCACGCAGTTTCGAAGCCTCCTGATCGTGCCGCTTGCGCTCGGATTCGAGATCCGAATTTGCACGCGCGAGATCGGCGGTGCGCTGCTCCTGCGCCGCGCGCGCTGACTTTTCTGCGGCGGCCAGACGTTCCTTTAGCTGTGCGGCTTCCACGGCCTGGGTCTGTGCTTGCGCCTGCACTTCCGCCAACCGCTGCGCCAGGCTCGCGGCTTCGGCCTTGGCCTCGTCCAATTTGGCTTCCAGGTCTTCGACCGTCTGCGAGGCATCGGCGAGTTCACGCTCCGCTTGTTCCCGCTGCTCGCCTGCAGCCCGTACCACTTCGGCCACCCGGCGCTCCGCCGCCTTCACCGCCTTGTCGTTGAGCTCCACTGCCAGCGCGCTGATCCGCTCCGTCAGCGCCTTCGTCACCGCCGCAACTTCCTCGGCAACCTCGGTGGGGAGTTCGGCCACCGGCGCCGCTTCTGTCGTGGAACGCTTGGCGACATGTTCATCCCACACCTGCTTGAGGCGCTTGGGGTCGCCACCGCCGACCCTTTGCCGCAGGGCAAAGCCGGTCACGTTGCGGCCAATGCTCAGCAAGGCCTCGCCGGCGGCAATGATCTCCTCGGAGGTGAATTCAACGGGGCGCATACATGCTCCTCCCATACGTGGATGGAGCAAGTATAACAACGAACAGGAAAGAAAGACAAGAAAGAAACAACGTAACAAAGTACGCAAGTAAGTAATTAAAGCAATGAAACAAATCCGTCTATGGCATGGGATAGCGATACCCGCCGTCGGCGACCGGATCGGTAGCGGGTTTTGGCGTAATATGGGGCTCGCGAACAATGGGAGACCGCCATGCCACGCGTACTGGTCCCCCCGGCTTCTGGGCTTGAAGACCTGGAAGCCGTGACCATCGTCGATCTGCTTCGCCGCGCCGACATCGAGGTCGTCACCGCCGGCCTGCACCCCGGCTTGGTCGAGGGCAGCCGCAAAACCCGCGTGCAGCCGGACGCCCTCATTGACGAGCTGATGGAGCAGGAATTCGACATGATCGCGCTGCCGGGCGGCATCCCCGGGGCCGAAAACTTCAAGAACGACGCTCGGATCCAGTCGCTACTCGGCAGGATGGCCCGGGCCGGGCGCTATACGGCAGCGATCTGCGCCGCGCCCATCGCGCTGGCGCAGGCCGGGCTCCTGGATGGAAAACGGGTGACCAGTTTTCCGCACTTTCTGGACAGGCAGCCGATCCCGGGACGTCGCAGGCCCCGCGCCCTGACAGCCCGTCCATCACTTACGATGTTGTGAGTTTTGTGGGCAGGGGCATTGCATCGACACCCTGATCAATCGTAAAGCTATTTATGCCATGGACTACTGACTACTTTCCGCCGTCGATGAGCCATCTCGCCCCGGTCGTCCGAGAAAAGGCGATCGATATTGCCAACGCTTTGCTCGCGGAAGGCATGGACGAGGGCAAGGCGATTCGGGTGGCGATCGCAAAGGCCAAGGAATGGGCCGAACACCGCGGCTTGCCAACCAGAGATGACGACAACTGGAGTTGATGTCGCCGGCTCGGCGAATTCACGCGACCAGGCGCTGCTGCGTAGGCCGATCGGCGTGGTCGACCCGTTCCCGCAGTTCCTTGCCGGGCTTAAAGTGCGGCGTGTGTTTTCCGGAGACTTCCACCGCCTCGCCGGTTCGGGGATTGCGACCAGTGCGGGGAGGGCGGTAGTTCAGGTTGAAACTGCCGAAGCCGCGAATCTCGATGCGATGGCCCTGAATGAGATGGATCTGGATGGCGCCGAGGATCTCGTTGACGCAGAGCTCGGCGTCTTTTTGAGCCAAGCCGGGGTGAAGGGCGGCCAGTCGCGCAATCAGTTCGGATTTGGTCATACGAGGATTTTAGCGCATGGTGGATCCGAAACCCAGTTTGCCTATCCGCGCCGATGTGCCAGAAAGGCGTGTTTCTGCGTGATCGCTGGCCGCCACGTGCGCATAGGACTCCTGACAGGCCCCAAGCCAGAAGCCCTATGCACGAAACGCCGCGGAAGGACAGAAGTGCTCAGAAACCCCCTGCACGGTGCGAGAAGGGGCCACCGCTTGCGTCGGCCCGATTCAAGCCGATATGATCCCGGCCATGAGACAGTGCACTCTTCGGCGCCGTCAAGTGAAACGGCGTATCGAAATGACCGACGTGTGCGTCTGGTCCGGCCAGACGGAGAATATCGATTCAAGATTGACGATGAACATCAGCCATCTGCCATACTTTACCGCACCGGCACGGGCCTTGTGGGACGCCATACCGGAACAACATCGCTGCGCAATTGTGGCCCATGTTTGGTGTGGTCGCTGTAAATCGGGGACTACCATCATCGATTACCACGGCCGCGTGGAGTCCGGCGACTTGATCCTGGAGGGGTACTGCAAAACTTGTGGCGGCCCGGTCGCACGGGTTATTGAAGGGCGATGACGCCTCGGCGACCGACCAGGTCGAAAAACTGTCGCATGCTGTATCGGCATGGGGACTAGGATGGAATATGCTTTATGCTGCTATTGGATGCGCCTACGGCCACTATGTACATCACCGACATTACACATTTCCTCGATGAGAAGGGCGCCATCCTGCCACGGCGGGGACAGGCCAAAATCATGGTGGATTTCCTCACCGCCGCCGTCGCCCATGCCACCGGCGGCAGCCAAACCGGCCTGCAGGCGCCAAGCTGTTTCAAGTGCAAAAAAGCGCTGGTCGAACCAACCCTCGCTAAGGATGGTGCGATCTACTGGGCCTGCCCGCGCTGCAAGGCAGAAGGGCGCATTTCAAACTGGGAGAACACCCTGTGGGATCTTCGCAATGACCGTGAACACCGAAGCTGAAAAGGTCAGCTTCGCGGGAGAATCCACCCGTCTCACGGAATGGGAGCCGCCCGCGGAAATCGAGTCCCGGGTGCGCGAGGCATAGTCATGGCGAGACCCAAGCTCACCGCTGCCTATGGCGATGTCCACACCGGCATCGTCGAACTGCTGGAGTCTGCTCGGCGCGCCGCCGCCCGCAGTGTCAACGCCCTGATGACCGCCAGCTATTGGGAAATTGGCCGGCGCATCGTCGAGTTCGAGCAGGGGGCAAGGGACGCGCGAAGTATGGGGAAGCTCTGATCGAGTGCTTGGCAGAAGATCTGCCCCACCGGTTCGGGCGTGGCTTCTCCAAACGAAACATCGAGCCGATGCGCCAGTTTTACTTGGCTTGGCCAATTGCGCAGACACTGTCTGCAGAATCCTCCTCACCCGGATTCTCCAGACACCGTCTGGGAAATTGTCCGACCTCACCACGCTTGCCACCCGTTCCCCGCTGCCATGATCGGGCTATGTGCGGCTGCTGTCGGTGAAGAGCGAAACCGCCCGCACCTTCTACGAGAGCGAGGCCCTGCGCTGCGGCTGGTCGGTGCGCCTGCGAGCGTGTTCATGGTCGGGCCAGGGTTCGCCAAGCGGTGACGAGGCCATCGGCCGCGCGCTCGATTTCGTGTTCCGTAGTATATCTTCCCAGTGAGAGCCGCACGGCCCCTGAGAGGCGTTCGGGCGAAAGCCCCATCGCGATCAAAACCGGACTGCCACTGTGCCCGGAGGCATGGCACGCAGAACCTGTGGAGGCCGCAACAGATTGCGCAGTCTCCAGCAGTCTCCATCCTGTAATTCCTGGAAATGAGATATTTAAGGTATTGGGCAAGGTTGACTGCCCGGATCCATTGAGCATGAGGCCCGGTACGCCATCCGCGATACGGCTGTGCAGCAAGCCACGCAGCGTGCGTAGCCGGATGCCTTCTTCCGGGAGTGATTTTTTTGCGAGGCTTGCGGCCACTCCCATGCCCACGATGAGCGGAACGCTCTCGGTGCCGGGCCGTAGTCCTCCTTCCTGATCCGCACCAGCCATGGGCGAAACAATGGGCGTTGCCCGGCGCACATACAAGGCTCCCACACCCTTGGGGGCATAGAACTTATGGCCGGCTAAGGTCAGGAGGTCTACCCCCAGGCAATCGACATCCACGGGAATCTTACCCGCGGACTGGGACGCATCGCTGTGCATCAGCGCGCCCTGGGCATGCGCGATTGCGGCGATTTCGGCGATCGGCTGCGTCGTTCCGGTCTCGTTGTTGGCGTGCATAATCGATACCAGAGCCGTATCCGGACGCATGCGGGAGGCGACGTCGTCCGGGTTGACCCCGCCCGTTCCGTCTACGGGCAGAATAGTCAGCTCGAAACCTTCGTCGCGCAGCCGTAGCAGAGGGTTCAGCACGGAGGGGTGTTCGGCAGCGTCGGTGATAAGATGGCGCTTGCGAGCACCCAGCGCGCGAGCCACACCGAGGAGCGCGAGATTGTTGGCTTCAGTCGCGCAGCCCGTGAACACGATTTCGCCGGGTGCGCTGCCAATCAGGCGGGCAATCTGGGCACGAGCAGCGTCCAAGGCCTGCTTGGCCTGCTGTCCGTAAGGATGGGCAGACGAAGGGTTGCCAAATCGGCTTTCCAGGTGGGGCAGCATTGCCTCGACCACCCGGGGATCGACCGGAGTCGTCGCGTTGTAATCCAGATAGACGGGCATCATCGGTTATTTTGCTGCGATCCGCCTCGGCGAACCTTCTCAGAGGCGATGGGGCCTCAGAATGTCAGATTCACGTCGGCTTGCATGACGACTTCTTTATAGAAGCTGGCCGGATCTGCGACCTTGACTCCTTCGACCAGGTCGTTTGGGTTCATGCCGAAAACCGGAATATTCAGCGGACAAGCGAGAAGGCTTGCGCCCTCGGCGTGGAGCATAAAAAGCATGTCCTCCACGAGCGGCAGATCCATCTCGTCCATCCGTCTTCTTGCGGCTTCACCTTGGTCGGGCAAGTCGGGCATGCACGCCAAATGACCGACATGGCCCCGATGGACCGCGAGAACGCCCCGTGAACCGAAGAATACGCTCACGCGCGAGCCGTTGCGAAGCAGTGAAAGAGCGGTCATGAGTGCATTGAAGACTTGGCAGAGTTCATCGTGGAAGCACATGATCGATACGTTCTTGGATGCGGACATGGCGATTCCTTGTTACTTGGGTGATGGACGCGTTGCCGCGGGCTCCCCATGGGTCATCGGCGCAACAGGCGGCGTTGAGAAACGAATCAAGCCATTAGTTGTTCCAGCAGCGCGTTCAGCTGCTCAAGGATATCTGCCGTGTTCCCAATTGGAAAGCCTGCCTGGCCGAGTGCTGCGCAGACGTCTTCTGGTGAAAGGATAACGCCGTCGGCCGGTTGCACAGGGACTCGGTTGATGAGGAGCGAGGGAAAGCCCGCCCCGTGCGCGTCGCGAACCTCGGTATAGGTCACTTTGAACTGCGCATCGGGGTGGGTGGAAAGGACTTTTGCGTAGTTTGCGTAAAGCATGCAACGGCCCCCCGGCGGCTGCTGCGACAGGACTTCGATGATACAGGGCATGATTTTCCTTTCAGAATAATAGTGCGTGATGTCTATAGCCCAGCCGACGATCACAGGATGATACTGCCTCGGCGGGAAACCTTGCATTGGGCGAGGGGTGAGCGTTGGGCACAACCTTTGACCGGAGGGCGAAGCCGCCGTCTTCGCCTTGGTGCCATTGGCAGTGACTCGCGTGGCGCAGGCTTAGAGGCTGTTCTTCAGAACGATGTAGCTCGCGATTAGAACCAGAAAGATGCCAAAACTGCGCTTCAGCGTATCGTGGGAGAGGCGGTGGGACAACAGGGTTCCGGCGAAGCTTCCGGCGATCATCAGGGCAGTAAAGACGGCCAGTAGTTTGTAATCGATCGGAACGGACCCCAGGTAGCCCATGAACCCCGTGATGCAATTGAACGTCACAATCACGAGAGAGGTCCCCACAGCTTGTTTCATTGGCGTGCCCGTGAGGAGAACCAGCGCGGGGATGATGAGGAAACCGCCGCCGACTCCCACGAAACCGGCCAGGCTTCCGACGGCGAAGGCCGTGAGCGCGATTTTCCAAAGCCGGTTCGTGAGCCCTGCGCCGGATGCGTTGGCCGCCGATTCCGGCCGAACCACGTCGGCGCCAGCCGGTTTGAACGCTGGCCGTTTGGACTTGAGCATCCGATAAGCGGCGGCATACATGACGATGGCGAAGATTGTGAGCTGCAGCGCAGCGGGCATCGTGATGCCCAGCCGCGTGCCCAGATACGCGCCAGCTGTGCCGAAAAACCCAAAGACCGCGGCGAGTTTTAGATCGACATTGCCATGGCGCCAGTGGTTGAGCGCGGAGATGGTAGCGCTGATGGCGACGATGCCAAGGCTCATCGCGATGGCTTGTTTCGGTGCTACCCCCAGCAGATAAACCAATGTTGGGATTGTGATGATGGACCCGCCGCTGCCCAGCAGGCCCAGCAGGATACCCGTGGCGATACCCATCAGCATTGCAAGCGCATCCATTAATGCCCCCCTCCTTAGAGGTCTTAGCAGACGAGAATATATCAAGTATTCAAACGAACACTTGAAACGAGTATGCGAGACGCAGACGCGATTGTCAAATGACGATCTCAAAATCTCATTGTCGTGGAAAGAAACCCTCTGGAGCCCAGGTAGGGGAGTCGGCTCGAATAGGCAAAAATCGCAGGGCGAATCAGGGGGAAAAACGGCTATTGGACGTGCGCGGAGCACTCGTTGCCACGTGATATTTCGCGCCAACAGAAGGGCGGGAGGCGGTGCTTAGGGGTAGAGGTACCGCCGGGCGCCATCCCGGCGAGCCGATCAAGCGGGATTAATGTGCGGATGGGTCTCACTGGCACCCAGGGCGACCCACATCCCGGATACGACAAGCAGGACGGTCGTCCCCCAGAAGGCGGGCAGCACGTCATGGGTCCACTGCGCCGTCGCGCCGAGCACGATGGCACCGATGGCGTACCCGGTGTCGCGCCAGTAGCGGTACGCACCGAGTGCGCGGCCGCGCCAGCTGGGGGCCGAAATGTCGGCCACTGCGGCGATCAGATTGGGGTAAAGCAGGGCCATGCCGACCCCCATGATTGCGGCCCAGGCGACCCAGGCGTCAATGTTTCCGGTCAGCGCGATTCCGGCAATGCCCACAGCCAAGGCCCATAAGCCCGTGACGATGACCGGCTTGCGTCCAATGCGGTCAGACAGTAGCCCAGTCCCGAGCTGGGATAGCCCCCAGACCATGGCATAGGTGCCGGTCACCCACCCGATGGCCACGATTCCGAGGCCGTGTTCCCGGAGGAAAATGGGCAGGATTGCCCAGACCAGGGTGTCGGCGACCTTGTTTGTCACTCCGGCTTGTGCGAGGGCGCGGAAGGTCGGATGGCGAAAGGAGACCAGCGTAAAGATTTCCCAAGTCCCGGGATGTGCCGAGATGCCGGTCGGAAAGCGGGGTAGTGGGCCTGTGAAATGGCCATTTTTCTGTTTGGAATGTTCGGCCCTCGCCCACGGGAGCGTTTCCCGGACGAGCGTAATGGCCATGAGCAGGCCGAGTGCCACCACGACGAGCCCAAAACCGAAGAGCGTGAGGCGAGGACCGTAGTGGGTACTAAAATAGCCGGTGATGACACCTGCCAGCCCAACCGCGACGTACCCTGCGCACTCGTTGACGCCCGTCGCGAAGCCGCGTTGCTCAGGGCGCGTGATATCGACCTTGCTCGTGACCGTCATTGACCACGCAAAACCCTGATTGATCCCGAGCAACGCGTTGGCGGCAACGATCCACCACCAGTTGGGGGCATAGAGGATCAAAATCGGGATGGGAAGGCCCGCCAGCCAGCCCACGACGAGTACCCCCTTACGCCCGAAGCGGTCGGCCAAGGTTCCGGCGACAAAGTTGAGCGCACCCTTGACGAGCCCAAAGGAAAGGACGAAGGTCAGTAGAAAGAAGAAGGAGCCGGGTGCCACGCCGAAATCCCGGGTCGCCAGGGCAGGAAGCACATTGCGCTCCATGCCGATGACAAGCCCCACAAAAAATACCTGGATAATTTGCTGAACAAATTGGTCCAGGTTGGCGCGAATCCCATGCGCGTATATGCGACCAGCATCATGTAAAGGCGTCGCCTCGGCGAGTCTCATGGAAGGAAGTCCTGGTAGGGAGCCTATGCGGCGATGTTGGCGGAGACCATCTTGTCCATCTCGGCCGGACGTGGAGGAATGTCACTTGTCAGATATCGGACGAATTCGGCTCTGTCGCGGATGCGAAGACCCTGATTAAAACGCTTCTCGAACCCGATAGTGGAAGAAGGCTTGCCGGAGATGCCTGCGCCGCACACGCTGCCGGCCTGGTGCCCGGGAAAGATTTCCGTTTCGTCAGGCAAGGACAGCAACTTGGCGCTGAGGCTATCGAACAGCAGGCCTGCCATGGTTTCCTCTTGTCCGGCGAGATCAGGGCGACCGATGCTGCCGACAAACAGGGTATCACCGGTAATGACAAACCACGGCTGGTCGGCACGGCGCTTGTCCGTGACCAGCAGGCAAATGCTGTCCATCGTATGGCCCGGCGTGTGAAGCACATGCACGGTGACGTTGCCGACATCGATGAGCTCATGGTCGCGCAAAGCATGGAAAGGAAACTTGACGCGGGAGATATCGTGCTCATGGAGGCAATAGGGCGCATCCACGAGTTGCGCCAGTTTGCGCCCACCGGAATAGTGGTCGGCGTGGATATGGGTGTCGATGACATGGGAAATGCGGACATTGGCTTTCTTGGCTTCCTCGATGAACCACGCTTCGTCGCCTGCGACCACGTCCACGGCCACCGCATGCCCCAATGTGCCGCAGCCAAAAAAATAGGAAAGCGTTGCCTCTTGGGTCACCAGCTGTCTAAAAAACATGTCTTCTCCTTTTATGGACTTTTCGTGCCTCTGACTGGCAGGACGAGGTGTAAGCTAAAATTCGCGAACCAGCGGGAGCCCCTGGGCATGCCATTCGGCGACGCCCAGCTCGATGCGGCGGGCGCAAACGCCTTCCTTTGACAACAGTTCGACGGCTTCCTTGGCCATTAAGCAGAAAGGGCCACGGCAATAGGCAACGACTGACTTATCCCGTGGGATTTCGTTCATGCGCTTGCGCAACTCGGTCACGGGCATGGAACGCGCATAGGGCAGATGGGCCTGCATGAACTCGGAGGCGGGTCGAACGTCGATGACCACGATGTCGCCGCGTTTGGCTTGCGCGAGCAATTCTGATCCTGTGATGGGCGCGAGTTCGTCAGGGCGGGAGACGAGTGCCTGCATCGCCGATTGCAGCTCCAGCAGTCGCTCCTCCGCAAGCGAGCGTAACTCCACCCAGAGGGTGGCCACATGACTATCGACAAGCCGGTAATAGATATTCTTCCCCTCGCGCCGGGTGACCACGAGGCGGGCGCTCTTCAGTTCCTTAAGGTGCGCACTGGCAAGCTTCAGGCTGATATGGCTGTCCAAGGCGAGCTGCTCAACGCTTTTCTCGCCCTGACAGAGGATCTCAAGAAGCTCAAGGCGCTTGGGGCTCGAGACGGCCTTGCCGATACGGGCGACTTGGTCGTAGAGAAGATTTTTGATTTCACGTGAGCCGGACATGTTCGTTTGTCATTAATCAACCATTCGCACGATTCTTAGAATATAAGGGCGACATTCGTTTGTCAAACGCCTTCGAGTCCACTTGTATCTTGGCCCAGCGAGAGCGAGGCTGAAATAAGTGATATATAAGTATTCGCTAATTCTAGTTTGTAGATTCGAAAACACTTGTCGGCGAAGATCAGGTCACGTATGATGCAAGACGTGTTATTCCATTAATAAACATGGTGTTGATGATGACAATGCCAACTCTAATATGTCAATAGCATTCGTTCTCTATCACCCAGAACACACCCTCTGGGTGCCTTACATTAACTCACGGGTTACGTGACATCTTTTGACCGCCACGGCGTTTTCCTGCAGACTGTCACACAATCGAACGTATACGTGACAGGTGCGACATGCTGATCGGCTACATGCGGGTATCGAAGGCAGACGGCTCTCAGGCGACGGACTTGCAGCGTGATGCACTGGTCGCAGCCGGCGTGGACCCGGCGCACCTATACGAGGATCACGCATCAGGCAAACGAGAGGACCGCCCAGGATTGGCGGCCTGTCTCAAGGCATTGCGCGAGGGTGACACGCTGGTCGTGTGGAAACTGGACCGGCTGGGGCGCGATCTGCGCCACCTGATCAACACCGTGCATGACCTTACTGGCCGGGGAGTGGGGCTCAAGGTGCTCACTGGACACGGCGCTGCGATCGATACCACGACGGCTGCGGGCAAATTGGTGTTTGGGATTTTCGCTGCGCTTTCGGAATTCGAACGCGAGCTGATTGCAGAGCGTACGATAGCGGGCCTGGCGTCGGCACGAGCACGCGGCAGAAACGGGGGGCGGCCGTTCAAGATGACCGCCGCCAAGCTGCGCCTGGCCATGGCCGCGATGGGGCAACCGGAAACCGCGGTAGCTGAGCTGTGTAAGGAGTTCGGCATCACCCGACAAACGTTGTACCGGCACGTATCGCCGAAAGGCGAGTTACGCCCAGATGGCTTGAAACTGCTATCACGCACATGACGTCGCTTGGCGGCGGGTGGCGAACTACTCACCGTGCACTTGCGCCGGCAGCAAGAAACGCCCAATGTCGGCCGCCTGCTGCCCAGGTGGGCGGCAAGAAAGAGCTGACCGGGGGTACCGACATCGAGATCGAAATCAGCAACCAGTGCGCCAGGCTGATTGCCGACGCGATTATCTATTACAACTCGGCTATCCTATCTCGATTGCTAACGAAGCACGAAGTCTGAGGCAGTACGAAGGCGCTGGCGTTGATCAAGCAGATTTCGCCAACGGCATGGCGGCACATTCTACTGAACGGGCACTACACCTTCGATACCGCCGGGAAGATGATTGACCTGACACATGGGATTCGCAGCACGCAGTACCGCCGCCGCGATGCGTTCGAAGGCTGCGACGTCGCTCATTGCGGCAAGGCGTCGTAGGGGTTCCCTTGTTTTTAGTGCAATAATGCACGGTCGGCTTGATTGGTAATTCCAGGTCCCTCGATTGTAAGCCATTGTAGCGTACGCGACTTCTGATCCGCCTTGACAGCCGTTATTCTGGCGCTTTGGGGGAGGGGGCATGGAGAACTGGCAAACGGTATTTCTCGGCCTGACGCAGCTCGGGGTTGGAAGCCCAAACCGCCCAATATTCCGTCAGCCCAATTCCAGCCCCGGTGATGATGATGTCCACGTAAGCCAGAACCGCTGATTTCATTGTCGGGTCACCATTCGTTGCGCCGGCGCCACGTCACACCCAACTGATTCGGACGCCTGGACACCAGAAGTGGGTTACCCAACACCACCGCATCACCGTTGCGAAATTCGCGCAGCGCAACGCGGTTCATCCCCGCGCGAGCGGGGAACACCGCAACCAGACCGGCGAGTTTCGTCGAGAAGCCGGTTCATCCCCGCGCGAGCGGGGAACACTTTCAGGCCCAGACTTCGCGCTGGACCCATCGCGGTTCATCCCCGCGCGAGCGGGGAACACCCGGAGGCAGGAGCCGCGCCCCCTCCCTCCGGCGGTTCATCCCCGCGCGAGCGGGGAACACGTCGACGCCGTCGAGGTCCGAGTCATCGTCCTCGGTTCATCCCCGCGCGAGCGGGGAACACCATCGCCACGTATGCCGCGAGCATCCACACGGCGGTTCATCCCCGCGCGAGCGGGGAACACAAACCCCGTCACTCTCGCGACACGATCAAGTCCGGTTCATCCCCGCGCGAGCGGGGAACACTGGCCGATGCCATGCCGGATGTTCGGATGCGCCGGTTCATCCCCGCGCGAGCGGGGAACACTCATGCGCGTTGAGCCGCACCCATTCCAATGGCGGTTCATCCCCGCGCGAGCGGGGAACACAACCGCGTAGCCGCTGTAATGCCACACCTTGGCGGTTCATCCCCGCGCGAGCGGGGAACACCCAATTTGTTCGATTTCAAGCATGGTGTGGTCCGGTTCATCCCCGCGCGAGCGGGGAACACCCATTGCTCCGTGGTCAGCTCCGCGCACGGTTCGGTTCATCCCCGCGCGAGCGGGGAACACATCATTAATGCCCGAGACATAGACGGTACGGCCGGTTCATCCCCGCGCGAGCGGGGAACACGCACCGAATAGGGCCGACCTAAGGAATCCATTCCGGTTCATCCCCGCGCGAGCGGGGAACACATCCCCGTTGGGCATATGCCGCAGCTCCGCATCGGTTCATCCCCGCGCGAGCGGGGAACACGGCATCTGCGGCCGTCTTAACCTTTCAACAACCGGTTCATCCCCGCGCGAGCGGGGAACACGGGATCTGGCTGCCCATGGTGCCATTCTTCATCGGTTCATCCCCGCGCGAGCGGGGAACACATAGGAGGACTCGGCCGCGCCTGTCGCGGCCCCGGTTCATCCCCGCGCGAGCGGGGAACACACTTCTTCCAACTCGTTAATCTAACGGCATTAATCAACAGATGGAAATTCTACCAATTCCCAACCGAATAATGCAGCGCGTCTTTTCGCTTTGTTAAAGAGCATCGACGTCGTCTACGGGTAAGAAGCTCACCAGCTTCGCGCCGTCGAGTTCCACCGGAATTCGGCGGTTTTGTCCCAGGGTGACGAAATCAAACCCGGCTTCGTTGCTCACTCGCCAGGCCATGACTGCGTTACCTTCCCCGATGCCGGCTTCGACTTGGCTCCAGATATATTCTCGTACCTTGGTGGAGTAGTTGCCCACATAGACGCCCGCGCGGATTTCCAGCAGCCAGATGGCGAGCCGGCCGCGCAATCGGGGTGGAACATTTTCAAGCACGATGACCAGCATCGCCAATGGACTCCGGGTTGGGAATGGCGGGGGCGACCTGTTCTTCGAAGCGTTCGGGTGGTTCGATCTCGCCGGCAGCAAGCATGTCCTCGATGCCGGGAATGATACGCTCCAGGAGCCGTAATTCGCGGAACACGTCGCGGCAGGCCAGCCGCACCTGTTGCTCGGGATGGGCTGGACGGCGCGCGGCGATTCGGAATGCCAGCGGCACGACGGTGTCGAATTTGTACACGTCGGCTACATCGTAGACGAACGACAGAGGTTTGCCGGTGTGGATGAAACCGATGGCGGGTGCGTAGCCGGCGGCAAGCACAGCTGCTTCCGTCACGCCATAGAGGCAGGCGGTGGCGGCGGAAAGGCAGCGGTTGGGCAGATCGCCCTTGTCCCAATCCTGGGTGTCATAATTGCGCGCCTTCCATTCGACGCCGTATTTGGCGGCAATGCACTTGTAGGTTTCGCGCACGCGCACGCCTTCAATACCACGCAGTTGTTCAACTGAACGGCGTTGCGGGGGCTCCTCGCCGAAGCGCAGTGCATACATTGTGCGCACGACCTTGAGCCGCAGGCTGTCGTCGAGCGCAAGCCGTGCCTGATACAGCAACTTGTCGGAACGCGCTCCGCCGGGCTGGCCCGCGGAATATAGCCGTACGCCCGCTTCGCCGATCCACACCAGTAGCGTACCGACCCTCGCAGCCAGCGCGCAGGCTGCGTGGGAGACGCGCGTGCCGGGTTCCAACATCAGGCATGCCACGCCGCCGACCGGGATGTGGGTGCGCACGCCGGTCTTGTCGACGACGACGAAGGCACCGTCGAGCACATCCAGATGGCCGTATTCGATGTACAGAATGGACAGGCGATCCTTGATGGGGATGGGTTTGAGCGGGGGAAGAAGGTCGGCCATCAGTAATAGTCGTCCTCGCGTTGATGGCGCACTGTCAGGATTGTTACAGTACTCGCATTTTCGATTTCAAACAGGGCGACATACCCTGTCCGCCCAAACTCGATCAGCAATTCGCGCATCAGCGGGGTTTCGGGTGCGGCCTTACGGCAGGCGAAAGGAAAATTCTGCAGAAAGGCGAAGCCTTTGGCGATGGTGTCGCGCGCGTGTTTGGCCGCGGCCAAGTCCGTTTCGGCCAGAAAGTCGAACAAGCGCTGCAGATCGTCGGCCGCGCGCGGCGCGAGCCGGACCCGATAACTCACGCACCTGCCCGCTTGCCGCGCGCCTTGGCCAAGGAGGCATCGAGCCGGGCGAGCATGTCCTCGGCGCTGACGTACTTACCGCTCGCTTGCGCCTCGTCCCGCGCCGCCAGCCCGCGCACGATGAACTCGCGTTGCGACTCGCGCCGCTCGATATTCAGGCGGACGGCTTCCAAAACAAAGCCGGAAAGTGTCTCTCCCTCGCGCAAGACCGATTCGGCGGCGTCGCGCAGTTCGCTATCGACGCGCAACGGTGGCAGGGTGGCAGTTTTCATGGGGGATCCTCAATGCAATGCATATGTGATGCAGTTTAGGCTTGCGCTAATGCCAAGGCAAGCGAAGAGGCGGCCAGCGGCATTCATGTTCGCAACGGTGCAATAGACAACAAACCCAGGCCCATGACCTTGCCGTGACCGATCCCGGATTCGAGCGTCGCTCTAAATTTACCAGGATCGCTCACCCTCAGCCGCCCATCGAAGAGCACCGAGAATACGCGGATCGTGACGCCGTCGCGCCGTCGCCCGGTCAGCATCTGGTCTTGTGATACCCGGACATCTGGGTACGCTCGGCCCTTGGGGCTCTCGACGAAGTCGAAGTAGTCCGGCCGGTCGGAGGCGGGCAGGGCAAAGCCATGCTGTTCGCCCTTGCGCGCAAGCCAGTCCCGCTGCGCGTCGGGGTGAACCAGCCCGGTGCGCTTGCCCTGCACTGTCTTGCATGGATTGGCGCGCAGGCGGAAGCGGAATGTCTCGCCAGCGGCGAGCGAGCCGAGCGCGAGTTTTTGCACGAGGTCGATGCCGGGTTCGGCTTCGGCGAGCCAGCCGGATTCGTGCAGGTGTGACCAATCCGGTGCCGCCCGAGACTGGATCAGCACGCGCGGACGGTCTTGCGAATCGGTCTCGGGCTCCAGCCGCCACAACAGCGCGCCCGGCAGGCAAGGTGTTTCCTGCGGGAACAACGCCCGGCACAGAGTCGCGTGCATCTGGTAGGGGTCGGCAAGGTCGCGCCGCGCATCCCTACTGCGTGGATTCAGGTGAACTCTATGCAGCACCATCGTTAGGCTCCAGTTCCAGCGCCACCCACTCCGAACGCACATAGCGCGCGCCGAAGCGGCGTTCGGCGAACGACGACAGGGGTTGATCCATGCGCAGCGCGCCGCTACCGTCCTGCGACTCCAGCGACACGAGCAATTGAGTTGGTGCGGTTTCGTGACGTCGCGGCGTTCCGAGCCAAGGCCGACGGAGCGCGGAGCGCAGCGGCGCGTCCACGACGCCGCCCTCCAGCCAGACCGGTTCAGCCGGCACGTAGGACTTGCGCCCCAAAGCCAGCGGCCAGACCGGGTTCAGCAAGGCCGCGTGCGCGCGTTCGAGCAGGCCGCGATCCGTACCTTCCAGGCCGACTAGGTACACGGCGTCGGCAAGATAGTAACGCTGCGATGTCACGCCGTCCTCGGATAGCGTTCCATCAGCGCGTTTGATTCTGTCAGTTGTGGCGCATCCCGCTGTCTGGTAATCACGCTTCAGTACGCCGGACCGGTCATGGCGCACGCCCATCGTCAGCGTGGCCAGCGCTTGCAAGTCCTCATTCCATGCCTCGCGGTCGATACCGAGCGAGGCAGCCAGCAATCCGATCACGCCAGACTTGCTCGGCTCCTTGCCGGTGTCGCGCTGGTCAAAGCGGCTGGTCGTACCCCAGGACTGCATCGGCCCCGACAGCCTCAAAAGCAGTGTCGGCATGGCTTATTCCTGCACGGCGGCGAGTGCGCCATCGAGCACCGCGTCGAGCGATTCGTGTTCGCTGCCCAGGCCACCAATCTGGGCCTGCGCGAGATTGAGCACGAAGGTTTTTCCCTTGCGCGGATAGGCTTTGTCGAGAATGCTCGCCTTGGTCGCCAGCGCTTCTGCTGACTTGTGTGTCAGCGACTCGTCGGGCTTGGCACGAATCGGGGTTTCGAAGGCGTTGGCGAGGTTGCGCGGGGCCGCGTCGCGGCATACCGTCACGGCGACGAATTCCGGCGGGTTATGCGCGGCGAAGCTGTTTTGCTTGCCGGTGGGTTCGGCGAGCACGAAGCCTTGCAGGAACACGCGCAATCCTTTCGCCGCCAGATCGGCGTCGCCCTGCAGGTTCGCCACCAACTTTTCCCAATCTACAGCCGCATAGCGGTAATAGCATGCCGAGTTGAATTCGACCGTACCCATCATGTCCGCGCCCGCCGTATCTTGCGGCTTCAGGTCGTCCACCGCTGTGTAGAAGTCGAATTCGCGCTCGACCGCGTGGGTCGAGATTGCGTGTGCGACCTGGCAGGCGGCGTTCTGGTTATTCTCGGGCATGTCGGCGAGCATGCGGCCGAATAGCGCCACGTCTACCGCCTTTCCGCCGTTGAAGATCGCTTCGATCTGGTCTTTCACCTCCTTAGGCGCGCTGCCCGCAGCGTCCTTCTTCGTTTTGGCTTTCTTCTTACCCGCGCCGTCTTCGGCCTGCGGCTCTTCGACTTCGATGATCGAATCCCAATGTTGGTCGATGGTGCGCGCCAGCGCCGCGATTTCCCGCCGACCGAGGAAAAGAAGGTATTGCGTCTTGCCGCCTTCCGCCGCCTTGAGCTTGACGTAGGACAGTGCGCGTTCGGTCTTGGCGCGCGCTTCCGCCAGGTCGCGCTTGCCGTCGAGCGCATCGGCGACTGCCTGATAGACGCGCTTGGTGCGCACGGCGAGCTGGTCTGGGCTGAACACGCCTTCACGGATCTTTTCGTCGAAATACTGCCGGACCGCGCGCTTGTTGCACTGGCTCGACACACGCCCCCGACGCGTGCCGCCGAAGAAAGCGTCCTTGGGCGCACCGGTGTCGTCGCGGTTGAGGTTGGAGGGCGCGAAGTTCTGTAGGACGTGAATCTCGATCAGTTGTTTCATTGGGCGGTCTCCGTTTCGGCTTCAAAGGTTTCAGCGGGATTGATGGCGCGGTAGAAATCGCGCGCCCAGGCGTTCTGCACGCGCTTGTCGTCGCAATTCCAGAACAGCAAGTCGTTCAGCAAGGCCTGGAAGTCGAGCGGCTGCTCGTTCAGCAGCGCGACCATCTGGCGCAGACGGTGCGGGAGTTGCTCTTCATCCGCGTCCAAAAGCGTGATGAATCGCTTCTCGGTACTAGTGGAGGTAGTGGGCTTACGCCGGTCGTCCGCGCTCAGCGATTTTTTTCGCTCCAGATCTAAGCGCCCAACCGCTACTGCCAGTTGGATTGTTGAGTCAGCCCGGCCTTCGCGCCAGTGCGCCGCCCACAGACTGGCGACGAGGTAGTACATCTGTCTGCGCCAGCCTTCCGCCTCGCCTTTCAAGAAAGGCTCGACGTAGGGAAAGGCCGGGATGTGTGCGCCGGGGTCGAACGCGAGGCTGTGCCGGAGCACGGCGCGCACCTTGGTATCCCCCTCGTTCATGTCTTCCAGCCATGCGATGAATCCGCTCATGCTGGTTCCTCCTGCGATTGGCGATAGGTTTCGTACTCGTGGATTTCCTTGTTCAACGCGCCGACTCGCTTGTTGACCTGCGCTTCGGCATGCACCAGCGCGCGGATGGCCCAGGCGTCCCTGGTCGAGACGGACGCCGCATGCCGCCGCCAAGCGTCACGCAGGGTCGAGCGCACGGTTTTCAGCCAGAAGAGGCGGATGGCGTCGGGGTCGGATTCGGCGGTGTAGCTGCGCAGAACCTCGTGGAAGGCGGCTTCGAGCGTGGACCAGTAGATCAGGGCAGGCGCTGGAGGCGCATCCGGTGACATCTTGCCGATTACTTTGCTGACATCGCCTGGAATCCATTTCCCATTAGCCCATTTGTCAGGCTGTAGATCGCGCTCGCCTTTTGTAATCATCGATTTGGCCCAGTCTCTGAGCGCCGCATCCAATGATTTCTCAGATAGTTCGGCGTCGCTCAACAATTGTCGTATCTCGCTTCGGGCATGGACATCGCTGGCTAGTCGCTCGGGTAACGCATAGCGTTCCATGCGCCAGAAGTCGATTTTGGCTTTGCTGTTCGACTGCCCCAGCACCATGACAGAGCGTGGAAAGCGCGTGCGATCAAAGCGTGTCAATGCTGTCGCGTGCTCGATAACTTCGGGCGCGAGCTTTGCCTCGTCCGGCAGCAGAGAATCGAAGTCACGCCACAGCCCGCGCTCGTGGAACAGGATTGGTAGCTTGCCGTTCTTGTCGTCGATGCGGTAGCCGAGCATGGGGTCGATGCCATCTTTCGAAGCGTTCTCCACGCCGGAGGCGAAGGCGAGCGTGCGCACGCGACTGTTTTCGTCGCCACGCATCCGGATCGACCGCGTGCGCCAGGTGTAGCGGTCGGCGTAGCCTGCGATGACGCGTTTTGCACCTGCCTTCAAGCTCGCCACCGACTCCGGATCGCGCTCCCAGATGGGCCGATCGCACGCGCACACCGCACGGTTCTGCGGCACGAGATTCAACAGCAAGGTGTCTTCCAACTGGCGGCCCAGCGGCAGGACCATCGCCGCCGTCGCCGATGGAGCGGTGCCGGTGTGCGACAGCTCGCTTTTCCCCGCGCTCACGGAAAAGGTTTGCGCCGCCAGCAGCCAGCGCGTCGCAGCCGCCGGCGGGACGGCGTCAGGCCGCGTGACATCGACGTGGTCGAACAGCACTTTGGCGTTGTCGGCGTTGTGCTCGGCGGCGAGCGCTGTCCACGCGCGCCAGGTTTTGGGCTCGAAATCGGGAATCTGGAAGAAAGGATATTGCTTGTCAAACAGCCAGAACCGATCCCGCCAATTGTTAAGATACGCATCGATCTTGTCAGCCGGCAGCCCGCACTTGAACCACGCTTTGGCCTGATCGATGTCCGTCGGCCCTTCTAGTACACGGTAGAGCACGGCGAGCAGGAAGCGATGCAGGGCGGCCACAACCAGCGGCGAGGCGTCTTCGATCACTGCGATGTTTTTCGCTTGCAGCAAGGTGTCGCGGATGCCGAGTTCGACGCGCGCGCCATCGAGTTTGCGAACGGGTATCCAGGCTTCGTCGATCAGGTTGAACTGACGCATTCGGTCTCCTTGTTTTCGTAAATCAGGCCCAGCTCGCTGGAGAGTTGAACCTTGGGGTCTTCGATCCAGCGGGAATCGGCATCGAGGTGCAGCGGATAGGCATTGCGCAGCAAGGCGCTTTGCCGCCAGCCTTCCGGTACGCCGCGCGCTTGCAGCCGCTTGACAACGCCCTTGCGCGACAGGCTCATGGCACGCAGGAGCCAGGTTTTGGCCTGGCCGAATTCGGGCGTGACCGCGGGAGCGAAGACGTCCGCATCGGAGAGTGGAACGGCGACGACGGAATCCTCGCCAAGCCGTGTTCGGACCTTGAGGCTGGCGTGGACGCCGGGTTCGTCGTCGTCATACAGCGTGAAGCGCGCGCCAGTTTTCCACGAGGCGTCGTCGGGCACGCCGATGATGGCCTGATGTGCTTCGCCGACTTGGGCGTATTCCTTACCTAACGCATCCTGCATGGCGCGGTCGAGCCGCCCTTCGAGCGACGCTTCGACTTCGGCAGCTTCCTCGTAGACGGACGCCACTAGCGAGTCGATGTCATCGGGCAGTTGCAGAAATGCTTTGCCGCGTAGCAGGCTGCGGGTTCGGAGCAACGTGTCTTCGCGATAGACGGCACTCCACCACAAAGGCCTGCCGAACGTGGGCGGCGGGTCTTCCAGGAGTCCGGCGACGATGAGGGTTGGCTCGCTCACGGGGCGCGCGCCGCGCGCGTGCCGCCAAAGCCGCCCGGCGCGTTGCAGAAGCAGGTCGATGGGCGCGAGGTCGGTGGCGATGAGGTCGAAGTCGAGATCCAGGCTTTGCTCGGCGACCTGGGTGGCGATGAGAATTTTCCGGCCCATGCGTGGGGCGGGCGCATCCGGATCGGGCGGGCCGAAGAGCTTCAGTACGGCGTCTTCGCGGCGTTGCCGGGCGTCGGCGGGGAAGCGCGCGTGGAAGAGATAGACCTCCGTGCTGTCGGACAGGCGCTTGCCTATTGGCTCGCCGTCGATCCGCAGCGGCTCGCCCGCGCCGTAATCCCGGTACAAATCCTGCGCGCGCTGCACGGTGTTCGTCAGCGCAAGTGCGTAGCCGCCATCGACAAGCCTCGCGTCGAACGCGGCCTGGATCGCGGCGAGGTCGGCGGCGACGGGCTCGACGCGGATGGACAGGCGGCGCTTAGGGTCGGCGTCGAAAGGCAACTGACGCACGGCCTCGCCCGGCTGGTAGACCGAGATACGCGGGTAGGCGGCCTCGCGCTCCGGCGGCTGCTGGCCGACCAGTTCCGCGAGCTGGCGGCGAATCTGTGGCGGCAAGGTCGCCGATAGCAGGACCACCGACGCGTCTAGGGCCAGCAGCCAGCGCAGCAGGTGCAGCAACAGCGTGCCGGTGTAGGCGTCGTAGGCGTGGATTTCGTCGAACACGACGACGCGGTTCGCCAGCCCCCACAGGCGCACGAACTGATGGCGCACCGGCAGGATGGTCAGAAGCGCTTGGTCGATGGTGCCGACGCCATATTCCGACAGCAGCGCGCGCTTCTTGTGCGTGAACCATTCGCCGGCGCGCACCTCGCCGCCTTGGGCGGCGTCGTAAATGCTGTTGAGTTTGAGCTTCTGGAAATCGTCGTTGAGCAGCGCGCCGCTGTGCAACAGTTGCAGGTCCAGCCGGCGGTTGCAGTGCTGGCTGCGCAAAAACTTGAGAACGCGGCTGAACATGGCGTTGCCGGTCGCCTTGGTCGGCAGCGCGACGTAGAGTCCCCGATGCCCGAGCCGCCGCTGCAATTCCAGATGGGCGTAAAGTGCCGCTTCAGTCTTGCCTTCGCCCATCGGCGCTTCAACCAGCAGAATCGCGGGTCGGTCGAGGGTAGCCAGCGCATCGACCATCGCCTGCTGCAACGGACGTGGCTTGAAGCCGAATACGGCGCCGAAGGCGCTGGCGGAGTTGATTAGAGGCGTTCGCGGCAGCCAGGCGGTTTGATTCAGCGCCTCCTCGGCATTCTGCTCGCGTCGCTTATTGAACCATGCAGCCAGATCGTCACAGTCCTCGGGTGCGCCGAATGGGAAAAACGCCTCATTCGAGCCGATCCAGTCGGCGAAACTGGTGAGGCCCGCAAGCAACATGAAATCGGGACCGCTCAACGCGCGCTTGGTCGGCGACGAGGTGGGAGCGAAGACCGCGATCAAGGCTTCGAAAATGGCGCGCCGAGCACGATGCCAGTCGGGTTTGCCAAGTGTGCTCCGGAATGGATTGGCCTCGATTCTCTCGATCGTCGTAGAACTTGCGCGCTCGCCGTGATGACAGCCCACCGCATCGGCGACCAACCCTGCCGTTTCCTCAGGCCAGCCGAGTTCG
This sequence comes from Pseudomonadota bacterium, assembly GCA_021817985.1. GTDB lineage: Bacteria > Pseudomonadota > Gammaproteobacteria > Burkholderiales > JAKAFK01 > JAKAFK01. The sequence continues at coordinate 9,778 of JAKAFK010000037.1, read as the reverse complement.
ATCAGTAATTTCCTTAATTCCACCTGGCTGACGAACCCGTGATTGACTGTGGTATCCGGGCTTGGCCCAGCGTCCAGGCCGGACAGATTTTTCCACTTGCACTGAAACCCTGGGCAGCCTTTGCCTAGGTCGTGGCAGGCGATCAGCAACAGCAACCACGGATGGGCCACCTCCCAAGGCAAACCCAACACCGCCGCGAGCCGGTGGCGCGTGCTTTCCGGCTCGCGCGCAAGGATGGCATCGGCGCAGGCCGCGACATCCAGCAAATGCAGGACAAGAGGATGCCAGTGCTCGCTGCCTAGTTGGCAGGATTTGGCCCACAATGGCTTCAGATGGTTCTCCGAAACGTTGGTCACCGGTAGCTCTGTATCAGACGTCGTTCCCAAATCCTGAGCCCGCCACCTTCCGACGCCGATACTGGCTTGCCGCCGAGCCATGCAGGGATTTGACAGCCTCTCTGAGTAATTTCCGCACCACAACCTCCATCTGGCCTGAATTGGACGACGTTCATGACAAGTTCCCGCGAATCCGAATACGGCACGCGCAGTTCATAGCGCCCGTCGCCCAGCCGGGCCAGGCTGTTGCGTCAGCCCAGCCAAATGAACTCGCCGTACTTGCGAGACCATGTTGGTAAAATTGGAGGCGACAGCGAGGTCAGTGAACCATCCTTTGTCGGTTCTGAACACAAATGATCCGAGCCACTGGACCAGTGACCTATAGACGATCTCGATGGCCAGACGCGTTTCCTGGTCTACTAATAGCATCTCCCCATCAAGGCCCGGAAGGAGGAGTACTCCGCGACTCCGCGTTATAGCGTCCCACAGCAGTGCCAGATGGGCGTCCAGCGAGCGCCGAATGGCTCGCACTGGGAGCTCGGATAGCCGGGCGAGAGCCTCTTTCTCAACCTGCCGGATGCGCTCTCGCGTAAGCCCATACTCGCCGGCAAGGTGTTCCAGCGTTTCGCTGCAGCATCCGCCTAGACCATATCGGCGTCGGAGCACGTCTGCTTCGCGGGGCTGCAAGCCTTTTAGCAGGGCGTTTATCATAACCAGCGGGGGTGGGGGGGATCATCCGAATGGAATGAGTCGGCCCATGCCGATATTGCAGGGTCGCGCCCCCTTGCCTGGACAGCACCATGATCAGGATTAATCACCAGAAGCTCTCTAAGGCCGTCGAAAGCTGGGCGCTTGGCACCGGTGTATTCAGCGTCTCGCCGGAGTACTATTGCCGTGTCGATGGTTCCAGCGGTCTCATTCGCGTCCTCCAGCCTGCTGGATGCGTTCTCGACCAGGCGTGTCAGCTCGTCACATGACTTAATTCCCATGCTGGGTAGGCGCAGAAATCTCGCGGCGCTTTCAGGGTATGCGAGCAAATATTCCCCGACGGTCGCGCAGGGAATTCGCCCAGTACGGACGGCCGAAAGAATCACATTTTTCAGGCGAACCGAACCCCGTCGGAGCACAAGTTCGGTGATGGGCCGCGCCAGTGCAGGATGGTTTCCCCCGGCGCTATCGAGGTTCGTCGAGGGCGAATTAACCGAACTCTGTGGGCCGTCGGTTAACGGCTCCTTCAGCGGTGGCTTTGAATTGGCCAAACAATGTGGTCCCTGGACTTTTTTGTTATCTCAAGAACTTGCTGTATTTTTTTGGCTAAATGGCGATTGTATTCCACTTTATCATGATTGAAAATTCATCAGCGCGGTCCGCGCCGGGCTACTGTTCCGTTTGAGCATTCTTCCGGAGCCTGGTGGCTGACCGTTTCCGCCATGTATCGGCTAAACGGGGGCAGCTTATAGAAAATATAGGCTGCAACCCCAGGAACCTAGCTTTTCGGCTAACTACTATTGCGTGTAATGTATCTTATGTTAAATGACGGGGGAAAATCGGCCATTCTGGCTCGCCCGGGGTGGCATGCGGGAGACATCGCTTTTGCGCCGATACTCGGGGTTCCAAGCCCAAAAAGTTTGGGCGGCTTCATGCGCTTTAGCCTTCGAAGCCGAGCAGGCCCCACCAGTCCCGGGCCGCATGCAGCACGCGCACGATGGATACACCATCCGGGTGCGGCTCATAAAACACCAGATGATTGTCAAAACCCTTGATGCGCCACTTGCGCAGCTTCTCCAGACGAGGATGCGTCAGTTGCAGCGGCGCACCGATCAGCGGCTCGTGCGCCAGTTCAGCAAAAGTCTCTTCGGCCTGCGCCATGAAGCGGTTAGCTACCGCCAGCCCAGCGTTTTCCGCCAGATAGACGAACTGTTCCACCAAGTCGCTCCTGGCTGCCGCGCGCTGGTAGACCTTCGGCATCAACGGGGCTTCTTGTGAGCTTCAAGCCTGGTCAAGGCTTCCTTGCGGATGCGGGCCCAATCCGCCGGCGTCAGCTCGGTCTCCGGGCTGTTCAGGCCTTCCAAGAGCTTCGCTTCCAGATCTTCTTCGGCCTTGCGTCTCTCATCGGCCCGGATGAGTTCCCGCACATATTCGCTGACGCTGCTGTAACGACCTTGGGCGATCTGCCCGTCCACGAACCGCTTCAAGGGATCAGGCAGGGAAATATTCATGGTTTGCATGGCGCACCTCCTTCCTCAGAAGTTACCAGACATGGCAAGGGATGGCAATGATTGCCATGCCGAGGGGCGATGTTGACATCTTGTTGTTCGGTGCGGCATCGAGGGCCATGACATCCACCGTCAGAGCATCCAGCAACGCCCGCAGTCCTGCGTCCTGGCACCTTTTCCGCGTAAATCTGTGCCTGCATGGATCGCTCACGACGCGCGTCTGTGTAGCGCTTTTGGCGCTGCGCGGGAGACATCGCTTTTGCGCCGATACTCGGGCGGCCACCGCGGTTTTGCTGTTCAGCCATGATGCCCTCTGTTTCGTGACGTGACCAAATAGATGGCATCGTAACAATCACGAAACGCGAGCGCTTTCATGACGCTTACGAAACAACACGGCATCAACCGGCCTGGTGGGGTTCATGGGGGTGTCCCCGAAAGCTGTGCACGGCATATTCGCGAAGTTCCAGCGTACACGCCTAACCGCCCTTAGCCCATTCCTGCCCGATCCTGGCGCATGTCGCATCGCCACCACTTGTGTGGCGCTCCAATCAGAACAGCCGGTAGAGGGCGATGTAATAGGAAAAACGATTGGCGGCAACGTTAGTGAGGTTGCGGCCGAGGGACCACAGCAGCTGACTATGCCCAGGCAGGGGCAGGCTGCCGCCGATGTCGAAGCCGGTGGCGGCGCCGGCGCCGACGCGGTCCGCATCCTGGTGATACAGCTCGGCACCGAGAAAGCTCAGTGCGCTGAAATTGCGCTGCAGCAGCACGCCCTCGAACCAGCCGTTGCGGAAGTCTCCGCCGTGACGGATCCAGTATCCGCCGCCGCCGTAGGTGGTCCAGCGCCCTTGGTCGAAATCCTTTTGCGCCCATACCGGCAGGAAAAACTGCGCATGCCCGTTGCCCAGTCCGCGGGCGGCGCTGCCGGTGGGCACTTCGACCAGCGGAAAAACGCCAAGGTCGGGCCGCTGGGGCGTTTGGTGCAGGACACGCGCTTTGAGCCCCAGCTCGATATCGCCCAGGCCCTGGGCGCGCGGTCCGCCGTCGGGCAGGCTGTAGCCGAGCGGCACGACCAGGTGGACCATCATGTCGCGGTGGAACCCATCGTTGAACTCGATGGCTGGTCCCACGCCGCTCCAGCCGCCGTCGCCTTGCGTGCCACTGCTGAAGAGGTAGGCCTCGTAGTGCCCTGCGGGGACAGGTTCGGGGTCGTCGGTGCGGAACGGCGGACCGGCGGCCGCCAGGCCGGCATGGAGACAGGCGCCGGCAAGGCTTCCGTATCCCAGCCAGGCCTTCAGCCGTGCCGCGAATCGACGCGCCGCGTCGAGAGCGTGCCTATTCATGCCAGCCAGGCCCCGCCCAGCGCCGCGAAAACCACCACCCACAGGGGCGAGATCTTCCAGAACATGAGCAGCGCAAACGCCGCCAGCGCCAGGGCGAGGTCGCCGGGGCCGCGTACCGCGCTGAGGAAGATCGGGTTGTACAGGGCGGCGAGCAGTATGCCCACGACCGCGGCGTTCACACCGCCCAGCGCCGAGCGCAGGGCGGGCCGGGTGCGCCATTGGTTCCAGTGCGGCAGCGCGCCCAGCACCAGCAGAAAGGCGGGCAGGAATATCGCCCCCAGCGCCAGCAGTCCTCCGATCCAGCCATGAGGGGTGCCGCTGCTCACGGCGCCCAAGTAGGCGGCGAAGCTGAACAAAGGGCCGGGCAAGGCCTGGGCCATGCCGTAGCCGGCGAGAAAATCACTATCGGACACCCAACCCGCCGGTACCACCTGCGCGCGCAGCAGCGGCAGCACCACGTGGCCGCCGCCAAAGACCAGCGCACCAGAACGGTAGAAGCTGTCGAATAGTGCCAGAGCGTGGCTGCCGCTCAGGGCGGCCCATAGCGGCAACAGCGCGAGCAGGGCAAAGAACAGCAGCCATGCCAGAGTGGAAATCCGGCGGCTGATGCGGAAATCGGCGTGGGCCGCATCATCGGCCTGTGCGGCCGGCAGCAGGCGCCGGCCGATAAGCGCACCCAGGGCAATGACCGCCATTTGGGCCAACGCGGAAGTCCACAGCAGGACAGCGACGGCGGCAAGCATGGCAAAGGATGCCCGCACGCGGTCGCGGCAAAACTGCCGGCCCATGCTCCATACCGCCTGGGCGACCACCGCGACGGCGGCCAGCTTGAGGCCGTGCAGCCAGCCGGCGGCGGAGGCGTCCGGCAGGAAGCGCAGGCCGTAGGCGAAGGCGATCATGATGGCGGCCGAAGGCAGCGTGAAACCGACCCACGCGGCCACAGCACCCGGCAGCCCGGCACGCAGCGCGCCCAGGGCAATGCCTACCTGGCTGCTCGCCGGTCCCGGCAGAAACTGGCAGAGGGCCACCAGGTCGACATAGGCGGCGTCCTCCAGCCACTTGCGCCGCTCGACGAATTCGCTGCGCAGATAGCCCAGATGGGCGATGGGGCCGCCAAAGGAGGTCAGGCCCAGCCTGAGGAAGATGAGGAATACGCCCAGGACGGCAAAGACCGCAGGCCCCTGCCGCGGCATCCCTACTGTGCGGGTCGCCGGGTCTTGCGCTTGCTTAGGCGCCATCCCGTTGCTTCGCATTCTTGCGTCCGCCTTTGGGTGCCGATTTGCCTGTGAATCGCCCCGGATTTCGTGGAGGCTGTTTGGTTTAAGTAACATTGGCAGTCTCCGCCTTGGCTAACTGCCGGTAGTATTGTGCCTCAGCTTCTGCGGGCGGTATATAGCCGATGGGCCCCAGCAGGCGTTGATGGTTGAACCAGGACACCCATTCCAGGGTCGCCAACTCCACTGATTCCCTGTTCTTCCAGGGCCCCCTTTTATAGGCGATGCCGGTAGCACAAGGCAGGAGAACAGATCTCCCAGGGTAATGCGCGCGACCTTCCTGCTTATGCCTGTCGGACTTACGTCGTAGCGTTCCGTGCAAGTATCGGGCTTTACAGATATGGGCCTGCTCACCCCGCTACGCCGCCTCTATCCGCTTGCCTCGCCGTCAGGCCAGCTTTTGCCTGCGGCTTCCTTCAGATTCCGACTCACGACGGACACCCTTGCCGTTCGGCTAACACTTCCCCTTGCCGGGGGTGTAGAGGACTTCCACCTCCAAGTCGTCTTCCCCGCCACCACAGCGGTTCCGACAGAGCCAGTCACGGCGCTACGCGCCATGCCTGGCGCACCCAAATAAAAAGGGAGGCAGTGCCCCCCTTTTTCGTTCCAAAGTTGATGCCCGGTTCTTGGTATGCCTTGGTTCTACTTTCCAAGAGACTCCAAGTACGCCGAGACCGACACAAACTCTTCGTCTGTCATGTTCCTGACGATATTGTGCATGATGGCGTTGGACCTTCGCCCATCCTTAAAATGCTGCAGTTGGTCGACCAGGTAGTCACGGTGCTGTCCCGCAAGGCGGGGGAACGTTGCTTTGCCCTGCGCTTCCTCTCCATGGCACGCAAAACAAGCCGGGACGTTCTCTGAAGGAATGCCTTCGATGAATATTTTCTTGCCTGCAGCGATTTCCCGTGGGTCAGCTGTCTGGGGCGTACCCGCAGCCGGTGTCTGAGCGGCATAATAGGCAGCCAGCTCCTTGATGGCGCTGTCGCTTAGACCACCCGCGAACCCCCACATGTACACCTGGGCTTGGGGGTCTGCGCGTGTCCGATCTTTAAACGCCACTAGTTGCGCCTCCAGGTAGGATGCCGGTTGCCCTGCCAGCTGCGGGTAGAGCAACGAATCATTACGACCTTGCGCGCCATGACAGTTGATGCATAGCGTCTCAGCGATCCGGGGTGCAGCCACATTCCCTGGTTGGCCCGCTAACGCAACGTTACCCCCAACCTGCGACATGAGGGCGGCAAAGACAAGGGCCCATACGGGAGAGGCCAGACCAAGGTTCGGCTTTTTGAGTTTCATGCTATTGAATTCCATCTCTGATCTCTCCTCAGAAGGCCATCCACAGTCCAGCGACGGTGAGGTTGTTGTCTGACACACTGGGGCTCGATTCCGCTCCGGCGAATGCATTCGCATTGCTGTCCAACTTGTTATAGAGATCATATTGCAGGAACAGTTTGGTATTTAGGTATGGCAAATAATCGACTTCGAACGTCTCCCATTGGGCTTTCGGGGAACCATTGCAGCTACCCACGACTCCTCCGCAATAGGCATTTGCGTCGTTTGAGCCGGTTTCCGACGTAAAACTTACGAAGCCACCGTAATGCCGCTGATAATAATAACTGCCCGTCACTTCGAAGCGATTAAGGGTATCGCTCGAATTGCTGTAGGTCAGCCCCGGCCCGACCAGCGAGCTATCGTGATCTTGATGCTCGTTCATGTAGCTGGCTTCTACCGTATAGATGTTGTTGTCGCCGATGTATTCATATTGCGTGTCGAGACCCATATCGCGGTAGATATTCGTCTGCGACAGTGAAGCCGCCGCACCGGGCGTAAAGTGTGCGTACATGCCCAGGGTGCCAACTTGCCAGGAATTCTTCCCCCAGTCATGTTCATACCCAAGGCGCCAGTATGGAGCTGTTTGATCAAGGGTGCCACCACCGACTCCTATATTGTGATCATTCGCGGTGGCAATGTTTTTCGCCTCTCTATACCCTTGCAGCTCGGCATAGAATGCATTCTTATACCAGAGATAGGCTCCCGCTCCCACGGACTGCTGGAGGATAGTCAGCATCATTGGATTTTGTGGCGCCGCGATCGCATTCGGAACCGGGAAATAAGGAATCCCCCAAGCCGTACCTCCTGCGATCGAACCACCCGTGTTCCACACATCCTGAACCGTGGGTCCGTTGTTCACGTCCAAGCCCCAAAGAAAATCGTTGGGGTGTGAGAGACCACTGACATAGCGGATGTCGCTATTATCGATGCCGAAGGTTCCCGTTTGCTGGAAATAGGTAAACTGAAGCCAGGCGCCAAGATTGGGCGCCACGCGACCGGCTGACAGGATGCTGAATTGCTGTGGAAAATAGGTGTTCTGGTTCTGGGTGTGAGTCCCCGGGTTGGGGGCCTTCGCCCAGTGTGTCACACTGGCTTGCAGGAGAAGCGTTATGGGTGGAATGCTTGCCAAGGACAGAACCGTGTCGCCCGTCTGCTCATTGACGGCAGCAGCAGCCGCCGCCTTAGTTGTCCACGTATAGCCTTGCAGCTTGAAACGGCGACCTAGGGGTGTCAACTCAGGAAACACCGTGTGGCAAGCCGAGCAGGCGAGGCCCGTTTGCCTCGCAAAGCTCGGCACGGCATGTGCCTGTCCCGAGAATCCCAATGCGGCGAGAGTCGCCGCCGATGTGGCAGCAATTGACCACTTAGTAATTCGTTGCTTCATTTTGTCCCCTTTAGAGCGTAAAGAAATTCCCAGACAACAAGCCTCGACCCAGACATTTCCTTTCAACAACACGCGATCCTGATACTGCCTTGCACTGCCAACACCGATCACACGCTCTTGTTGTGCGCATCCGAGTCAGCGGCGACCTGAAAACCGGCGGTGTAGAAATCGGCATTCTTCGAGTCGTCCATATTCCTCTGCAGGCTGTTCTACAAACGGCCTGGCGTCTTCTTCCCTTCGCGTGTCCTTCCGTTCCCGAGGGCGATTGGACGCGGCCAGGGCCGGGAAGATTGCAACCTTTCCTCGTCATGCGTGTTGCTCAAGAAATGAGCAAGATCTGTCGGTTTCCTAAACGCCGGGGTCTGCCGGTTTCGGAGCCACCGGCACACATCCGCACACAGACAATATCCGGATCCTTAGATCTATATTATGTCGATGGTGATCGTACCCTTCTTTCCCGTTCAGAAACCTGACATACGTATTACATTTTAGTAATGTAAGGATCTGGTCCTTCGTCGATTTCATACGGTAGCTTTGTTGCTTTCCGGGGCTTTTTTGCTACGGCAGCCCGGCCCGCGTAATGGGTAGAAGGGCTCGGCCGTGTCGGGCAGATTGAGCTGTCTGATCTTGAGTTTGAAGTATTCGGTGTCCAGTAGCCCCCTGGCCCGTTTGCGGATCAAACCAATGCCGACATTGCCCGCTTCGATGACGGCGCTCGTGATCGGGTAGGCCGCATAGTTGCAGATGCCCTCGGCGTGACTGCGTAACGTCTTGCTGAACGATTTGAGCGGTGCGATCCTGCTGGCGTTGTACGAAGAGTTGAGGAGGCACCTCGGGGAGCTGTTTCGACAGCTTGCGGAGCGCAAGGAGAGCCGCATCGAGGAAGGACACCTGATGCCGGATCATGTGCATATGATGATCGCGATCCCGCCGAAATATGCGGTGTCGCAGGTAATCGGGTACATCAAGGGGAGAAGTGCGATCCACCTGGCGCGGGTGTATGGCGAGCGCAAGCGAGGTTTTGTCGGGCAGCATTTCTGGGCGAGGGGGTACTTCGTATCCACGGTAGGCAGAGACGAAGCGACGATACGAGAGTATATCCGGAACCAGGAGCAGGAAGACGCGCGACTGGATCAGCTGAATCTGTGGCGCTGACCCGTCACCGTAACGGTGGCGCTATGAATCGGGGCCGCGCTAGCGACCCCGTATAGCCGCTTTGAGCGGCTCAATCGAGTAGGAGGCGGGGTCGCCCCCGCCGTCCTCTCACACCACCGGACGTGCGGTTCCGCATCCGGCGGTTCACGAAACACACTGGAAGCGCCGGCAAGTATCTGCCAGCGAGACCAGCCCCAAGTGGTCGAAGTAGGACTTTGGGAAGGCTTCGTTCATGTGACTTGCGCCCGAGTTCCACCACGCCCCGCGTTGGTTCGTGGCGGAGCGCCATGCCCGTTCTTCCGTTAGCCCCCGCTTCATCAGCATCCTGGCGCGGGCGAACACGCGCTTTCCATGCTGCCATAGCAGGCAGCGCGGTCGGCGCCTGATCCACCCGTCCAGATCCTGCAACACCCCCTTTACCTCCGTCAACCGGAAGTAGCTCATCCAGCCTCGCAACATAGGCTTGAGTCGGTCAATGGTGTTGGCGCTTGCACTGAATCGCGATCCACCGGCACTTTTGTTGGGCGATACTGCACCGCGTGCAGATGAGTCGCGGTGAAACAATGGGGGGCGACTCGCGGTTGTGGAAGTGCGCGTGGATCTGAAATAAAGGCCTCTGTTGAATTTTGAATGGGTAGCGGCGGGCGTATAAGCCCACGATACAGTATCCTTTAGGCCATTCGTATTGAGGCAGGGATGGCCATGAGTGAGAAGCTTTTCGAAAGTGCGCTGGGGA
>JAKAFK010000036.1 GCA_021817985.1 Pseudomonadota bacterium | reverse complement strand
CCCGACCTCGTCGCGGGACCTCGCCTCGATGCGCGCCGTGAGGTCGCCTTCGGCCAGCTGGTTGGAGACGTCGACCGCCTCCCTCAACGGAACGGTGATCGAGCGGGTCACCCAGAAGGCAAAGCCGGCTGCGAGCAGGAGCACGAGGCTTGCGATCGCGATCTCCAAGGTTCGTGCCTGCGCATAAATTGTATTGGATTGGCCCGCCGCCTTGGCAAAGACATGCGTGATGTGCGTCTTGAAATGACGGATTTCGCCGACGAGCGCGGATGCCTGGGGACGGACCTGCTGATGCAGGAGATGAGCAGCCGACGGATCAGCGCTTCCGAGGGCAGCGAGAAATTGATCTTCCGTGCTGTAATAGGCGCGCAGTTCCCTTTTGACCTTCCTCGCGAATGCGCGCCCCGTCGGGGTCGCCGCCAAGTGGACAACAGTCGCAAGACGCTGATCGTTTGCGGTTTCCATGTGCTGCCATTTGGTGCGCACCCCCGCAACGTTAGTTGAGCTGGAGCGATCGGAAAAGGCTGCTTCGCTGTCGCGCAGCATCTCTTCGACCGAGTCGAGAACCTGCCCCATGGCAACATATTGGGGCCACTGTCCCTCGATGACGGCATCGGTGGACGTTTTGATGGTTTGCATTTGACGCAGCGCAAAGGCGCCCGAGGCCGCAAAGAGCAGACCGAGGATGCCGAAGCCCAGAGCCAGGCGATTGCCGATTCTCATATTCTTGAACATGGTCCTATCTCCATCTCCACTGTGGTTGTTTTTGGATGCTTGACATGACGGGCCGTGGGTCAGGTTGGCCGGTCTGGTTTCACCGGTTCGTCAGCTGCCTTTGCAACGACCATGGGCTGCTCCCTTTAAAGAGATCAAAAATGCTTGAAACCTGCGGCCTACATCTGTTTTCCATGTTGGTTGAGTATGTGCCCTGGGCGTCGGGTGTTCGCCGCCGCGACGCCAAACGAAACGGCGGCCGCCCGCGGAATCCTTCTGCTCAAGCCGAGCCCCAAGCGCGAGCCCGTATCCCAAGATTCCCGTTCGCCTGAGTAGGGCTGCGCGCACGTTGGGGGTCAGGCTGATCTCGTTCAATAATGCCTCCGTGGGCTGGTGAAATAGGGCATCGAGCAGTGACAGGATGCCGGTCATGAAGGCGCGCTCGCATAGCGCGCCGCCCGCATCCGCCGTCTGTTCAGCCAGAATTTCGCGCATGGGTCCACGACGAGCGGCCATGCGCGACAGGGGGGGTGGGCGCCCGCCCAGCCGCAGTTTCTCGTCAACATTGACGAACCGGGGGCCGTTGCGCAGCGCGGAGGCGATTCCCGCATCCCCGAAGGCATATCGGATCACGCAGGCGCTGGTGTGGAGGTCGTCCAGAATCTCGGCGCTGTTGTCTTCACTGCCGCGGAACAGGGGTTCGTGGCCGAGAATACGATTTTGCCGGTCCAACATAGGCTGGCAGCCGGGAAAGATTGCAGGGTCTGGCATTGATGGACGCGCATCTTGTGACGTAAATGATCGGGCCTGGGCGGCCGGGGCAGGGTGCTGCTGGCGATGCCTTGGCGAACGGCATCCATGATGCGCGCGGAAGGGGCACCCCGCCATCGGTAGGCGGCTGTTTCTGGCGTCGGACGACAAGGGCGCCCGGTATCGGCGTTGCCCTATGTGCTGTAGGACACGCACTGACGCCCAAGATGGAACAGATCTAGTCGATGAGGCCGTGCTTGATGGCGTACAGGGTCAGTTCGGCGTTGTTCTTGAGGCCCATCTTCTCGAGGACGCGCGTGCGGTAAGTGCTGACCGTCTTGACGCTGAGAAAGAGGCCCTCGGCGATCTGCGAGACGGGTTGTCCGCTGGCGAGCAGGCGAAAAATCTGGTCTTCGCGCTGCGAGAGGGTTTCGTGAGGTTCGGCGCCGGCGCGGGTCATTTCCTCGACCAGGAGTTCGGCGACGGAGGCGCGGATGTAGCGCCTGCCCGCCGCAACTGTTCGGATCGCCGTCACCAGTTCCTCGGGAGAACTGTCTTTGGTGAGGTATCCGGACGCCCCAAGCTTCAGCAGTTGCACCGCATACTGGTCTTCAGGGTACATGCTGAGCATGAGCACGGGCAGTGCAGGCTTCTCCTGCTTGATCTGCTTGAGGAGATCGACCCCGCTTCTCCCGGGCATGGAGACATCCATGAGGACGACATCCCAATCGCCGGTGCGAACCTGGTCCGCGGCGTGGGCGGCGTTGTCGGCCTCACCGGCCGCGACGAGATCCACGGTCTCCGACAAGGCTTGTGCAAGCCCCTTGCGGACGATGGCGTGATCATCGACGATCAGTACTCGAATCATGGCGTCAGGCCTGCATGCAGGGTCTAGGGAGCCTCACCGCGACGAGCGTGCCCCCGTCCGGTGCGGGATCGATGGCGACGCTTCCACCCAGGTGGGCGGCGCGCGCCAGCATGCCGCGCACGCCGTGCGAGGTCGGGTTCACCAGGCGATTGGCGGAAATGCCGATACCGTTGTCGCGAATATCCATCAGGAGCAGCTCGTCGGTCGCCTTGAGGCAGACATGGACCCGGGTGGCGTTGGCGTGACGGGCGATGTTGGTGAGCGATTCTTGCAGGATGCGGAAGAGGGCGATGGGATAATCAGGTCCGAACTCGATGTCCTCTGGGGGGGCGTTGTCATGTCGCACGCAATGTCCGTGCGGCGAGCGAATTCGGCCACTTGCCATTCCAGGGCCGCAATGAGGCCCAGGTCGTCGAGCACGGTTGGGCGCAGATCCGTGGAGATCCTGCGCGTGGTCGAAACCGCCGAGTCGACGAGGCAGGACATCTCTTCGACTTTCTCGGCAAGAGGCGCGGCGTCGACGGGAAGCCGCTTGCTGACCCAGTAAAGATCCATCTTGAGGGCCGTGAGCACGCCGCCGAGCTCGTCGTGGATCTCATGCGCGATGCGCGCCTTCTCCTCCTCGCGGACCGACTGGAGATAAGCGGAGAGCTCCTGAAGGTGGTTTTCGGATTCGCGCAGGCGGATTTCAGAGAGTTTGCTGTCGGTGATGTTGAGGAGTACCCCGTCCCACAAGACGGTGCCCTCCGAGATGCTGCGCGGGCTCGCCCGCAGATTGACCCACTTGGGGCCATGCGGTGCGCGAAGTTCCCCTTCCCAGTTCCAGGCGGTCAGTTCCCGCGCCGACCGGCGCATGCTTTCCTCGAAGCCTGCCTGCGCATCCGGCAGCAAGGTGGCGAGGAAGGTGCGGCTATCGTCCACGATGGTCTCCGGGGCGAGCCCGCAGACCCATTGCGCACCTGCGCTGACATAGGAAAAGGCAAGACCCGTCGAGGGGTGCAAGACGGCCTGGAAGATCATTCCGGGCATGTTGGCGGACATGGCCCGCAGGCGCGCCTCGCTTTCCCGCAGCGATTGCTCCGAGCGCTTGCGCTCGGTGATGTCCGCCATGATGGCGATGATGCCTTTCCGTTCGCCGTGGCTCGAGGTGAGCAGCGCCTGCGTATACAGGGTATGGCGCATCTCGCCGTTGGCGTTGAGCAGGGAAAGCTCGCGGGTCCGCGTGCCATGCTCGCGCAGACTGGCCAGATCCGAGGCATGCCGCGCGGCGGCGAAGCGCTCGTCGGTCGGGAAGATCTGGAAGGCGTTTTGGCCGATCACGGACTCGCGGTCGATGCCAAAGAACGTTTCATACGCGCCGTTGACGCCCAGGATCCTCCCCTCGATGTCCTTGAGGCAAATCGGGTAGGGAATGGCTTCGACCAGGGTGTGCGTCAAATGCATTTGTTCGCGCAGCGCCTGCGTCGAGCGGTTCTGCTTCGAGAGGTCTTCGACGATCGCGAGGAAAATGATCGAGGGGCCAGAGTGGGAACGGTGGATCTTGACTGTGCCTCGGAACAGGGAGCCATTCCGGCGCCGGCAGAATGTCTCGAATGTGGTGTGCGTCTGGCTGCCTGCCTTCAACGGCGCGAGGAGCGTGTCGAACTCGTCGCGGCTCAAGGACGGCATGAGGTCGAGCGGCGCCAGCGCGCGCAGTTCGTCGATCGTGTACCCGAGCGCATCGCAGGTGCTGCGGTTGGCCTGGACGATATGCCAGCTCTGCGGATCGAACAAAAAGATCTCGTTCAGCGAGTCGTCGACGATGCGGGCCCATTGCTGGCACAGCGACTGGGCGCGGATGCGTTGCATGATCTGGCCGAGCAGCTCGGCGACCGACTCGACGGCTTGCAGCCTTTCGGATTCGATGGTGCCTTGCGCAAGTTCCACATGGATGACGCCCAGTGCCTTGTCGCCGACCGTTATGGGGGTGCACAGGTGCGTAGGCGCTACGGTGTCCGCCAGGCAAGGCGGGTAGAGTGCGGGGACGTTGGCGCCTTCGGCGCGCGCCTTTTTGGCCGCGCACTGTGCGCGGCAAGCCTCGCGTGAAGTGGTCGAGCAGTGCGCCAGGATGCTGGCGGGCAGGCCGCGTTGCGCACCCACGGTCATGGAACCGCCGCTCTCGTTCGCAAGGAATATGGCGCCCGCCGCCTGCCCTTGCCAGGGCAGCGACAGGAGCGTTCCCAGAGAGCGCTCCAGAAGCCCATCGAGCGATAGGGGTTCGAGGCTGGCTTGGAAGATGTCTTTGAGGACGCCCTGCAGGTCGTGGGCGGCGGTCAGCCGCCGATGGGGCTCGCGCACGCCCTCGACGAATACGGCGCGATACAGGAGGGCGTAGGCGAGGATCCTGAAGACGTGCCCCAGCAGGCTCAGGGTGCCGTTGACGGGCGAACCGGCGATGAACGACAGTTCGCTCAGAATCATCAACAATACCGCCGCCAGGAGGTCCGGCGCGCGAAGCGGGCGAGGGGCTTCGCGGGGCAGTTGCAGCAGGAGGATGGCCGTCGCCACATGCACCCCGATGACGGCGTCCAGCCCGGCAAGCCTGAAAGGCACCACGTGCTCGCTGGCCATGCCCGCGACGGGCACGGCGCGAGCATGGAAGAGGATCAGCCAGTAGACGGCCGCCGTTGCGCCAAGCACCGTGCCCAGCAGCAGCCACCGGGCACGAGGGTGGGCAAAGGTGCGTCCGGGCATCGACACGGCCGCAAGGAGTGCGCAGGCGGCGAGCATCCGCGCCGCCAGGGAGAAGGCGATGGCTTTGTGGGCGCCGTTTGGCGTGAAGAAGGCCGGCATGCCCGGGTCAGACATGAAGTGGGCAAAGTCGAGCAAAGCCACCCCGAGAAAGGCACAGGCGAGGATCACCAGGCTTCGCGGCTGTCCTTTCCCTGCGCCATTCCAGCCGATGCCGAATATGAGGGCAGACACCGCAATGGACAAAATCTCGGCGAAGCTGTGCAGGGGCGGGATAAATGCGCCGGACGGAAGGAAGCGAAAGGCCGGTCCGATCCACGAGACCAGGAATGCGACAAGAGATGCCGCGAGCAGCCAGCGCAAGCGTCCCATACCGACCACGGCGGCAGACGAGAAACTCCCCTTCATGGCTTGCCATTGTACGCTTATTTTATGGCCCTCTCCGGCCCTTCTCGGGCCGAGTCCGCATTCTGGGGGCGGCCATCAACCGCTTGACGGCGTGCGTGAGACGGGAGGCGCGCCGCGTATAGATTAGAACATCGCAATAAGCGAATTTTATAATTATGCAGTGCTTTGCGTCAAATCGCTCACTAAGAAGCAAGGCCCTCGCGGGGCGTCCTCCTGGAGGCGTGATGCGCATCTTGCGCGCGGGGTGTTGCAAATCTGTGACGCCTGCCCGCCGTTGTCCCTTGTTAGAGAGATCCGTTTTCGCCTCGCGCACTGGCCGGTTGGGCGTCTTGGGGCCGTGGCGCGGTTCTGCTGGGTTCGCGTGACGGCCCGCCCGCGGCGGCGGCTGTCCGTGTCCGGAAAATGATTCGTTTTGCGCGTATTGATTGATTTAAGCGGATAAGACGCCGTTTCGTCAATTCGATGCGCGGGCTGGGCCCGGGATCGGGCGCGTCAGGCACCATCGACCAGGGTTCGATGTCCTGCGCGATGAACTCAATCGGCACGACGTGGCGACCCTTCGGCAATGGACGGGTGCGAGCAGCCAAGCGCCCGCGCGGCGAGGTATGGAGCGTTTCCGAAAAGGTGCGGCAGGCAGGCAAATGTGATGAAAAGTGCGCATCTTGACACAAATGTCCGTTTAGGGCATCTTGACCAAAATTCTATTCCGAATCGGCGCCGATTTTCCATAAATCCTAGCCCATTGGCATGCCTATGGCCGCGTGCGATAGGGCGGCTTGGCGTTCCTAAGATCGGATCGTTTGCGGTTAGGCCCGGGGGCGCGGCGCTTGCTGCAGGCACGCGCCCGGACGTGAGGGGAACGAAGGGGCCAGGAGCGGGCAGGGTGCGGGACGCGGGGGCGGTCCCCGCGCAGCGCAGGTGCCAGCAAAGAGCGCGAGTACGATCACGAAGGCCCTTGTGCCCCTCTTTTTTTGCGATGCGCTGTTCTGCCCTCCCTTTCGCCTCGCATTCCGGGGATCTCTTTTGTGCGTGCCAAGCCGTGCTCTCGCAGCGATCGGGCCGTGGCCCCGGTACGCGCTTGATGCCGGATTTTTGTCGGTGGGCCAGCCGCCGCGCGAGCGCATCGAAATCGTCAATAAGAAGGAGAACATCGGGAATGAGTCCTTTGTCCTTGGCTGGTCGCATGATCAACAACACGCGCGTCAAGCATCAGGTGCTATGGACTGTCTGGTGGGTGGGCCTGTTCTTTAGCGCCGCGATGGCGATGTCGCTCTGGGGGATGCATACCCTGGGGGTGGGCGCATCAGGGGAAGGCCCGGCCGTCGCTTCCCTGACCGGGCTGATCGAGCTGGAAGCCAATGGGCTTCAGATGGAACAGGCGCTGCGCAACATCGCGCTGGATCCCGGAAATCCGAAGGCGTACAAGAATTACGCCGCCGCTTCGGGAGCCTTTGACCGCATTGAAGGGCGGCTCTCGGGGCTCGGGGCCTACGATCCCGCGCTCAAAGAGAGCATGCCTCGGGTCATGGCGCTGAGGCACGCCCTTGATGCGGCGCACAAGGATGTTCTGACGCAGATTCGCAGCGGTGCCTCGCTCGACATGGTACGCACGGCGATCAATGTCACCGAAACGCCGGCTTGGCGCGCGCTGCGAAGCCTTCTGCTGGATTTGATCCATGCGCACAAGCAGTCTTTGAAAGCGCACCAACACGCTTATGCGGACTATGCAGCGCGACTGCAGGACATCAGCATCGCGTTGGCCATTCTGGCCGCGGTGGCCGGCGTCGCGTTCGCTTTTTGGATCGGTGGCCGCTTCGAGAATCGGCTTGCGCCGACGCTTCACTGTCTGGACGTCATGAGCGAGGGGGACTTGACGCTGCCGGCGGTTGGCGGAAGCCGGGATGAGGTCGGCAAGATCGGTGATGCGACGGAGCGGCTTCGCCTCGGAGTGATCGAGGTGCTGTGCGCCGTCCGGGAAAACGTCGCCGCGGTCCTCGAGGCCGGCGATGGCCTGCTGAACGCCTCGGAGCAGGTCAAAGGCAGTGCCGAAGCGCAAGGCGGGGCGTCGTCCGCCGTGACCGAAGCCACCGAACTTCTGACGGGTGGCCTGTCAGCCGTGCTGTCCAGCCTCGATGACCTGCGCCGCACGGCGGAAGAGACGCTCGCGCGCAGTGCCCAGGGGACCGAGGGCATGGCCGAACTGAAGGGGCGGATCAGGCTCGTCGAGCAGGCGTTCAACGACATCACGGAGGCCATCGGGAGCTTCGTCGAGAAAGCCCACGCGATCACCGACTTGAGCGAGCAGGTCAAGTCCATCGCCGAGCAGACCAACCTCCTGGCGCTCAACGCCGCGATCGAGGCGGCGCGTGCGGGGGAACACGGCCGCGGATTCGCCGTCGTCGCCGACGAGGTCAGAAAACTTGCCGAGAAGTCGGCGCAAGCGGCCTCGGGCATCAACGAAGTGACCGGGACCTTGCAGGGGCAGTCGGCGAGGGTGGAAGGGTCCATCGGAAGCGGCAGAAGCAGCCTGGTGGAGAGTCAGGAGGCGCTTGAGAACGTTGCGGTCACGTTCGCAAGGGCAAACCAGTCTGTCGAAGAGACGAACGCGGCGGCCTCGAGGATCGCCGAGGCATTGCGTACCGAGGAACACGCGGTGCGCGGCATTGCGGGAAATGCCGAACGCATTGCCCGGATGTCGGAGGAGAATCTCGACGTGGTCCGCGATCTGGTGATGGCGGCCGATGGCCTGCGCGGACTGTCGGAACGCCTGGATCACTCGATCGGCCGGTTCCGGATCCGCAAGTGCGCGTAAACCCAGGGGCACGACGGGGACTGCCCGCAGACGGACTCAGAGTCTCTGCGCGACGATCGCGTGAAGCTCATCGTCGGTCAGCACGAGCGGGTTCGTCTTCATGCTGCTGCCGCGGCTGTGCCCGACGATATGGGCAATATCGTGCGTGCCGATGCCGAAGGTGCTCAGGCGGGGAAGATTGAGCCGCCGGGTCCAGTCCTCGAGCGTCTCGCAAAGGGCATCCTGGGCCTGCCGGTCATCGGCCGACGGCGGATGGCCCACGAGCCGTCCAAGCTGCGCATATTTCCGGAGTGCGCGATGACCGGGCTCGCGGGCCCTCAAGGCCTCGATATTGATGCGTGTGGCGGCGGCCAGCACCGTTCCGCAGGCCACGCCGTGAGGGACCGCGTGGAAGGCGCCGAGAGGTGCCGCAAGCCCATGGACCGCCCCCAGCCCGACGTGCGCCAGCGTGATGCCGGACAATAGAGCCGCATAGGCCATGTCGGTGCGCGCATCCACCGCGGCCTCGCCCGTTTCGTACCACTGGAGCAGACCGGCCTTCGCCGCATCGAGCCCGGAGAGCGCCAATGCATCGCTCAACGGATTCGCCCTCAGGGAGACGTAGGACTCGATGAGTTGCGTCAACGCATCCATGCCGTTGGCGGCGATGAGGGCGGGCGGGCAGGACGCCAGCAGGTCGGGATCGACGATGGCGTGGCGGGCAACGAGCTGCTCGTCGCGGAATGATTTCTTGAATCCATGACGGCCCGTCACGGTGAGCACCGCGTTGCGCGTCGCCTCGGCGCCCGTGCCGGCCGTCGTGGGCACGGCGACGAACGGCGTGCTGGGGCCTCGATAAGGCTGTTCAGGGCCGACGCCCTCCAGATGGTCCATGATCGAGTTGCCCGGCCGCAAAAGTCCCGCGATAGCCTTTGCCGCATCCAGCACGCTGCCGCCACCGATACCGAGCACCGCATGGATATCCTGAGCCCGAAACGTGCGGACGGCCTCGTCAACCCATTGCGGAGAGGGCTCGCCGGCGAGCGAAAGCGTGTCGACGTGCAAGGCGTGTTCCGCCCACATGGCCTCGAGCCGGGGCCAGTAAGAGGTGCGGCGCAATGACTGATGACCGGTGACGCACAGCACGCGGGTACCGAAGGACGCGAGGATGGGCGCGATGGTTTCAAACGTGCCCTGGCCAAAGTCGATGCGCGGGATGCGCGCAAAGGAGAACGCGGGGATAGGCATGCGAAAGGTTCCACGTGGTGGCGAAGGAGGCTATTTTGCCATCTCTTGGGGCCCTTTTGCGCGGCCGATGAGCGGACTGCCGGAGGCGGGAGCGCTAGTGCTTCTTGCCCTGCGCCATGGGCAGGTCCTGCGGATCGCCATCCTCGATCGCCGGGCCGGCCGACTCCCGATCGCGCGCCCCGGCCAAGTGCGGTGTGCCGGATGCGAGGCTCCAGTTCATCACGGCGCCATGTTCCACATAGGCGGTGAGCGTGACCCCGTGATGTCTGCACGAATAGCGGAGGGTGCCTGTCGGACGATGCGCCGTGAGGATTCGTTGGAATCTCTCGAGGCATGCCGTGCACAAGAGCCGAACCGGGGTCATCGTGCAGCCCGTGTCGACAGCAGGCTGCCGCGCACCGGGGGCGACGGCCACGTGACCTTCTGAGCCGACCAAGGCCGCATTATCCTGTCCCCTCCTCCTCGATTTTTCTTCTTGAATGGCGGCTCGCCACGCGAAGCGCCTGGCGTCGCCGACCAGGCCAAGCGGGTCTGCGCAACACGCCGCGCCGGTGCCGTTGAGTGAAGAATCTATAACAAAATTGAGCGCGCAACTATGTCGAACCGCACGTTGGGGGGCGGCGGACTTGGGGGGCAGGGTGGCTGCCCAATGCCTGCACGGCGGGTGACGGGTTTTTCGCGGCCTGCCCCAGGCTAGGGTCGCCCTGGGGCAAGAGGTTTAGCCGCCAGGGCGGTCCGAGGCCGGGCTGCCGCTCCCTGGGCGATCAAGAATGCACCGAGCGTCCGGTCCGACACCAGGACGTGACGCTCCGTCCAATCCGTGAGATAGGCGACGGCGAGTTTTGTCCGGAGCGGACGCGCGGGGGTGAGGGCGTTGAGAAGGTGCCTGGCACGATCGACGATCATCCGGTGTTCGCGTCGGTGGGATTCGGCCTCAGGGAATGCATATTCCTGCATCAAGGCCTCTTCGAAGGAGAAATGCTGGTCGATGAGCTGGATGAGATTGGCCAACAGCGACCGAATGGCGTCGTGCGGAAGCTCCTTGGCGACGGCTTGATGCAACGTGTTGATGCCGATGATGATGTTCCGGTGTTGCTCGTCGACGGCGGGGACGCCGATGCTGTGGCGTGCCTCCTCCCAATTGAGAACCCGCTTCCGCATGTGTGTGACCTTGCGGCCCATGCCGCATGCTTGAATCGAGGGCCCATCGCGGCGGCGCATTCCGCCCGTCGCGATGGGGACGCCACGGGTTGTCGGCGATCCGGCTCGGTGTTCCGCCTTCCCCTGTACCCGCTGTCCTTTATCATGGGGCGTGTTTCCCGCACCTGTCGTGGGAACAGGATCCCCCTGTTTCGCAATATAGCCAATCTGCTCTGAGCCATTGAAACCGAACGCGGCGACCTGGGCGTGCAGCGTGCGTGATCCGGTGCTTGGCGCAAGCTCACTCGGGTGACGGGGCGCAATCGATCAAAGCGGTCCTTCGGCAGCCAGCCCTGTTCGGGCTGCGACTGCGGGGAAGATGTCCCGTGGTGACCCATCAACTGATTATCGCTGATGGATCAGGAACGGCAGGAACGGCGGACTAATCAGTGCCGTCTGGTTCCAGGGCGCGAATGACGGTTGCCGGCACACCCGCGACGAAGGTATTGGGGGGGACATCCTTGGTGACGACAGCCCCTGCGCCCACCACTGAATTCTCACCCACGGTGACCCCGCCCAGGATCGTTGCGGCGGTCGCGATCCACACATTCCTTTGGATGGTGATTGGTTTCGCTTCGATATAGGCGCGCCGTTGCGAGGGCTCCAGCGCGTGGCCGGCGGTGATGATGTTCACGTTCGGCCCGATCATGACCAGATCGGCAATGTCCACTCCGCCCATGTCGTAGATCGTGCAGCACTGATTGATGAACACCTTGCGCCCGACCCGTATCCGGGTGCCGCCCGCCGTATAGAAAGGCGGGATCAGGCTAAAGGTCTCGTCGACGTCCTGACCGGTCAACTCGCTGAAAAGCGCTCTGATCCTGATGGCGTCGTCGAAGGAGAGCTTGTTCAGCTCAGCGGTCAAGCGCATGGCCCGCCTGACGGTATCCGTCTCCGCGATCCACTCCGGGCCTCGAGTCGACATGCGGGTCACCACAGTTGATTTCCTTGTGTTCATGCGACATTCATCCGATGTTCGTCCCGCAATACCGGCACGCCGAGGACGCGCCGTTCATTTCCGAGCCCGCCAAAAAGGCGCGGAGGGCCACCGCAGCAGTGAATTGTATCAAGCCGGAGGGAAGCGGCGCCAAGGGGGCCACAACGATTGAGAAGCGGAAGCGCGCAGCAGCGAGGGGCGGCCGAGGGTGGGCGGCGAGAGCCTCGGTGTTGAAATCCGGCGTGAAGACGCGGCGCCCCGAAAACCCGTGGCGGATCACGGCCGCAGTTTGGGCCCGTAATCACGCGGCACGCCAGCTGGGGTGCCCTTCCGCATCCGTGAGTGCGGCAATCCCCGGGCGCCTTCCGCAATATTTTTTTGAATTGTGTGCCGAAAGATGCCATAATGCGCCCCGTCTCGGCCGCCGGCCACTCGAATCCCAGGAGATATCGAAAAGCCGGTCGTCATCGAACTCTAGCCCTTCCGTCGCAGCATTCCCTGCTTGACATTCGTTGGTTGGCGTCGATGCTTGGTGCAATCCGTCAATCCAAAGGATGGTCTTTTTCCCTGGTCGGGACGTCATCGTCGTTTTGTCCACATCATATGGGAGTGTCTCATGGAAGGTTCATCGTTTTCCGCGCTGGGCATCGGCCAGCCTTTTTCCGACGTTCTTGCGCGAAGCGCCATCACTCAGCCCACGCCGATCCAGCTGCAAGCTATTCCGATCCTGCTGGCCGGCCGCGACGTGATCGCCACGGCGCCGACCGGCACCGGCAAGACCGCTGCGTTTCTCCTGCCCGCGCTGATGCGTTTGACCAAGCCCGCTGCGCGCAAAGGCGCGGGGCCGCGCGTGCTGGTGCTCACGCCGACGCGCGAGCTCGCGCAACAGGTGGCCAAGGCCGCGCAGGGGTTTTCGCAAGGCGTGCCCCGTCTTAAAACGGTCTGCATCACCGGAGGCGAGTCGTACCGCCTCCAGAACCGGCTGCTCAGCGCCCCGTGCGAGATCCTCGTCGCCACACCGGGCCGGTTGCTGGACCAGATGCGCGGC
Source organism: Pseudomonadota bacterium (assembly GCA_021817985.1). GTDB lineage: Bacteria > Pseudomonadota > Gammaproteobacteria > Burkholderiales > JAKAFK01 > JAKAFK01. The sequence goes on along the minus strand of JAKAFK010000036.1, from coordinate 23,219 downwards.
GGCCGCATCGATTTTTCCCGCCTGGAGGTCCTGGTGCTGGACGAGGCCGACCGGATGCTGGATATGGGTTTCTCCGAGGATGTCCTCAGCATCGCCGGGGCGCTGCCGCAGGATCGCCAGACCGTGTGCTTTACCGCGACCTTGTCACGCAGCGTGCGCCAACTCGCGGCGGAATTGCTGCAAGACCCCGAGTTCCTCGAGGTCGCCGCGCAGACCGTGCGCCATGAGACCATCGACCAGCATGTCATCTACGTCGACGATTTGAAGCACAAACGCCTGCTGCTCAATCATTGGCTTGAGCAGCCCTCCCTCGGGCAAGCCATCGTGTTCATGGCCACCAAGCGCGACACCGAGGACCTTGCGGAAGCGCTCGACCGGGCCGGGCTGCCTGCCGCCGCCCTCCATGGCGACCTGGTGCAGGGCCAGCGCACGCGCACGCTCAATCGGCTCCGCCGAGGGGAGTGCCGTATCCTTGTCGCGACGGATGTCGCCGCGCGGGGGATTGACGTGGCGGGCATCACCCATGTCTTCAACTTCGACCTGCCGCGTTTCGCCGAAGATTATGTCCACCGGATCGGGCGTACCGGCCGGGCGGGCGCTTCGGGGATGGCGATTTCCTTCGTCGGGCGGCAGGACGTCCCGGCGCTGAAGCGCATCGAACGCTTCATCGGGCGCAAGGTCAAGGTCACCGAGATAGAAGGGCTCGCCGCGCGCCCCCGCCCCGCGGAACGTCCGGCCTCGGACCGCAAGCCGCGCAGGAAAGGCAACGAGTGGTCCCGGCAGGACGCGCCGGCCCATGTGGCGCAGGACTGGCACAGACGCAACAAGGGGCCCAACCAGGGGCATGGGCCCGCCGGCGGACGCACGATGCGCGGGAATCCAGGCCGACCGGCTGGCCGCTGAGTCCTAGGGCCGGCTTGCTTGCCGGAGTGCGCCCTAGGGCGCACTGTTTGCCGGCCTTCCCCATCGACCGCGGCTGCCTCGCGCCGGTGGGCTGGGCAGGAGGCAAGGCTTCGGGCTTGGGCAATGCGGGCGCGTATGCTATCGTGCTGAGTAGGCACCTGCGAGATCCGGCCGAAGCGACTGTCTGAGCGGAGAATTGATGGCTGCAAGCAATGAGAGTGTCAGCATGGCGGTGTTCTGCGATTTCGAGAACATCGCACTGGGGGCGCGGGACGCCAAGTACGACAAGTTCGACATCAAGCCCGTGCTCCAGCGGCTGCTGCTCAAGGGCAGCATTGTCGTGAAGAAGGCCTATTGCGACTGGGAGCGGTACAAGAGCTCCAAGGCCGCGATGCATGAGGCGAATTTCGAGCTGATCGAGATCCCCCATGTGCGCCAGTCGGGCAAGAACTCGGCCGACATCCGCCTGGTCGTGGACGCGCTTGACCTGTGTTACACGAAATCCCACGTCAACACATTCGTCATCATCAGCGGCGATTCGGACTTCTCGCCGTTGGCGTCCAAGCTGCGCGAAAACGCCAAGCAGGTCATCGGCGTCGGCGTCAAGCAGTCCACTTCCGATCTGCTTATCGCCAATTGCGACGAATTCATCTTCTACGACGATCTGGTGAGCGAGACGGCGCGCGCCGGGCACAGGCGGGGTGCGGCGAACGCACAGCCGGCGCCCCGTTTGCCCGAGGACGAGCAGCGGCGGCGGGAAGAGCTGGAAGCGCGGCGCAGCCAGGCGGTCGACATTGCCGTGGAGACCTTCGACGCCCTGGTGGCCGAGCGTGGAGACAGCGGAAAGATGTGGGCCTCGGTCCTCAAACAGGCGATCAAGCGGCGGAAGCCGGACTTCAACGAATCCTATTTCGGATTCAAGGCATTCGGCAATCTGCTGGAGGAAGCGCAGGCGCGCGGGCTGCTCGAACTGGGGCGTGACGAGAAATCGGGCACCTACGTGTATCGCACGGCCATCAGCGTCAAGGCGAGCGAGGTCCACGAGTCGCCAACCCCCGCGCCGGTCATGGCCGAACCCGCACCCCCGCCCGCCGCTGAAGCGCCGACGCCTCAACCGCGCCGCCGGAAGCGGAGCAGCGCGCGCACCCAGACAGCGACCGCGGAGCCGCCTGCCGAGGAGGCCGCGCCCAGCGAAAGCGCGCCTGTGTCCGATGCGCCCGATGCGCCGCAGGCGGAGCCTGCCAAGGCAGCACGTACGCGCCGCAGGCGCAAGCCGAAAGAGCCCGTGCCGGCACAAGATCCCTCCGAGGCCTCGTGATCACACGAGGGTGAGGGCCCGTCGGCGCACGCGCCTAGGCGGTCTCATCCTGGCACACTGCGCGGTCGCGCCCGTTCGCCTTGGCCTGGTAGAGCCGCCGATCCGCCTCGCGCAGGAGGTCGGAGGTCGAAAGCGGATCGGACGGATTGAACAGGGCCACCCCTGCGCTGCACGTCACCTCGCCGGGCGACAGGTCGCCTAAGCTCGCCTCCCGCGTGCGGCCAACGATGCGTTTCGCGACATCGGCGGCAAGGGCCCCGTCGCAGCGCGGCAGCAGGATGACGAACTCTTCGCCGCCGAAGCGCGCGACGATGTCGGCTTCCCGCACCTTCTGCGTGAGCAGGCGCGCGAAATCCTGCAGCACCCGGTCGCCGATGAGGTGGCCATGCCGATCGTTGATCGCCTTGAAATGATCGATGTCCAGCATCATCGCGGCGATCGGGTAGGTGTATCGCAGGGCCTGCTTGTGCTGATGCTCCAGCCATTCCCACACGAAGCGTCGGTTGAACAGGTGGGTCAAGGGATCCCGGTTGACGTCGTTTTCCAGGCGCTGTGCGATGTCGGTCAACGCCTCGATTTTGAGGATGCTGCTGGTCACGTCGATGATGCTGACCAGCACTCGCGCATCGTCGCCGTGACCGGCGGTTGCGATGTGAACATGCTGGCGCATCCTGCCCAGCCCGTGCCGCACGAGATGGGGGACTTCGATTGGGATCAGATAATGGTGCAGGGTCTGGGACAGGATCTGCGGTCCGCCTCCTTGCAGCGCCTGGTCCACTGCCATGTCGAACCGTGGGTTGATCAGATTCGGAAAAAGCTCACCCAAGGTCCGTCCCGAGGCGTGCGCGGGCGTGATGGACGTATGCTCGGTGAGCCATTGATTCCAGGCGACCACTCGGCGGCGCGCGTCGAGCGCCATCACGCCGATCGGGAGAAGATCAAACAGCCGCGTGTCCATGGTCTTAACTCGCAGTGATGCGGCGCACGGCGGCCAGCACCTGGTGGGCGACGCTGGCCGAGAAGATGAGTGCAATCACGCCGTCGACCTCGCGTTGCGCGGCTTGCAGGGGAGCCTGAATGAGCAGCACGGCGCGGCTGGCGCCCATGCCGTCCTCGATCAAGTCATCCAGGCGCGCTTCCGAATAGCGCGGAATGGACACGTCGATGCGCTGGCGCAGCATGTCGGCCATGGCGCTCACGCACGACGAGATGATGATGTTGCCGAGTTCCGTCATCGCTTCATGTTCGAAGGCGCGCACGTCGATGCCGTGCAGCATCACGCCGTCGCCGAGGAGATTATGGAACAGCGCGTGAGTGTCGCGGGGGGCCAGCAGGAGCACCACCTGGCCCGTTAATTCGCCGGACAGCCGCTGGTAAACGCAGGCCACCTCCTCCTCCGGGCGATGACTCAAGGCCGTGACGACTTCGTCGACGTTCTCGCACAAGGCCACATCCGGCGTGCCAATGCGGATCTCGTCGTCGAGCAGGACAGAGAGTTGGCGCGCCGCACGGCTGATGCCGATGTTGGCCAGTTCGACGGTTGCGTCTTGCTCTTCTGCGGACAATCTCATGGCTTGATGGACCGGAGCACCGAAATGATCTTTTCCCGGTTGACGGGTTTTTCCAGGACGCCGGCAAATCCTGCCGCGTGCGCGTCGTCGAGCACCGCCTGCTGCACGTTGGCGGTGAGCAGGACCAGGGCGGCCCGACAGCCCATGGCGCGCATTCGGCCGGCGATCCGCACGCCGTCTTCGTCCGGCATGTTGTAGTCCATGAAGACCACGTGGGGATTGACTTCTTCCGCCAGGCGCATGGCCTCGTTTCGGTCCTGCGCCTCGAATACCGCGTGCCCTTCGCCTGCGGGCATATGGGCGCGGAACAGGAGGCGCGAGGTGGCGGAATCGTCGACCACCAGGATGGTGAGCGGCACGGCCGGACCGGCTGGGGTACGCAAGGCGGATTCCAGGCTCTCGAGCAGACTCCCCAGGCGTCCGCCCGGGGCGACCCTCACGGTCGGCGCCTCCATCCGGCAGCGGCACTGCTCTTCCAGGATCCGCACGGTCTCCAGCAACAGATTATGGGCGGCAGAGGTCACATGGTGGGGGCCCAGGTTGCGCAGGAAGCGCGCGTAGCCCGCGATCACCCGCGCATCGCGCTCAAGCCAGTCGATGTCGACGGCCCGTGCACCACCGTGCAGGCTGTCGAATTCTTGATGGACGAGATCGTAGTCACAGTGATCCGGGCCTTTTTCCAGACACGCCAGGGCCCGCTGCAGCCGATCCCGCGCTTCCGCGCAGAACACTTGCAGCAAGGCGGTTTGGTCCATCGGTGTGTCGACCATGTCAGCTCCTCGCGAGATCAATCAAGTGAGCGGGAATGCGGGTGAGGGGCACCACGCTGTCGACCGCGTTCAGCGCACGGGCGGCACCTGGCATGCCATAGACCACCGCGCTTTCTTCATCCTGGACGAAGGTTCGCCCGCCGGCCGCGCGCAATGCGGCCAGACCGTCGGCGCCGTCGTTGCCCATGCCCGTTAGTATGCCCCCAACGGCGGCATTGGGACAGACTTTCGCCAACGAATGGAAGAGCACGTTGCCGGAAGGGCGGAAGCCCGCCGTCGGCGGCGCGTCGCTCAGATGGATCGCCAACTGACCCGCCGCCCGGATGACCTCGAGATGGTAGCCGTCGGGCGCCAGGTAGACGGTGCCTGCCTGCAACGCCTGCCGGTCGCGCGCGAGGGCGACGTCGAGCAGCGTTTGGCCGCGCAACCAGTTGACCAGTCCCCCGACGAATCCCGCCGAGATGTGCTGAACGACCAGAACCGGCAATGGGAAACCGACGGGAAGGCCGCCCAGCAAGGCGGCCAGCGCCTGCGGACCGCCGGTGGAGCAGGCGATGCCGACCACCTCGATGGCCCCCGTTCGACGTGCCACGATCGTCTTGAAGATGTCCGCGTTCGGGCGCGGCCGCCGACGGCGAACCACCTTCACCTCCGACATGGCGCGAACGGTCTCTACGAGCTCCACGCGCACCTTGTCGAAATCGGGGTGCTGGATTCCGCGCGGCTTTTCGATCACCGCGAGCGCCCCTTCGTCGATCGCCCTGAAGGTGATGCGCAGTTCCTCGTCGTCGACGCTGGAACTGACGACAACGATCGGCAGCGGAGCGGTCGACATCAGCATGCGCGTGGCATCGAAGCCGTCCATGACCGGCATGCGGATGTCCATGGTGACGACGTCCGGCTGCAAGTCGTGCGCCAGCGTCACGGCTTCGCGGCCGTTGCGCGCCCAGCCGACCACGCGCATGTCCGCCTCGGTTTCAAATATCGCCTTGAGCAGCGTCGCGACGACTTCCGAGTCTTCGGTAATCAGGATCTTGATCATGGTTGTCTGGCAAATGAGCGCATGCCTTCATGCCGGCGACACGGCCCGTGCGTCGCGGGCGCGCTCAGAGCAACTGTCCAATGGTTTCAAGCAATTCACGGCTTTCAAAGCTGCTCTTGACGATGTAGGCGTCCGCGCGGACTTCCAGTCCGAGACGACGATCCTCCTCGCGGGCAAGAGAAGTCACGATGATGACAGGGACTTGGGCCAGCCTTTCCTCCGTCTTGATCCGCCGGGTCAGTTCGAAGCCGTTCATGCCGGGCATCTCAATGTCGGTGATGACGAGGTCGAAGGACTCGCGTCGCAGCAGTTCCCATGCGCCCTCTGCGTCGGCAGCCGTGGTCACCCGAAAGCCTGCGCTGGACAGGATGCTTTCCTCCAGGGTCCGCGTGGTGATGGAATCGTCAACGACAAGAATGTGCCGCCCGGGTTCTGCCGCACGGGCCCGCTTGATGGCGAGTGGGGCCGAGCTTCCCGCTTCCATGGCCGCGATCAGATCGGCGACTTCGAGCACCAGGATCGTGTTGCCTTCGCGTCCCATCGTTCCGCCGGCGAAGAATCGTGTGCGCGCCAGCGGCGGCGCCAGCGGCTTGACGACCATCTCCCGTTCCCCTAGCACGTTCTCGACGCGCAGCGCCATCCGCTTCCATCCCCGATGGACGATGACCACGCGAATCGGCTCGCCCTCGGAGGGCGCGGACATGTCGCCCAACCGCAACAGCTGACCCAAGTCCCGCAGCGGGATGGCGTCCTTGCCGACGTGAACGACCTGGGTGGCCTCCAGGTCGCTGATCTCATCGGGCAGGAGCTCCAGCAGGCGGCTCACGTATTGGCTGGGAATGGCGAACTGGCGCCCGCCGGCGGCGACGAGCAGGCCATGCTCCCCGGCGAGGGTCAGGGGAAGATCGAGGTGGAAGCGCGTGCCCTTGCCCGGTGTCGAGTCGACCGTGGCACGGCCCTGGAGCGCCTGAAGATTGACGCGCACGACATCGAGGCCCACGCCGCGTCCGGACACGACGCCGACCTCCTCGCGCGTCGAGAAACCGGGACGAAAAACCAGATCGAACGCGGCGGTCCGGTCCATGGCGTCGATCTCCTCGGGGCTCGCGATGCCGCGATTACGCGCCTGTTCCTTCAGCCGGTCGGGATCGATCCCCGCACCATCGTCGGCCACGGTGATGTGCACGGAGCCGCCCTCCCGTGCGAGGGTGACGGTAATGCGTCCGCTCTCCGGCTTTCCGCCCGCACGGCGGACGCCGGGCGGCTCAATGCCATGGTCGATGGCGTTGCGCAGCAGATGCATGAGCGGATCGCGCAGCGCTTGGAGAATGGCGCGGTCCATCTCTATTTGTTCCCCCACCAGGGCCAGAGAGGCCTCCTTGCCGAGCTCGCGCGCCAGATCGCGCACCGAACGGGTGAGCGGGGTCAGTACGGTGGCGGCGGGCACCATGCGCAGCGCGCGGGCATTGTCGCGCAGGCTGCCGGCCGCGGGGCGCAGGAGGGCGACGGTGGTCCCCAGTCCCTCGTACTGGTTCTGGGCGTGACGCTCGAGATCAAGCACCCGATCGAGCGCGTCGGAGAGGCGGTCGCGAGAAAATCCCGCCGACTGCGCGGGCCGCGCTGCGGCCGGCACCAGGAGGCGTTCCAGCATCTTGCGCAGCTGCGAGGCCTCGTCGCGCAGATGGCGGATCCCCGCATGATGATCGTCGAGCCGGATCTTGGCGATCTGAATTTCCTCGCTGAGGTCGGCGATGCGGTCGAGCCGCTCCACGGGAAGGCGGATGCTGTCGCCGGCGATGGCCGGGGGGGCGGGGGCGGGGGCGGGAGCGCTGGGCGGCGTCGAGGGCTCGGCAGGCAGCCCTTGTGCAAGCGCATGCAGTTCGTCGCGCAAGGTGTCGACCGAATGGTCCAGCCCGCTTCCCAGCGCTTCTGTTTCCACCATGGAACGCAGCGCATCAAGCGCACGCAGGCACGCATCGACGGCGCCGGGCTCCACGCCTCGTTCGCCCCGCTTCCAGGCCGCGAACAGGTCCTCAATGGCATGCGCAAGCTCGGCACTGGCTTCCAGGCCCACCCCGCGGGCCGCGCCCTTGATGTTGTGAGCGGCGCGGAACATGGACTCCAGCAGCGGGGCGCGTGCCCCGGGCTCGTCATGCCGTTCCAGCGCCAGCAGATCGCTGGTGATGGTCTGCAGGCGTTCTTCCATCTGGACACGGAAGGTTTCCAGCAGTTGCCGGATGATTGCGGGATCGAGATCCTTGAGGCCGGCCATCAGAATCGGTAGGTGCCGGCAGCGGCGTCCATCTGCCCGGCGAGCCTTGCGAGGTCGTTGGCCGACAGACGCGTCTTGTCGGTCAGCTTCACGAACTGGTTGGTGACGAAATGGATATCGGTCATCGCGGTGGCGATCTGCTCGATGCCGGCGCGCTCCTGGCGGACCGCGGCCACGATCTGGCGGCTCGCCATGCTGGTGTCGCGGACCACTTCCTCAAGATTGCGAATGACCTCTCCCGCGCGCTCGACCAGGGACAGGCCGAGGAGGACGCCCTTGGCGCCGTCCTCGGTCGCCATGACGGCGCGGTCGGTGGCGTGGCGAACTTCCTGAAGGATGCGCCGAACCTGGCTCGTAGCCTCTTGCGCCTGTTCGGACAGTTGCTTGACCTCTGCCGCCACGACCCCGAAGCCCAGCCCAGCCTCGCCGGCGTTGCTGGCTTCGATGGCCGCATTGAGGGAGAGCAGGCGCAGCTGCCGCGCGATCGAGCCCACCGCGCCGGTGATCTCGCCGATATGCTGCGTCCAGTCGTTGAGGGCGAGGATGGTGTGCGCGATCACATCGACTTTTGCGTGGACGGCCGTGATGCCGGTGACGCTTTCCTCGACCGCTGTGCGGCCGCGCTCCCCTTCGGCGCGCGCCTTTTCTGCCATCTCGCCCAGTCGTTGCGCCTTGTCCAGGGTCTGGGCGGCAGTGGCCCGAATCTGGTCCAGGGTGGTGACCGTTTCGGTGACCGACGCCGCCTGCTCGCTCGCGCCGGAGGACTGGGCGCTGACGGAGCCCTGGAGTCCGCTCACGGTACTGGCGAGGTCTTCGCTTCCTGTGCGTATGCGGCGGGCCGAATGGGCCAATTCTTCGGCCATGCGGTTGAGGCTCGCGGCGAGTTGACCCAGCGCGTCGTCGCCTTCCGCCAGACGGCCCCGCAGGTCGCCGGTGGCTATGCGTTGGGCAAAAAGCTGGATCTCGCGGGTACGGGCCTCCACCTCGGCGGCCTGAGCCCGTTCGCGCGCGAGCAGATCTTCCTGGGCGTGGACATGTCGGGCGAGTTGCCCCCGCAGTGCATCGAGCCCGGCTGACAGACGCCCGAATTCGTCGCGCGTGGGCGGCGGCAGGTCCGCGTTGAAGCGCCCATTCGCGATGGCCTGCATGGCGCCCAGCAACGAGCGCGAACTCGTGGTGACGTTTTGGCCGACCAGGCGAATGAGGTAGGCCGACGGCACAATGGGCAGCAGCGTCAGGGCCAGGATCCATCGTAGCCGATCACGTCCGCGGGCCTTCAGCACCGCGATGCGTCCGGCCACCATGCGGGCATAGTCCGAAGACAGGTCATGCATGCGGCGGATCCGACAGGTGAGCGCGGCGAGTCGGGTGTGCGGGTCGAGCACGCTGCCGGCCAGCACGGAGGCGTCGCTCGTGCAGGCGTCGGCGGTGGCGCGCAGCCAGTCGTGCCGCATTTCCTCCGGAGCGTCCTCAAGGGCCACATTCAAAAAGAAGGACTGGCGCGCGGCGGACGCCGTGTCCTGGGCAGGATCAGGCTGAGAACCGTTACGAGCCGCAAGCCTCCACGCCGCGTCGGTGCGTTCGCGTTGGGCCTCGCCGAGGGCGAGCGCGAGGAAGCGCTGCCCGGCCAGCAGACGGGCGAGCGCGGGGTCTCGAGAGACGTCCGAGAAGCGTTGCAGCGCATTCTGGAGCGCGCCGATGGGTTCATCGTAGGCGGCGACGGCCTGGGCGATGCTGAGTCCGCCGTGCGCGACCTCTTGCCGCAGCCGGGGCAAATGGCCGTAACGCCGGCGCAGGAGGTCGGCGTCGACGCCCAATGCCGCGGCGTCGGGGAGGCTCGGCGCCAATTGGGCCCAGGCCCGGTCGGTCGCCGCGCCCGCGGCCGCAAGCCGGCCCTTGGCGAACGCCGCGCCCGCGAGCCTTTGCACCGCGCGCTCACGCTCCGTCTGCGCATCATAGAGCACGCCCATGATACGCGTGGTGAGCGTGCCGATCTGCTCAAGCGAGGCGATCGCCTGTTGACGGCGCCATTCCTGGTGCAGGAGCGACCCCGAGAAAACGAGCAGGGCGCCGAGCGGAAGGGCCAACAGGAGGGCCATCTTGCCGGGCATGCGGATGTTCTCGATGCGGATCATGAGCGCCTGCCCTCGTTCTTCGAACGAGCCTTGGCCTCGAGCGCATAGAGGAGATCCACGATCTCGGCCGACAATTCGTGCGCGCGGCGAAGCACCTCCGGCTCCTCGATCGGCTGTCCCGCCGCCCGCTGGGCCATGCACGCGCGGATGAGCTCGTGCAGCTCGCGATGGGGCGCTTCGAGGCGCTGCATCTCGGGGATATGGCCGTATTGCTGGAGGCCGTCGCCGTCGTACCAGCGGCCGAGGGCGCAATCGTGGTGGGAGACGGCTTCCTCGTCGGTGAGCGTGTGGCGGCCGGCGAGGAAGCCGTCGAGGCGGGCGATCCAGGAGTGGTGGACGGAGCGTGCGAGCTCGAAGTCGAAGTGCAGGTTTTCCACCTTGAAGCGTCGCACCATGTTCTGGAGGTCGCTCGCATACGCGGTCAGGTTGTCCGCCGCATGATCGGTCTGCTGGGTGGCGGACACGAACTGGTGGGTCACCTTGTTGATATCGTCCATGGCGCCGCGGATCTGTTCGATGCCCGACGCCTCCTGGCGCACGGCGGCGACGATCTGCTGGGTGGCGAGCGTGGTGTCGTGGATCGCCCTATGGAGCGAGCGCAGCATAGAGCCCGCCTGCTCGGCCAAGCCGGCGCCTGCTTCGGCCTGCTCGTTGCCCTCGTCGACCGCCCGGCTGGCCCGGTTGGCCGCCTGCCGGATGTCCTCCAGGATGCGCTGCACCTGGTCAGTGGCCTGACGCGACTGGTCCGCCATGTCCTTCACCTCGTCGGCCACCACCGCGAACCCGCGGCCCGCCGCGCCCGCCTTGGCCGCTTCGATGGACGCATTGAGCGCCAGCATCTTGGATTGCTGCGCGAGCTCGCTCACGCTGTCGGTGATCGCACCGACCTGCAGAAGCCGTTCATTGAGTTCCTGAATGTGTCCTGCGATGCCTTCCATGCGCGTGCGGATGTCATGCATGGCCGCCACGGCCGTCTCGACGGCAGCGAGCCCGGTGTCTCCGTCGGTGCGGGCGCGCTCGCTCATCTCCTTGAGCGCCGTTGCCTTTTCAAGATTCTGCTGCGAGGTGGTCTTGATCTCTTCCAGGGTGGCGGTGGTTTCGCTCACGGAGGCGGCTTGCTGGGAGGCGCCCGACGATTGGGCGCCGATGGCGGCGCGGACTTCCTCGATGCTGACGAGGATCGAGGTGCTCGTTTCGGTCACCTTGGTCGTCATGTTGGCGAGGCTTGCCACCATTTTGTTCATTTCCTCGCCGAGGCGGGCCAGATCATCGTCGCCCTCGACCCGAATGCGTGCCGTCAAGTCGCCATGGGCGACGCGCACCACCAGATCGTGGTAGGCGCCGATCCGGTGCTCGAGATCGGTCCGATAGATCGTCATGGTGCGAAGATCGCGCGTGAAGTCATCGATGTAGGTATCGATGGCCAGCTGGGCATCCAGCGACAGGACTTTGTTGAGGGCCAGGATGGCGCGCATCGCCTTCGTCGGCTGCCACCACCAGTGGCGCAGAATGCGCGGTGCGAGAAGGGAAAGGTAGAGGGCGTAGCTGCCGAGGTACCAACGCGGGGTGAGGCCGGCCTTCTGGTGTGCGGCGCCCACCCGCAGGCGGTTTGCGATATAGGCCGCACCAAAGTCGCCGGCAAAGATTTCGAGGAGGTAGGTCCGCTGCGTCTGCTTGAGCCGCTCGATGGTCGTGCCCGCGTTCCGGATCAGCGCGGTCAGCTCGGGCGCCTGTTCGATGCGGCCGTAGAACTCTGCGACCACGGCGTCGGCCTGGGATTGGATATAGGGGGCCAGTTCGCGCAGGAGGCTTGCGTCCTCGTCCTCCATGCCCAAGAATGCCTTGAGCGCCGCCTGCTCGCTCGCTTCCATGCCCATGGCGACGGCATCAACGGCCTGGGCCGCGTGTTCCTGCGAAAGTTCTTTCATCGTTTCCTCGGTTCTGGGGTGGTCGCCTGTCGGCCTCGACATGCGGGTGTCCGCAGGTCCCTGCGTGTCCGGTCCCATCAGCGCCGGTTCGTCCAATCCATCACGCTGCCGACGATATTGCTGACGAGTTCGGCGTCACGCGTGCGTCCGACGGGCAGTTCGAGGCGCTCCGGGCGGTGCTCGATCACCTCCAGGAACGCACGCATGATGTCGGGATCCCAATAGCCCCTGTCGGTCTCCTCGCGCAGCAAGCGAATCACCTCCTGGCGGGGCAGGGCGGCCTTGTATGGGCGTTCGGACGACAGGGCGTCGTAGACGTCCACGACCTGAAACACGCGCGCGAGGCACGGGATGTCGGTCCCGGCAAGCCCGGCCGGGTAACCGCTGCCGTTCCACTTCTCGTGGTGGTAGCGAATGATGTCGACGGTGCGCCGCATGGTCCGCAGGGCGCTGCACAGATAGGCGCCGATGGTCGGGTGCTGGCGCATGACGGCCCATTCATCGGGGCTTAAGCTGCCCTGCTTGAGCAAGACGGAGTCGGGAATCGCGACCTTGCCGATGTCGTGAAGCACGCCGCCGCGGCGCAGGGCCTCCAGGTCATCGTATCCGAGGCCGAGGGATTCCCCCAGCACGACGGAGTAGTGCGACAGGCGATCGCAATGGTCGCCGGTGGTCCGATCCTTGGCTTCGACCACCCGCGCGAGTGCGAACAAGACCGACTCGGTGTCGTCCAGTCGGTCGGTGAGCCGTTTCTTTTCGACGGCCCCGCGGACCCTCGCTTCCAGTTCGATGGCGTGGAACGGCTTGGTGACGTAGTCATCGGCCCCCACCTCGATGCCGCGGGCGACGTCATCGGGGCTGCCCAGCGCGGTGAGCATGATGACCGGAAGCAGCCGGTATTCCGCCTGCTCGCGCAGCGCCTGGCAGACCTCGAAGCCGTCCATGCCGGGCATCAGGACATCGAGGAGCACGGCATCCGGGTTCGCCTCATGAATCTGCTCGAGGGCCTGGCTGCCGGATTGCGCTTCGATGACCTCGAACTCTGCGGTACTCAGCACGGCGCGCACCAAGGCGCGGTTGGTCGCCATGTCGTCGACGACCAGCACCCGGCCGGGCGTCTGGCCTGAGGCTCCCGCTGAATGCGAAGGATTTCTCATGACCTCTCCTCGATCGAAAGGCTCTTCATCAGCGCATCCAGGTTCAAAAGGGCGGTTGTGCCATCGTGAATGCCGAGGATCCACGCCGGATCGAGAATGGCGGGCGAGGGCAGCGCGGGGGTGAGCTGGCTGGCTTGCCAATGCTGATGACCTTCCACGTCGTCGACCAGAAGCCCGGCCGTCATGCCCGCGGCCCGTACCACCGTGACACGCCCCGCGTCCGCGGCGGCCTCGCGCCCTTCCATGGGCAGCATCTGGCGCAAGGACAGCACGGTGATCAGCTGGCCGCGCCGGGACAGCACGCCCGCGACTGCGGGCGGGGTGCACGGTACGGGTGTCAGGCCGTTGGGGCGCACGATCTCTTCGACTTGGGCGTAGGGGATGCCATAACGCTCCGCTGCGCCCAGTCGGACAGACAAAAAGAGTTCTCCTGCGGGGGCTTCGCGCTCTCGTTCCTTCTCGTAGGCGAGCCGAACCGCGCGCCGGTGCAAGACTTCACGTTCCTGGGGCGATGCTGGAAAGAGGCGGGCCGGGACTGGCATGGCAGGCATGGTCTCACTCCATCTCGCACGGGCCGGTTTTCATTGGCCCGGGGGCCGGCGGCCCAAGGGGTTGCTGAGTCACTTTTTCTTGCCTCCAGGCAGTTTTCGATAGATCTCAAGTTCGTTGCGCAGGATCGCGGCCATGCGCCCATGGTTCATCCCGGCCGCGTCGTGCAGGCGCCGGTCCGGCGCCGTCGTGTCGGCGATCGCGAGCGCGTTGCGCAAGGACTTGAGGCCGGCGGGGCGGCGGTCGCGACGCAGCTGCAACAGGCCGAGCTGAAAATGGGCCTCGGCGAAATTCCGGTCGAGGTAAAGCGTGCGCCTGAGAGCGTCCTCGGCAGCCGGCAGGCGATTGAGTTCCAGCAGGACCAAGGCGCGGATGAAATGCGTGTGCTTGTCGGCAGGATCGATCGCCAGGCTTTGATCGCAGGCCGACAGGGCCTCGTGGCGCCGGCCGAGGTTGGCCAGCGCCTTGGCGCGGAATTGCCAGATCATGGCGCTGTCGTCGCCTGCGCGCTGCCGTTGTGTGATCGCCTGCAACGCTTGAGCCCACGATTCGGCCCCCAGCAAGGCGATGATTTCCTGCGGCTCGGCGAGCGCCGTGTCGGTCTCCGAAGGCGGCGAAGACGCCAGCGCAGTCCTTTCCATGGGCTCCGGCGGCGGGATTTCGCGGCGTGCCGCGACGGATCCCGGGTCCGGCGGCGTGTCGTGCCCACGGATCAGATAGAAGGCGTTGGCCAGGGCGTGGAGCTCGAAGCCGGCCTGCGCCGTGCTGTCGATGAGATCGGAGGTGCCGAGCAGCAGGCAGCCGCCAGGGACCAAGCATGCGTTCAGCTTGGCCATGATCTGCAGGACGACCCCCGGATCGAAGTATATGAAGACGTTCCGGCACAGGATGAGGTCCAGCGCGTTGGTTTCGGTGAGGATGGAGGGGAAGCTGTCCTCGTTCAGATTCAAATAGGAGAATTTGGCGCGGCGGCGCAGCTGCGGTGCGATTTGCCAGGCTTGATCGCCATCGGGGCCGAAATACTGTTGCCGCACGAGATCCGGCGTCGCCCGGAATGACCAGCTGGTGTACCGGCCGCGCATCGCCCTGGACAGGGAGGCCGCGTTGATGTCCGTGCCCAGGAGGTGCAGATTCCAGCGATCGATGTCCGGGAGCAATTGCTGGAGGATGATCGCGAGGCTATAGAGCTCCTGGCCGTCCGAGCATCCCGCGCTCCAGATGCGCAGGTAGAGCTCGCCTTGCCGGCGGCGCCGCTCGATGAGTTCGGGCAGAAAAACCTGGCGCAGAAAGTCCATCTGCGACTGGTCGCGGAAGAAATAGCTCTCGCCGATCGTGATGCCCGCGATCAGGTGTTCATGTTCAGGGGAGGCGGCGCCCGCACTCTCCAGGGCACGCAGGTAGCTGTCGCAGCTGGGATGGCCGAATCGCGCGAGCGCGTCTTGCATCGTGCGGCGCAGGTTGTCCAACTGGTGGTCGTGGATGCGCAGCCCCGTGTGCCGGCGCACGAACGCGCACAGCCGTTCTTCACAGGCGACTATGCTCGGCGTGTGGGTGGCCGTCAAGACACCCGCTCCTGGCACAGCGTCAGCAAGTCTTCGCCCAGGGCGAGCGGCTGCGTCAGCCCGGACAGGTCGATGTCCAGGATGCGCAGCGTGTCCAGGAGAAGGGCCGTGCCTTCATCCTGTACGACCGCGCCCAACACCGGCGGCAGCCCCTCCCGGAACAGCGCCTCTCCGCGCAGCGCCTCGCGCGGGACGTCTCTTATGCCCAGCACGTCATCCACGAGAAGTCCTGCCCGGTGCACCTGCGTCTTGATCAGAAGGACGGGATTATCCAGGCGATAGGGGCGGTCACTGCCGCAGCCCAACCGCTTGGCGAGATCGATCACGGGGACGGGTTCCCCCGCAAGATTCATGATCCCGACGAGGTAATCCGGTGCTTCCGGGACGATTTGCAACTGCACGAGCGGCAGGAGTCGTTCGATGTCGCCCAGACGGATGCAGAAGCGGCAGCCGCTGGCAGAGGCGAATAGCAACGAATGAGCGCGCTCGCTGTGGGCCATTGGTATTCTCATTGGAAGGCAGTTGTGTGCGTATCAACTGAACCTATCGACAAGGGGGAAAGGAACTTTAGGCGGCGCTTCCGGGCCGTGTCGGCGCCGTCACGAGGGACGGCGTCTCCCTGCCGAGCGATGCCGTGCACCATCCAATCGCGGACCCAGGACCGGCCGGGAACTGCGGGACGAGACCGGGTGCGGCGATTGAAAATCACATTGCGAGCCGTCCGAAGACAGGCTAGGCTTGACTTAATGCGGCGCGGCCGGGTTCGGGACATGCCGTGCGCACCGTCGTCCGGGACGGATTTCCCCCAATGCCATCCGACGAGGCCTGCTGTCGATGCGTCTTCTCGTCTTAGCCTTTGCCCTCCTGTGCGCGAGCGTGTTCAGCCTGTCGGGCGCACTTGCCGGTCCGGTGCGAAAGGCCGCGAAGCCGTGCGGGGTCTACCGCTGGCCGGTCAAGACCTTGACCGATGCCGATGCCCGACGGATCGATTGGACGCCGGTGAGGACAACCATCCGCCATCTCGAGAGTCTGCCGCGCCCGGCGAAATCCCCCACGAATCGCCGCACCCGGTATGAACTTCATGTCTATCGCGTCAAGGCGCGCCTGGTGGGGGTGCGCCACACCCTGCTGGATCACGACTATCATCTGCTGCTGGTCGACCCCACCGACCCCGGCGCCCGGATGATCGCGGAGATACCGGCCCCTGAGTGCGCGAAGGGTTCCGGGCATCGGGCCGCGTTTGCAGCCGCCAGACGGCGTGCCGACGCCATTTACGCGAGAATCCGGCATCCATGGGTTTCGGTGACCGGGGTGGGATTCTTCGACAGTCTTTTTCATGCGCATGGGCACTACCATGCGCGCAATGGCTTTGAACTCCATCCGGTGCTGTCCATACGAGCGCTGCGCACAGGCCACCGAAGACACGGGGCGGCCTTTGCGAAGCCCTGAAGGCGTGCGGGCCTAGGGCATGATTTCCACGTAGTCGTAGACCTCGGCGTTCACGAGGGCCTGGCGCACCGGTATCGGCAGATCGGCGAACCAGGCGTGGGGTTCGCGGCGGTCGATTTCCCGGCCCATGAAGCGGATCAGCGCACAAATCGGTTCGACCACGTGGGCGCGGTAGCGACGGTCGTTCTTCACGTACCCCAACCAGAGATTTTTCATGCAGTTGCCTCGACACCAGGCAAATGCCTCACACGTCCCGCAAGGCATGGCGGATGTCGGCTGCAGCGGGCTCCTTTTGAGCCAGTTGCCCTGAACTTCCCCCATCTGCATGTCCGGTACGTACATCATGTCCGGGCAAGGGTAGATCTGGCCGTTGGGCATCACGTTGATGAGGTGGGACGACACCCGGCACTGGGTGAGTCCCGCATAGAGCTCCTTGGCCCGGTTGGGCAGCACCTTGTTGCGGACCATGCCCATGATCGGGAGCACGGGGTAGAGGCGATCGGTCGATGCGAAGAATTTGTCGATGAGCCTCGTGAGCACGGCCTTGCGTCTGTCGAGCGAGTCCTGCGCGTACATTTCGTCGGCGACGAACTGCCAGTACACATAGTCGATGGCATCAGGGCGACTCGCCAGATCGTCCAGTTCTTCGAAAGTCGTCTCCGGATTGCCCCAGGTGATGCGGGCGGTGATCGTGCCGCCGACTTTTCCCTGAATCTCGTCGAGGTTCCGGATCACCTGCCGCCAAATCCCGCGTCCCCGATAGCGGTCGGTGGTGGCCTCGCCGCCGTCGATCGAGACCAGGATATTGGACAGCTTCGCCAACACCCAGTCGGGGAGCGCATCGAGCAAGGTTCCGTTGGTCTGCAGCTGGAATCGGAATTCGGGGAATCGGCGCATCACCGTCTCCATCATCCCCCTGTTCAGCGTCGGCTCCCCGCCGTAGAAGGTGACATAGATCTCCTTGCCCCGCAGATGCGTGTCGACGAAGGCCGCCAGTTGATCGATGTCGTACTCGATCTCGGTTTGGGAGCCCAGGACCTCGCCCACGCCCAGCGAGCAATAGGTGCATTTCAGATTGCATTTGAGGGTGGTGAGCAGTTGCAGTTCCACCCGCCCCCCCACGACGGGGTCAGCATCGGAGACGGGAGCGACGGCAGAGGCGATGTCGAGGGTGCGGACGGTCACGGAATTTTCCTGCACGAAAGGGTAAAGACAAGCACTGGCGGGCTTGGGCGCCAGCGGAATGCGCTAACGCAGGAAAGAGGGGGGGCCGTGTTTCGGCAGCGCGGTGATGCCAAAGCGCAGCCAGCCGCCCGCCGCCTCGCGCGCGTGGGCGATGCCGGCAGGGAAAGAAGACAGGGGCTCGAGAGAACGCGCGCGTGTGGTCATCGGCCAGGATTCTAGCAAAATATCTTCCGGCCGGTTGGGTAATTCTTGGAGTTTCGGGTCCGTTTGTTGTTTTCGTGGTCTGGGAAGTCGCGGGCTCTGGCGGCCAATACCGGACCGAACAGGAGCGCCTAGAATACTTAAAGAGGCGTTGTTGTCTGACGCGTTGAGGGAGATTTTATGCTTTTCCAAGACCGAGACGATGCAGCTCACCAGCTCGCAAAGAAGCTGGCCGGCTACCAGGGGCAGCATCCGCTCATCCTCGCCATCCCGCGCGGAGGCGTCCCCATGGCGGCGATCGTCGCCGCAGAGCTCGGGGGCGAGGTCGACGTCGTGCTGGTGCGCAAGCTGCGCGCGCCCTTCAACCCGGAGCTTGCGGTGGGGTCCGTCGATGAAGGGGGCTGGGTTTACCTGGCGGGCCACGCGGCTTCAAGCGGGGCCACCCAGGAGTATATCGAGCGCGAAAAGGCCGAGCAGCTTCGGATCATGCGCGAGCGGCGCGCGCAATACACCCCCCTGCGACCGCCGATCGACCCCGAGGGGCGCATCGTCATCGTGGTGGATGATGGGCTGGCGACCGGGGCTACGATGATTTCCGCGCTGCATGCCTTGCGTGGCCGAAAGCCCGCGAAACTGATCGTGGCGGTTCCGGTGTCTTCCCCGGAAGCGCTGGCGCACGTGCGAATGTCCGCCGACGAGGTGATTTGTCTGGAGGCGCCGCCGCATTTTCAGGCCGTCGGCCAGTTCTACGCGAGCTTTGAGCAGGTGGAGGACGAACGGGTTTTCGACATCCTGAAGGCGCTGGGTCATCCCAGCGCTTGAGACCCGTCGTCACGCGCTTTGTGGCGGCTTCAGATAGCGTCCGAACCACTCGGCCGCCGCTTGCGCGACCGCATCCAAGGTGCCCGGCTCCTCGAACAAATGCGTGGCGCCTGGCACAATCCGAAGGGCCTTGGCGCACGTGAGCTGGCGAAAGGCTTCTTGATTCAGGCGGATGACTTCGTCGTCACGCCCGCCGACAATGAGGAGCGTCGGTGCGCGCACCGCGCCCAAGGCCTCGGCGGCGAGATCGGGCCGCCCGCCCCGCGAGACGACGGCCGCGACAGCGTCCCCGAAAAGGCTGGCAGCACCCAGGGCAGCCGCCGCACCGGTGCTTGCGCCAAAATAGCCGATCAGCAGATGCTTTGTCGCCGGGTAGCCTCTGGCCCATTCGGTGGCGGCACCGAGGCGCCGCGTCAAAAGAGGGATATCGAAGCGGGTCGCGTAGCGCGTGTCCTCGGTCGTCGTGAGAAGATCCAGGAGAAGCGTCGCCAGGCCGGCGGCGCGCAGAACGTGCGCCACATGGTTGTTGCGCGGACTCAAACGGCTGCTGCCGCTGCCGTGCGCGAAGATGACGAGCCCCTGGGCCTCCGCCGGCACGCCCAGGGCACCTTCCAGGGAGATCTCGCCGGCGGGAATGGAGACGAGGTGTTCGGCTTGATCCTCCATGATAGGCGCCTCCTGGTGTTGCAGATTGCTATAAACGGTGGTCGCGTTCAGCCCTGCACGGTAATGGGAATCCGCCGTGCACCGTGGGGTGAATCCGCGGCCGCGAAGTGCCCGGCAATGGAGGCCCCGCACTCGGGGCACCGGCCTTCCGGCGTGACCCGGTAACCCGCGATGACGTGCCCATCGCGTGCCACCACCGGGGTCTGGCACGTCGGGCAGTAGGTGCTCTGGCCTTCGATATCGCGCACATTGCCCGTATATATGTAGTGTAGCCCCGCACGTCTGGCGATGCCGCTTGCCCGCTTCAGCGTCGCAGCCGGCGTCGGCGGGAGGTCCCACATCCGGTAATCGGGATGGAAGGCCGTAAAATGGAGCGGTATGTCGTTCCCCAAGTGTCCTGCGATCCACTCGCACAGGGCCGTCAATTCCGCGTCGGAGTCGTTCTGTCCCGGGATGAGGAGCGTCGTGATCTCCACCCAGACGCGGGTTTCCCGCACGAGGTAGACGAGGGTGTCGAGCACCGGCTGCAGATGCGCCCCGGTGAGTTTGTGGTAGAACGCTTCGCTGAAGCTCTTCAGGTCGACATTCGCAGCGTCCATCTTGGCGTAAAACTCGCGCCGGGCCTCATCGTGCATGTAGCCCGCGGTCACGGCGACGGCGGCGATGCCGAGCGCACGGGCGCAATCGGCGACATCCATCGCGTACTCGGCAAAGATCACCGGATCGTTGTAGGTGAAGGCGATGCTTCGGCAGCCATGCCGTTTCGCGGCCGCCGCGATCGCTTGCGGGCTCGTCTCATCCGTCAGGCGATCCATGTCGCGAGACTTGCTGATGTCCCAATTCTGGCAGAACTTGCACGCCAGATTGCAGCCGGCCGTCCCGAACGAGAGGACACTGGAGCCCGGATAGAAGTGGTTCAGGGGTTTCTTCTCGATGGGATCGATGCAAAATCCGGAGGACCGCCCGTACGTCGTGAGCACCATCTGATCGCCTTGCCGCTCGCGCACGAAGCACGCGCCGCGCTGCCCCTCGCGGAGCATGCAATCGCGCGGACACAGGTCGCACTGGATGCGGCCATCGTTCGCCAGGTGCCAGTAGCGGGCCGGATAGGAGGATTCGATCTTCATGGGGGTTTACCGTGGAATGCGCAACCTGTCGAGCTCTGACGCTTACCCCGCCTCTTTCCATCGGGTGACGGAATAACGGGAAATCACGACATCCGGAGCCCAGAAGTCGGCCGGCAACCCCGCCTTGCGCTTGAGCTGTTGCAGGAACGACGCCGGGTCGGGCAACTGCTCCCAGACCTGGGGCAGGAAAGTGCTTCGATGCGCTCGCCACTGAAATACGACGCCATCGATGCGCGGACGCAACGCCTGCTTCGCCTCGTCCTCCGATCCGGCCGGAAGTGCGGTGATGGCCGACAGGAGCGAGACTTCAATGCGAGTAGAGTCGAGTTCCTGGGGACTCAGCGGGGCGAATCGCGTATCGTGGAAGGCGGCTGCCACGGCGTTCGACTGCACGTCGCGCACGAGGGGTCGATAGGCGCCCAGCGATCCGACGCACCCTCGCAGGTCCGTGCCTTGGGTCAGGGTGACGAAGGTGGCCCCGTCCTCCTCCGCCCATGCGGGGACCGCCTGTGCGGCGTCTTCGCAAAGACCGAAGGCATCTGCAAGGGCCGAACGGGCCAAGGCAAGCAGGATGGACCCGTTCTCAGACATTTTCCGCGTCCTCGAAGAACGCGAACGACCCGTAGCCCACCACCCGGCCTGGATCGCCTGCCGTGTCGCCGGAATTGCGCAGGTCGAGTAGGTTGGGGGCAAGGGCGCGCCGTCTGGCGGTCTGAAGGAAGCCGTTTACGGCATGTGCGCCGCACGCCTGGTCGGGCGTCAGGTTCCCTTCAAGGGCCAAGATGGCCTCTGCGGTTTGCCGGTCGGCCTCTTGTGCCTCGTGATAGGGCAGAAAATGCGACAGGTCGGAACTCACGACGATCAGGGTTTCGGGTCCACCCCACAGCGCATCGAGCGTCTCGGCGACTGCGTCCGCGCGGGCATGCCCGACCAGGAGCGGCAGCACCGTGAAGCCGCCGAGCACATGCTGCAGGAACGGCAGCTGGACTTCCAAGGAGTGCTCGAAGGCGTGTGCCCCGGGGTCCTGGGGGATCCCCATGTGCTGCGCGCGAGCCATGGCTTCATCGTCGATTTCCGCCAAGCCCAGCGGCGTCGCGAAGGCGCGTGCCCCAGGCAGCGCGAGCCCGCGCAGGGGCACCCGATGGGCGGGCCCGAGGAGCACGACGCGCGTGACGACAGGTGCTGCGGTTCGAAGCGCTGCATACGCGTGCGCGGCGACTGCGCCGGAGTAGACATAGCCTGCATGGGGCGCGATGATGGCCTTCGGCCGGTGGTGGCCAGAATAGGGCCGCACCGCGCCGAGCAAGGCGGCGAGTTCGCCTTCCAGTGCTGCGGCGTCTGCTGGGTAGAACGTGCCAGCCATGGCCGCCGGGCGCAACGCATCCATGTTGCCGATCCAGATAAATGCTGTTGCCTGTCAGATGCGGGTGCCTGCATGATTTATCAAGACAGGCACCATCCGCATCGGGGTCGCCAAGACGATGTTTCCCGCTCGGGCTGCGGACGCCTACCACAGGTTTCTCGGGGAGGGGCGGGGGTGAGTCAAGAAGACTTCGGCGAGGCGATCGGGCTCACGCAGGCCGGTGTGAGTAAATGCGAGGCCGGGCGGATTCCCTTGCGAAAACTCGTCTTGCTTGCACCCAGGCGAGATTTCACCTCATTGAGGATGCGACGTTCAAAGGGGTAAAAGCATGCGCCCGCCCCAAACAAAGATTTCAATAGTCCGGGCATCATTGACATCCACAGCCAGAATTAGCAGCGATGCCCACGCCACCAGCGGCGGCACCGACTACGCCACCTTTGTACACATTTGGAATGCGGTTCCATTGCTGAATTGGCACGTTAGTATCGCAACAGGGCCAGTTGTTGTGACGATCAGTCTATATCATAATACCTAAACGTCATAACAGCGGGGCGCGCGCTTGGGGCATGGTTACCGCTTGGCTAGGCGGCAGCTACGGAGAAAGTAATAAGGTGAGGTGCTTTGCGCTGGGGGTAAGGATTAAGCATTGGATAGATGAAAGACAAAGCCGGTGCCCGACAGCCTGATCCGATGCGGCGGTCTCCACAAACTTAATTCTACTTTGATAGATTGGCTAACCAAATGATGCTGTAGGCATTTTTCCGTGCTTGCCGTAGGCGGATTTCGCGGCCTGACGCCTTCGGTGGTGGCGGTTGGCGATGTTCATCACGAGGTCCTCATCGGATTGGGTCTTGGAAGGGAGCTTGTGCTTGAGAATTTCGACGATGTCTTGGCAGGAGAGCAGGCGGTGGGTGTGGGCGCCCTCCACGCGCTGCTTGGCCAGAAACATGAGCGCGATCATGACGAGGGTCATGTGATGGTGCCAGGCTTTCCATCCCCGCACCTGGTAGTCAGCCATGGCGCAGGCGCCCTTGGCATCCTCGAAGGCGCGCTCGACGAAGTGGCGGAAAGCCTGCGTGTCGACAAGATGCCGCAAGGAGGCGCTGGGACGCGCATTGGACAGGCAGAACTTGAGCTTGCTTCCATCGAACTCTCTGCGCACCAGGAGGTGCCAGCAACGGGCCTTGGGCGCCTTGCCG
>JAKAFK010000035.1 GCA_021817985.1 Pseudomonadota bacterium | reverse complement strand
TGCCCAAGGACCTGTCGGAGCGCGAACACCGCTGCTCCTGCGGCTGCCATTGCGGTCGGGACGAGAACGCCGCGAAGACACTCCTGCGCTGGCTGCTCGAGGGGGATTTTTGGCTTGGAACGAGCCGAACAGGCGAGGATTGCGGCGGAACGCCGCGCCTGTCCGAAACTCCCACTATAGCCGCAGCTTAGCGGGAGTCGTTCATTCGTTTTCAGTGCCAGACGCCGTTGCGCGTGGGGAACTGAGGCCGCTCAATGGTGCACGCGAAGCGTGATCGCCACAGACCGGACGAACGCTTTCGTCGGCAAAAGGCCCCCACCCGGTAGCGGTTAAGGCCCAGGCAAGCGAGGTGGATGGTCGTCAGCGCTTCTCGGGAAGCAATGTGCTCATGGGAAACGC
Organism: Pseudomonadota bacterium; assembly: GCA_021817985.1. Taxonomy (GTDB): domain Bacteria; phylum Pseudomonadota; class Gammaproteobacteria; order Burkholderiales; family JAKAFK01; genus JAKAFK01. The sequence continues at coordinate 36,110 of JAKAFK010000035.1, read as the reverse complement.
GGATCTCTCCGGATTATGCTAGCGACTTAACTGACTTTGCTGTTCCATTGCTCCCCGAACCCCAAGCCGCCGCGACGGGGCGGCGCCGAGGAGCGCTCAGGCGTCCCGGTAGCGCGTGGGGTCGGAAAGACCGGCGTCGATGAAGCCCTGCCGCCGCAGCCGGCAGGAATCGCACACGCCGCAGGCGCGGCCGTCCTCTGTCGCCTGGTAGCAGGAGACGGTCAAGGCGTAATCGACGCCGAGTGAAACGCCGCGACGGATGATCTCGGCTTTCGACAGCGCGATAAGCGGCGTATGAATGTGCATCGCCCGGCCTTCGACCGCGGCCTTCGTCGCAAGATTGGCCATGCGCTCGAAGGCTTCGATGTATTCGGGACGACAGTCGGGGTAGCCGGAATAATCGACGGCATTGACCCCGATGAAGATGTGGCGGCTTTGCAGGACCTCCGCCCATGCCAGCGCGAGCGAGAGCATGATCGTGTTGCGCGCCGGGACGTAGGTCACCGGAATCCCGCTCGAGGGCGCCTCGGGGACGGCAATCGACGCATCGGTCAAGGCCGATCCCCCGAAGGGGCGAAGATCCAGGACCACCGTGCGGTGGGCGGCAGCCTTGAGGCTTTGCGCCACGCGCGCGGCGGCCTCGAGTTCCGCCCCGTGGCGCTGTCCGTAGTCGACGCTCAAGGCATAGCCTTCAAAGCCTGCGGCGCGCGCCATGGCCAGCGCCGTAGCGGAATCGAGGCCTCCGGACAGGAGGACAACGGCTTTTTCCCGGGACAAAGGACTACCCTCTCGTAACGGAGTGAGGCCTGCGCCTAGCGGCCGCGGCCTTCGCCCCAGAGTGCTTTGTGCAGCTGGATTTGCAGGCGTACGGGCAGCGCATCACGCAGGATCCAGTCGGCAAGCATGGCCGGCTCGAGCTGTCCTGCCGCCCCGGAAAACAGGACCGGCGCTCGATCAAAGAGGCGCCGATCCAGGACGACGTCCTTCGCCCACAGGTAGTCTTCCTCGCCGCAGAGGACGAATTTGATCTCGTCGGAGGGCAAAAGACGCTCCAGATTCGCCCAGAAATTCTTGTCCGCCTCGCCCGAACCGGGCGTCTTGACGTCCACGATCCTCGAGACCCTGGGATCCACGCCCGAGATATCCAAGGCACCGCTGGTCTCGAGCGACACGGAGTAGCCGGCGTCACACAGGACACGCAGAAGCTCGAGGCATCCCCGCTGGGCCAGGGGCTCCCCTCCCGTGACTGTGACGTACCGCGGGGCGTATTGCGCGACCCCGGCCAACACCTCCGGGAGCAGCATGGAAGTCCCTTCGTGGAAGGCGTAGGTCGTATCGCAGTACCCGCAGCGCAGCGGGCAACCGGTGAGCCGCACGAACACGGTGGGCAAGCCCACGCGGCTCGTCTCGCCTTGCAGCGAGTAGAAGATCTCGTTGACCCGCAGCCGCGCCGGCCTAGCCTCAGTCGCGCCCATTGGCCCTCAGCGGTCCGCCGCCAGCTGCTCCTTGGCCATCGCCGCCGCGGCGCTGCTGGGATATTTGGCGACCAAGGCACGCAAGGTCTTTTTTGCCGCCCAGGTCTGGCTCAGCTCGGACTGGGCACTCGCGATATTGAGCAGGGCATCCGGCACCTTGGCATCGTGGGGATACGCCTTGATCAGCGCCCGTTGAGTCGCAATCGCCGCCTTGTAGTTGCCCAAGGCGAAATAGGCGTTCCCGATCCAGTAGCGTGCGCTGGCGGCCTCGCGACTCCCGGGGTATTGCGCGATGAAGGCGCGAAAAGCGTCGATCGCGCCCTTATAGTGCTTGCCCTTGAAGAGGCCGAGTGCCGCGGCATAGTCGCCCAGCTCGTCCCCTTGCGTGCCGGCCTGTGGTGTGGCCTGGCCGGCGGAAGTCCCGGCCGCCGGAGCTGCCGGAGCCGCCGCGGCGGAGGGCGGCGTCTGCACGGCGCCGGACGGCGCCGGCGCCGCGCCCCCCGTCCCCTCCAGTCTGCGCAGCCTCGCATCGAGATCCGCGTAGAGCGTTTTCTGGCCCTGCTGGAGCATGTCGATGTTGTGGCTCAGCACCTGCACTTCCCCTTGCAGGGTCGCCACGCTGTCCTTGGCCGCCTCGACCTGCGTGAGCAGGTTCATCGCCTGGTTTTGCTGGGCGTTCTCCAGCTTGCCCACGCGATCCTTCAGCGCATGAACCTCTTGCTGAAGGGCCGTGATCCTGGCTTGCGCCACATCGTCGGTGAACAGCCCCGCACGGGCCAGCCCAACCGAATTCGCGCACAGAACGCCCACGAGGAGCGCGTTTCTGAATACCCTAGTCACCCTGTTCGCCCTGATAGACAATGTCGACCCGCCGGTTCTGCTTCCAGCAGGACTCGTTGTGACACAGCGCCTTGGGCTTTTCCGCGCCGAAGCTCACCGTGCTGATCTGCGACGCCGGAACCCCGAGCAGCGTCATCGCATTCTTCACGCTGGTCGCACGGCGCTCACCCAGCGCCAGATTATACTCCGCGCTGCCGCGTTCGTCCGTGTTGCCTTGCAAGACCACGTTGGCCTTCGAATGGTCCATGAGGTACTTGGCATGCGCCTCGATGAGCGGCCGGTAGCGGTTCTTGATCGCATCGCTATTGTAGGCGAAATAGATGCTTCGCTGAGACAGGATGCTATTCGGGTTGGTCAGGGGATTGCCGCTCACCTCCGGGTTCTTCACGCCCTGCGCCTGTGCCGTGCCGGCGGCCGGCGCGTTGAGGCTCTTGTCGACCACCGCGGCCTTATGGGCCGGCCCCGTGCTCGCGCAGGCGGCCAGCATGCCGCAAAGGACCGCGCTCAATAGGATGCTTCTCATGTGCTTCTCCTCTTCGTCTAATGATTGGCCGGGAAGGGTCCCCAAGCCGGTTCTTTGATGTCGCCCGATGCCGCAATGAGGTGCTCGTTCGTGGTGCCATCGCTTGAAACTTCGGCCAGGACACCGCGGCCGCCCAGCTCCGTCGCATACAGGATCATGGTGCCGTTAGGCGCGAAACTCGGCGACTGGTCCAAACGGCTATGCGTCAGGACCTGCATCTGGCCGCTCGCCAGATTCTGAACGGCCACCTGAAACGCGCCGCGCGACCGATGGATGAAGGCGAAGGCCCGGCCATCCGGACGGAAACTGGGAGAGACGTTGTAATTGCCGTCGAAGGTGAGGCGCGAGGCCTCGCCCCCGTCGGAGGGAATGCGATAGATTTGGGGGCTGCCGCCGCGGTCGGACGTAAACAGAAGGAATCGACCGTCCGGAGACCATTTCGGCTCGGTGTCGATGCCGTCGCTGCGGGTGAGTCTCTTGAGGCCCGTGCCGTCCGCATTGATGATATAGATCTGCGAATTCCCGTCCTTGCTCAGCACGACGGCGAGCCGGCGCCCCCCGGGAGACCAGGCCGGCGCGCTGTTATCCCCCCTGAAGCCGGCGAGCACGTAGCGGCGGCCCGTGTTCAGGGACTGCACGTAGACGATGGGGTGCCCCTTTTCGAAGGACACGTAGGCGATGCGGTTGCCGTGCGGCGACCAGGCCGGCGAAATGATGGGCTCGAGCGAGGTGACGATGGGCCGGCCATTGTAGCCGTCGGCATCGGCCACCATCAGCTGATAGCGCCTGCCGTGCTGCGAGACGTAGGCGATGCGCGTATCGAACACCCCGCGAATGCCGGTCAGCTTCTGGTAGATGACGTCCGCAATTTCATGGGCCGTCACGCGCACGAGCGAGGGCTCGATCGTATAGCTCAGGCTCGCGAGGGAGGCCTGGCTCCCCACGTCCAGCAGGCGAAAGGTGACGGTCAGGCGCCCATTGGGGCTTGGGTCGACATGCCCGATGACGAGCGCATCGGCACCGCGGCTCACCCAATCCGAATAGTGCACGTCGGCCGCATGATGCGGCGGCGGGGTCACGCCGCTGGGGTCGACGAGCTTGAATTGACCGGTGCGCGCGAGGTCCGCGGCAATCACGCCGCTCACGCTTTGCGCCCCGCCCGCCTCATGCGCAAAGGGGACGATGGCGACCGGAATCTGTGTCGCCGCCCCGCCCGTGATTTCGATCGTGAGCGCCGCGAAGGCCGGCTGCCCGAAAAACCCCGCCATCAACGCCGCGAGCCCCACGGCCGCGACGGCCATCCTGGTCAGTCCACGCATGCTCCTCCCGCACCTTGATGTAAAAGTTGCCTCAACCGCCACTGTCCTTGGCCCTGAAGCGCAGGTCCAGTTCGCGGAACTTCGCGTCGAAGAGCGCCGGATCCGGCGGCAGCGGCAATGGCTGCGCCATGAGGATCGCACGCTCCACGGCCGCGTCGTACGCCGCATTCCCGCTCCCGCGCACGAGCGAGTGCGCCGCGACCTGCCCGTTCGGCATGAGCGTCACCGAGAACTCGGCCGACGGATCGCCCGACAGATTGGGCGGCAAAATGATGAAGCGCAGGATCTTCGCCCTGATCCGCGCGGTGTAGCGCGCGATCAGGCGCGAATCGAAGCCCTGCGTGCTGGCGATGGCCTGGGCGCGCGCGAATCGCTCCTCATCGGCGCGCAGCATTTGCTGGCGCGCCGCCTGCTGCGCCGCGGCCAACTGGGCCTGAAGGGCGAGGGTCCGCTGCCGGTTCAGCCGGGCGAGGGCCTGCGCGCGCGCCGCTTGTTCGCGCTCGAGTTTCCGGGCCTTTTGCTGCGCGGCTCGCGCGGCGTCTTCGCGCTTGCGCTGCCGGGCCTTCTCCCGGGCCGCCAAGGCGGCCTGTTCCTCGCGCTTGGCGGCTTCACGCTGGGCCTTTTCCTTGGCCTGCTCAATCGCCAGCGCCTGCCTTTCCGCCTTCCGGATCTCGAGCGCGCGCCGTTTCTTCTCCCGCTTGAGCGCGATGTCCGCCTGGATTTTCTCGGCCGCCAGCGCCGAGGGCCGGGGCGGCGCCGCGATGGGCTTGCTCGCCTGGCGACGGACCTCCGGCATGCGCGGTGCCGGCTTAGCCGCCTGGGGCGCGGGCAGATCTTTCCACAAAGCGACCTGCACGGGCGCAGGTTCGTGCACATGCCAGGTCACACCGAAGATGATCAGCGCCAGGAACAGAACATGGACGAGGACGGCGAGAACGCCAGCCGGCACACGCCCGGGTTCGGAACGCTCCCACGACATCAGCTGGTCCTCGGCTGCGCCAGCAGCCCGATGCGCTTGACCTGATTGCGCTGCAGGATATCCATCACCTTCAGCACGTCGCCATAGGGAATCGACTTGTCGGCGGCGATGACGACCGGCTGATCGGGGTTTCGCGCCTGCTTGTCCTGGATCGCCTGAACGAGCTCCTGGCGCGTCATGGGACGCGCCGTCCCCCCGGTTTGCCGGTCCCGCAGCCACAGGCTCCGGTCCGCCCGGATGTCGACCTCCAGCGGCGCGACGGGCGCCTGGAGCGACTCGCCGACCTTGGGGAGGTTGATCTCGCCGGGATTGATGAGCGGCGCGGTCACCATGAAGATGATGAGCAGCACCAGCATCACGTCGATGTATGGCACGACGTTGATCTGGTTCATCAGCCTGCGCGGGCGCCGCTCGATCATACCCGTGCCTGCCGCTGCAGGATGTTGGAGAGCTCCTCCATGAAGGTCTCGAAGCGCACCGCCAACCGATCCACGTCATGGCTGTAGCGGTTGTAGGCCACCACTGCCGGGATCGCGGCAAACAGCCCCATCGCGGTTGCAACCAGCGCCTCCGAGATCCCCGGGGCCACGTGCGCGAGCGTCGTCTGCACCACGTTCGACAATCCCCGGAAGGCGTTCATGATGCCCCACACCGTCCCGAAGAGCCCCACGTACGGGCTGACCGAGCCCACCGTGGCCAGAAACGCGAGATGGGACTCCAATGCGTCCATCTCCCGGTGATAGGCCGCACGCATGGCGCGCCGCGTCCCGTCCATCACCGCATTGATGTCCATGCCCGGTTGGTGCACGAGCTTGGTGAATTCGCGAAAGCCCGACTCGAAGATGCGCTCCATGCTGCCGGCATCACGCCCCGACTTGGCCCTCTGGTAGAGCGTCTGCAGATCGGCGCCGCTCCAGAATTCCCGTTCGAAATAGCCCGACTGGCTCACGGCGCGCCGGATCGAAAAGAGCTTCAGGAAAATATGCCACCAGGACAGGAGAGAGGCGCACAGCAGCAAGACGAGCACCATCTGCACGAGGATGCTCGCGTGCATCACCAGGCTCAGGAAGGAAATGTTCTGCGAAGCACCGATATCCACTGAAAATACCTTGCCCTCATGGGCGTTGCGTCATTCCAGGCGGCTAAACCGGCCGCCGCCCCCCAAGCGCTCTCACGGCAGCCCGTTGCGCGCGAGCGTCGCGCGCACGGCTTCCGGAATCTTCACCGGCCTGAACGCTTCCGCGTGGACGCAGGCGATGGTGACCTGCCCGTGCGCCAACAGCTCGTCCTCCTGCGCCTCCCGCGGGCGGCGCACATGCTGCGCGAACGCCATGCGGCTGCCCCCCAGTTCGGTCGGCTCGACGCTCACCTGCAGCCAGTCGTTGAGGCGTGCCGGGCGCAGGTACTCGACGCGGGCGCTGCGAACCACGAACACGATCCCATGATCGCGCGCAAGCCGCGTCTGCTCCAACCCCATGGCGCGCAGCCATTCCGTGCGCGCCCGCTCCATGAATTTGAGATAGTTGGCATAGTAGACCACCCCGCCCGCATCGGTGTCCTCGTAATAGACTCTGACACCGAGCCGGAAGTTCGCCGCGCGCGCGTCGCGATCCATACTCATGCGGGAAGGCGCTCCGCCGTGCGCCCTGATGCCTCAGCGTCGCCGATCATAGCCCGTCTTCCTTACAAACCCCTTACGTCAGGAGGCGTCCCACAGGTCGCCGTGGGCGCTGGGAATCAACAGTCCGAAGTGCTGGTAGGCGAGCGATGTCGCCACCCGCCCGCGGGGCGTCCGCATCAGATAGCCTTGCTGGATCAGATACGGTTCCAGGACGTCCTCGATGGTGTCGCGCTCCTCGCCGATGGCCGCGGCGACATTGTCCAGGCCGACCGGGCCGCCTCCGAATTTGCCCAGGATGGTCTCGAGCAGCTTGCGGTCCATGACGTCGAGGCCCGCCGCGTCGACGTCGAGCATCTTGAGAGCCGCATCGGCCACCTCGCGCGAGACGCGCCCGCCCGATCGAACATCGGCATAGTCGCGCACGCGCCGCAGGAGACGGTTGGCGATCCGCGGGGTGCCGCGCGAGCGGCGCGCGATCTCGAGGGCGCCTTCATCCGAGAGGTCCATGGCCAGCAAGGAGGCCGATCGCGTCACGATCCGCCTGAGTTCATCGGGCGTATAGAATTCCAGACGCGCCACGATGCCGAAGCGGTCGCGCAGCGGATTGGTGAGCATGCCCGCGCGGGTGGTCGCGCCCACCAACGTGAACGGCGGGAGATCGAGTTTCACCGAGCGGGCGGCCGGTCCTTCGCCGATCATGATGTCGAGCTGGAAATCTTCAAGCGCCGGATACAGGATCTCTTCGACCACCGGGCTCAAGCGGTGAATTTCATCGATGAACAGCACATCGCGCGGCTCCAGGTTGGTGAGCAGGGCCGCAAGGTCCCCTGCCCGTTCGAGCACCGGCCCCGAGGTCTGGCGCAGGCTCACCCCCATCTCCCGGGCGACGATGTGCGCCAGCGTGGTCTTGCCGAGCCCGGGCGGCCCGAAGAGCAGCACGTGGTCGAGTGCCTCCGCGCGCTTGCGGGCGGCCTCGATGAAGATCTGCAGCTGCCCGCGCGCCTTCTCCTGACCGACGTACTCGTTGAGTTCCCGGGGACGCAGCGCGCGTTCCTGCGCCTCTTCCTGCGAAGACGCCGGGCGCGGCGCGATCAGTCGGTCGCTCTCAATCATGGCGAGGATGGGCATCCATCAATGGAGAAGGGAATCATGCCTTCGACAGCAGCCTGAGCGCCTGGCGGATGCCCTCCGGCACCGCGACGTCCGGATCGAGCGTCTTGACGGCCCGCGCCGCTTCCCGGTCATTATATCCCAAGGCCAGGAGCGCGTTGACGATGTCCCCATGCTCGGGCGCGGAACCGGACGCCGGCAGTTCCCCGGTCGCCGGCGCGAACTTGCCGCGCAGTTCGAGCAACAGCCGTTCGGCTGTCTTCTTGCCGATTCCAGGCACGCGAGTCAGCGGCGCGAGGTCGCCGCCGGCCACGGCCTGCGCGAGCTCCGCGACGCTCATCCCGCTCAGCACGGCGAGCGCCGTCTTGGCCCCCACCCCGCTCACCCGGATCAACTGCCGGAACGCCTCGCGCTCGGAGGGCGTCGCAAAACCGAAGAGCAGATGCGCGTCCTCGCGCACGATGAGATGCGTATGCAGCAAGGTCCCCGCGCCGATCTCGGGCAGGGTGTAGAACGTGCTCATCGGCACGTCGATTTCATAGCCGACCCCGCCCACGTCGACCAACACGAGCGGCGGGCGCTTCTCCAGGATCTTTCCAGCGATCCGACCAATCATCGTCTCCTCCCTGCCGCGAACCCAAGGCAGCGCTTGGGCGTTCGCCGTTCGCTACACGAGGCGGCCTTTTTTTATGCGAAATCCGCGCGTGGCCAGCGGCCCGAGGCCCATGCCGGCATGCGCATGACAAATGGCGCACGCCAGGGCGTCTGCCGCATCCGCCTGGGGCACGCCCTGGAGATTCAGGAGCCTTGTGACCATCTCCTGCACCTGCTCCTTGTGGGCATGGCCATTGCCCACCACGGCCTGCTTCACCTGCAGCGCGGTATATTCCGAGACCGGCAAATTCCGCAGGACCGCCGCACAGATCGCCGCCCCGCGCGCCTGCCCCAGGAGCAGCGTGGAGGCGGGATTGACGTTGACGAACACCTTTTCGATGGCGACGCAGACGGGATTGTACTCGGAGATGATTTCGTCCAGATGCGCAAGAATGGACTTGAGCCGCGCGGGAAGGTCGCCCGCCGGCGTGCGGATGCACCCGCTGCCGACGTACTGAAGCAGCCGTCCGCCCTTGTCGACCACGCCGAAGCCCGTGACGCGCAAGCCCGGATCGATGCCCAAGATCCTGGTGGTCATGAAAGGTGGCCACGCGGCCGTAAGGCGCAGACGACTCAGTCCTCGATGACCGCCGTGGTATAGACCTCCTGCACATCATCGAGGCTTTCCAGGGCGTCCAGGAGCTTCTGCATCTTGAGCGCATCGTCGCCGCGAAGCACGTTTTCGAGACTGGGCTTCATCGTCACTTCCGCCAACTCGGCGCGCAAACCCGTCTTGTCGAGGGCTTCCTTGACCGCCGCGAAATCGTGCGGGGGCGTCGTCACCTCGATGCTGCCGTCCTCGTTCGTGATGACGTCGTCCGCCCCTGCATCCAGCGCGGCTTCCATGAGCGCATTCTCGTCGGTGCCGGGGGCATAGACGAGTTGTCCGCAATGCTTGAACAGGTAGCTGACCGATCCGTCGGTGCCCAGGTTTCCCCCGTGCTTGGTGAAGGCGTGGCGCACATCGGCCACCGTGCGCGTCTTGTTGTCGGTCAGGCAGTCCACCATCACGGCCGCGCCCCCGATCCCGTAGCCCTCGTAGCGCACCTCCTCGTAGTTGACGCCTTCCAGGTCGCCCGTGCCCCGCTTGATGGCGCGCTCGACATTGTCCTTCGGCATATTCTGGTCATAGGCCTTGTCCACCGCGAGCCGCAGGCGCGGGTTGGTGGAGAGATCTCCGCCGCCCAGCTTCGCGGCCACGGTAATCTCTTTGATGAGGCGCGTGAAGATCTTGCCCCGCCTCGCATCGGCGGCTGCCTTCTTATACTTGATGTTGGCCCACTTGCTGTGACCTGCCATGTTCTTCCTCGGTTGCCCGGCGTGCGGCGACGCGCCGCACGCACTGTCTTGATCCCAATCGTCCCGCCGCGCCGGCACGGGAGCGCCTGTGTCAGCACGCCGGTCCACCCAACGCCCCCGAGGCCCCGGAGCGGACGGCGTCGCGATGCCGGCGGCACAGCGCGTTCAAAAAAAAGACACGCTATATATGATAATACTTTTGCCGCTCGAGGGGGGCTCGCCCGCGCTGCAAAGGCGGCTGCACGACTCGCATGGCCTCATTCTAGAACCGATGGCAGACAACGTGGCGCCATGAACAGCCGGGCGCTCACAGCGCCACCTTGCGGAAGGGGCCCGCCTTCGGTTTATGGTCCTCGTGTGCATAGCCCGCCATCCCCATCAGGAAGCGCACGATGCCATAGCTCAGCCACGTCGCGATCCGCAATCGCAAAGGCTGTCGCGCCCAGCTGTCGGGCAGAATGGGCGCCGCCCCGTCCGCCATGGCGGCCAGAAGGCTTTGCTTCAGCTCTTGGGCGAAGCGCTCGTCCTCGATGACGACGTTCCCCTCGCGCGAGAGCAGCAGGCTGAACGGGTCGATATTGGACGAACCTACGGTCGCCCAGTGCCCGTCCACCACGGCCACCTTGGCGTGCAGGAAGCTCTTGCGGTATTCCTGGATCTCGATGCCGGCATCGAGAAAGTTGCCGTACAACGCCCGTGAGGCATAGTGCAGCAGGAAATATTCCACGCGTCCTTGCAGCAGCAAGGTCACCTTGACGCCGCGTGCGGCGGCGTCCACGAGGGCGCGCCGGAAATTGAGGCCGGGCAGGAAATAGGCATTGGCCAGGATGACTTCCGAGCGGGCGCTCGCGATCGCCGCCAGGTAGGCTTGCTCGATGTCGCGCCGATGCCGCAGATTGTCGCGCACCACGAAGGCGGCGCGCATGGTGCCGGCGCTCCCATGGGGCAGCGCGACCGGACGTTCCCGCAGCCAGCCGCGGTGGAGATAGGTCCATGCGACGAGCGACCACAGGTGCTTGCTCGAGGCAAAAATCGCGGCCACCAGCGGGCCTTCCACCGCCACCGCGTAATCGAATCGCGGGGGCCGCTGCCCGGGCGTGTCCAGGTCGTCGATGACGTTGATGCCGCCCACGAAGGCGATCTGGCGGTCGGCCACCGCCACCTTGCGATGGAGCCTGCGCAGCCGATGGCGCCGGAGCCGCCAGGGCGCCCGCTCGGGGCGGTAGACCAGGAGCCGCACGCCGGCCTCCATCATGTCGCTCATCAAGCGCTTGTCCAGGGCGCGGGACCCGAACCCGTCAATCAGGAGATGGACACGCACGCCGCGCCGCGCCGCCCTGATCAGGGCCTCGGCGATGCGGCGTCCGGTCGCGTCCTGCTCGAAGATGTACGTCTCGAGATAGATGGTCTGGCGCGCGCGATCCAAAGCCGCCTCGAGCGCCGGGAAGTATTCCTGTCCGTTGTGCAGCAGCGCGATCTTGTTGCCGGCAACGAAATGGATCATAGGCGAATCACGGTCGCCGAGAGGACCGCGTGATCCGACAGCTTCGACCAGGGGCGCCCGTGAAGCACCTCGGCGGACTTGATCTTGAAGCCGCGCACATAGATGCGGTCGAGCTGCAGGAGGGGCAAGGCGGAGGGAAAGCTGCGCGCGGGCCTGCCGTGGGCAAGCTCGAAGGCTTCCTCCATCTGCAGCGCACTGGCGAGGATCTCGCCCGCCTCGATGCGCCAATCATTGAAGTCCCCCGCGACGATCAGGGGATGGTGCGGCGGGACCAGGCGCAACATGCGCTCCTTCAAAGCCAGGAGCTGCTTGCGCCGATCGCGCGCGAACAGCCCCAGATGCACGTTCACGCAGTGCAAGGGCTCATCCCATCCGTTGACGGCGATCTCGCAATGCAGGAGCCCGCGACTCTCGAAACGGTGGGCGGAGACGTCCTCGTTTTCCCAGCGCTCGATCGGATAGCGGCTCAGGATCGCGTTGCCGTGATGGCCTTCCTCGTAGACCGCGTTGCGTCCATACGCAAAATCGGACCAGATCGCGTCCGCCAGAAACTCGTATTGGGGGGTCTCGGGCCAGTTCTCGTAGCGTTCGGCGTGGCCGGCATGCGTGCCCAGCACTTCCTGCAAGAAGACGACATCCGCGTGAAGCCCGCGGAGCTCCTCGCGCAATTCATGCACGGTCATGCGCCGGCTAAACTGCGAGAATCCTTTATGGATATTGTAGGTGGCTACATGAAGGGTTCTATGCATGGCGCCAGGCGCATCGGAAACGGGAAATAAGGTGTCAATACCTTGAAATCCTCATTTATAACGATACCATATTCCGCGTCCCGGATGCGCGGACCCGTCACGCGCCATGCCGGCCGGCCGGCGACAGGCGGCCGAGGGCGGCGGCATTGCTGGGCGAGAAGACCATCTGGCGTGCCCGTTCGCGCGGCACCCAGACGTACGCCAAATGCTCGGCCGGCGACACCTTGACGGGCAGGGGCTCCGGCACGACCAACTGGAAGAGGTGTTCCGTGTTGTGGGTCACGCCCGGGTGATACCGATGGCGCCACTCCGCGTAGATCTCGTAGACCGTCTCCTGGCCGCAATCGGTCAGCACATACTGTCCCGGCGAAAGCCCCGTCTCCTCGTAGACCTCCCGCACCGCCGTATCGTACAGGGGTTCGCCGGGATTCCGGCTGCCCGTCACCGACTGCCAATAGCCCGGGTGATCCGCCCGCTCGAGCAGCAGCACATCGAGCGAGGGCGTGTGGATGACCACCAGCACGGACACGGGCTCCTTGTAGGGCGCGTCCGCATGGGCATGGGCCGTCGGTGCCTCGTTCATCAGTGCGGATGCCCCGCGGGGTCTTGCGCCTCGACAGCCGCCTGGCGCAGCCTGATGTGGAGTTCGCGCAACTGCCCCTCGGACACGGTGTTCGGGGCCTGCGTCATGAGGTCGTTGGCGCGCTGGGTCTTCGGAAAGGCGATCACGTCCCGGATCGAGTCCGCGCGCGCCATGAGCGCGACCAGCCGGTCGAGTCCGAAGGCCAGTCCGCCGTGGGGCGGGGCGCCATACTGCAGCGCGTCGAGCAGGAAGCCGAACTTCTCGCGGGCCTCTTGCGCACCCAGATTCAAGGCGTCGAACACCTTGGACTGGACGTCCTGGCGATGGATACGGATGGACCCGCCGCCGATCTCCCAGCCGTTGAGCACCATGTCATAGGCCTTCGACAAGGCCTTGCCGGGATCGGCGTCGAGCAGATCCTCATGTCCGTCGGCGGGAGAGGTGAAGGGATGATGCAAGGCCACCCAGCGGCCGGCGTCCTCATCGAACTCGAACATCGGGAAATCGACGACCCACAGAGGCTTCCATTCGGCGGACGCGAGCCCCCGCGCATGTCCGATCCGGGTACGCAAGGCGCCCAGCGCGTCGTTGACGATTTTCGCCTTGTCGGCGCCGAAGAAGAGCAGGTCGCCATCGGAGGCCTGGCTGCGCTCCATGATGGCCTTCACGGTCTGTTCCGGCAAGAACTTGAGGATCGGCGACTGAAGGCCTTCCATGCCCTTGGCCAGATTGTTCACCTTGATGTACGCCAGACCCTTGGCGCCGTAGACCTTCACGAAATCGGTGAGATCATCGATCTCCTTGCGCGACAGGCTGCCCCCCTCAGGCACGCGCAGCACGGCGACACGCCCTTCCGGGTGCGCCGCCGCCTCGCGGAAGACCTTGAATTCGATGTCCTTCATCAGATCCGTGAGCTCAACCAGCTCCAGGCTCACGCGCAAGTCGGGCTTGTCGGACCCGTAGCGGGCCATCGCCTCGGCATACGTCAGGCGCGGAAACGGGTCCGGCAGCTCCACATCGAGCACGCTGCGGAAGACCTGGCGAATCATCTCCTCGACGAGATCCATGATGCCCGAGGCCGTCATGAAAGAGGTCTCGATGTCCACCTGCGTGAATTCAGGCTGCCGATCGGCCCGCAGGTCCTCGTCGCGGAAGCACTTGGTGATCTGGAAATAGCGCTCGAACCCGGACACCATCAGCAGCTGCTTGAACAGCTGCGGCGACTGCGGCAGCGCATAGAACTGACCCGGATGCACGCGGGAAGGCACCAAATAGTCGCGCGCGCCCTCCGGCGTGGAGCGGGTCAGCATCGGCGTTTCGATCTCGATGAAGCCACGCGTATCCAGGAAGTTGCGCATGGTCTTGGCCACCGTATAGCGCAGCTTCAGGTTCGCCTGCATCGCCGGACGGCGCAGATCGAGATAGCGGTGGGTCAGCCGCACGTTTTCGCTCAGATTCTCGTCCTCGAGCAGGAAAGGCGGCGTCTGTGAGGGATTGAGGATTTCGAGCGTGCGCACCTCGACTTCGATTTCGCCCGTGGAGAGGTGCGGATTCACGGTGCCTTCGGGCCGAGGCCGGACGCGCCCTTCGATTTTCAGGACGAATTCCCCCCGCACGCGCTCGGCGGTGCGAAAGGTCTCGACGCGGGAGGGATCGCACACGACCTGCACGACGCCTTCGCGGTCGCGCAGATCAATGAAGATGACCCCGCCGTGATCGCGCCGGCGGTGGGCCCAGCCACAAAGCGTGACCGACTGGCCCAGGTGGTTGCGGTTGACATGGCCGCAATAATGAGTACGCATGTGAGTTTCCAATCAAGGCAGTGGGCAAGGCCCGTTTCGAGAGACGCAATTATAGCCAACATTGCCTGTGCGCCCGCGGGCAATCAGTCCCCGGGGTAGGTCCTGGCCAGTTGCTGAATGCGTTCGGTCGGCACCACGACGCCCATGGAGATGATGTACTTGAGCGCATCGTCGACGCTCATTTCCAGCTCGATCGCGTCCGCCTTGGGCACGATCAGGAAGAAGCCCGAGGTGGGATTCGGCGTCGTGGGCACGTACACGCTCAGATGGCTGCCCGTCAACTTGGCTTCGACCTCGCCCCCGGGGTGGCCGGTTTGAAAGGCGATGGTCCAGGTGCCGGCCCGCGGGTATTGGACCAGCAGCGCCTTGCGAAAGGCCTCGCCCCGCCCGGAGAAGAGGGTATCGCTCACCTGCTTGACGCTGTAGTAGATCGACTTGACGATCGGGATTCGCCCCAGCGCCGCCTCCCAGAACAAGACCAGGCGCTGGCCGACGATGTTGGTGGTAAAAAGGCCTGTCAGAAAGACCACCAGCAAGGTCAGCAACGTGCCCAGGCCCGGGATGTTCATCCCGAGCCAGTGCGCCGGCCGAGCGTTCGCAGGCAACAGGAGGAGGCTCTGATCCATGGCGCCGATCACCAGGCTCAGCACCCACAGGGTGATCCCCAAGGGGACCCAAATCAGAAGCCCCGTGATGAAGTAGCGCTTCATCCCTTGCAAGCCGGGCAGCCGCCTGCTCCGCACGCGGGCGCGGGCGCTTCTTCCTTCTTCTTCGCCCCCCCCTTGAAATCGGTCTGGTACCACCCGCTCCCCTTGAGCTGGAAGCCTGCGGCGCTGATCATCTTGCCGAAGGTCTCGCGTCCGCATTCCGGGCAGGACGCCAGCGGCGCATCGGTCATCTTCTGGATATACTCCTTCTGGAACCCACAGGATGAACAGCGATATTCGTAGATAGGCATAACGACCTCCAAAAATTAAGCAAAATTATACCTAGAGCCAAAGCGCACTGCACTATATGATGGCGGCTCGGCGATTTGCAAGAGGCGCCCCTGGTGCGGCGCGACTCGGGCGATCGCCCCCACGCAGCGCCGTCCTGGCCTCATGCGGCCCGCCCAAATCCCCTTTCTCGAGCAAGGTCGTTGACAATTCAGACGCTCTGGTCCATAATAGTTGTAAATGAGACGTATTCTTATATAAGGAACACACGAAATTGGATAACGCCGCGGCCCAGACCTTCGCACCCTCGACTCCCGCCGGACGTGCCCGGCGCTGGCTCACCGTCATCGGCCCGGGCATCGTCGTCATGCTGGCGGACACCGATGCCGGCAGCGTCGTCACGGCTGCCCAGAGCGGTGCCCAGTGGGGCTACAAGCTGCTCGCGCTCCAGCTCGTCCTGATTCCCATCCTGTTCGTCGTCCAGGAACTCACCGTGCGGCTGGGGCTGGTCACGGGACGCGGCCATGGGGAACTGATCCGCGAGCGCTTCGGTGCCGGTTGGGCCTGGCTGTCCGTGTCGACCCTCATGTTCGCCTGCGTCGGCGCCCTCATCACCGAGTTCACCGGCATCGCCGGCGCCGGGCTTCTGTTCGGCATCCCCGCATGGGCCAGCATGATCCTTGCCGTGACCGCGCTGCTGGCGATCGTATGGACGGGCTCCTACGTGTCCGTGGAACGCATCGCCATCGCCCTGGGCGCCTTCGAGCTCGCCTTCATCGCCGTCGTCTGCCTCGCCCACCCCGACGCCCACGTCGTCATGCAAGGCCTGGTCAGCGTTCCGCTGCACGACAGCAAATATCTCTATCTGGCCGCCGCCAACGTCGGCGCGGTCATCATGCCCTGGATGGTCTTCTACCAGCAGTCCGCCGTGCTCGACAAGGGACTGACCACCAAGGACCTCAAGGTCGCCCGTTTCGACACCGCGGTGGGCGCGGTGGTCACGCAGGTGATCATGGCGGCTGTCCTGATGACGACCGCGGCCACCCTGGGACGCACCAATCCGAACGCGCCCCTCAACACCGTCCAGCAGATCGCCGAGGCGCTCACCCCGTTTCTCGGGCGCACCGCCGGCCAGTGGGTGTTCGTCCTCGGCATCCTGGGCGCCGCTCTGGTGGCGGCCATCGTGGTCTCGCTGACGGCGGCCTGGGGCCTGGGTGAAGTCGCCGGGTACAAGCGATCCCTCGAGCATCATCCGCGCGAAGCGCCTTGGTTCTACGGGGTATTCACCTTCGGCGTGCTGGCCGCCGGCGCCATCGTCGCCTCGGGAATCAATCTGATCTCGGTGACCCTCGCCGTGGAAGTCATGAACGCCCTGCTGCTCCCCGTCGTGCTGGGATTCCTGTTCCTTCTCGCGATCAAGACCCTGCCCGAGAGCCATCGATTGAAGGGCGCCTATGCCTGGCTGGTCGGCGCGGTCTGCCTGGCCACCGCAGGCTTCGGCGTGTACGCCGGATTGACCGGGGCATTCAGCTGACCCGAAACACGGGCCGAACGGCGCTGCGCCATGCGGCAACGCCGCCGGCCCGCGTGATCACGGCGCCGAATTGTCGTGCAGGAACTCGACCACCCGCAGCGCGTCATTCGCTTCGGCCGCAAAATCCGCCGCGCCTCCTGTCGGCGTCGGATCCACCCAGTTCGAGCCGCTGAACACCGCATCGTAGAGGTTGACCGGCGTGGCCACATAGCTGCCGTCGCTCTGCTTCACCAGCACCGTGGCGCTCACCCCGTCGTACGTGGCGGCGCGGTCGTATTTCACCGACGAAAAGTCGTAATATTTCGTCGTCACGCCATCGGTCACCTGATTGATGCCCAAAATCGAGTTGAGGTACTCCACGGTGTCAACCGTGATGGTGCTGGTCTTGTCTGCCGCGCCGGCCAGCAGCGAAGCGGCGGACAGGTTGGCCGGCAGGAGCGCTTTCACGTTCGTCGGCAGCGTGTCGGTCATCACTGCCTTATAGAGCGCCAAATTCTCCAGCGGCGAATCGATGAGGGTGCCGTTCACCACGATCCGCCCCGCGGGATCCAGCGTGATGACCGCCCCCGGCGCCGTGATCGCGCTGATCGCCTCGTTGAGCGCCTTGTCGAGCACCTTCGTCGGCGAGCGCGCGACGCTCAGGCGGCTGAATTCAACCGTCTGCACCAGCGTGGCATCCAGCGGCTGGCCTTCGGCATCCAGCGGAATCAGGTTGCCGTTGGCATCGATCGGCTGGACCTGTCCGGCGGCATTGAGGATCGGGACGCCGTTCGCATCGCGCAAGATGACCCACAAATCGCCGTACAGATCCCCTTTTGTCGTCCCCGCGCCGGTCGGCTTCGTCCCCGCCCCGGCCTTGCCGCCCTTGATCCCGGCCCAGATCGGACGGTCGCTGTCTTCCCCCGGGCCACCCTGCCCGCTGCCATGAGTCGTCCCCGTCGCGCTGGGTCGGGCGCCCGCGCCGCTCTTGCCGCCCTGGGTGCCGCCATAGACCGGACGGCCGCCGCCGCCCGAGCCGCTCCCGCCGTGCATCATGAGATCATTCCCGCTGCTCCCGCTGCCATGCGTGGCGCCCGCCTCGCCGCCCGACTCATGCTCTCCGCCCCCGCCATGCGTGCCGTGACCGCTGCTGCCGCCACCGCCTCCGCTGCCCTCGGCAGCCCACGCAGGAGAAACCAGACTGAACGCGCCGCCGCTCATCGGCTGTCCACCCGGCCCCATCGCGATCGCCCCGAACGCCGCGGCGCTCGCGGCCATCAAGATCCATTGGAGTTTCCGTCTTCTGTTGTCCATTTTCGTCTTCCTCAAAAAAGTCCACGAAACAACCATCGGAAAGCCGAGTGCGAAGATCCCAACGACGTCATTCCGACGCTCATCGCGCAATGCCGCTTGCTCGATGCCATTGCCGCGAATCCTAGAAATGCAATACCAGGCCCATGTTGAACACGCTGTCCTCATTCTTGAACGAGGGGGTATCGGAAAGATGCTGCGTCGTGGTGAACCCGTAGGCGCCATAACGCGTCACGTCGTATTCCATCTTGAGAAACAACTTGCCGTAGGCGGGCACTTCGACCCCGACCCCGAACCGGGTTCCGCTCAGCACGTCGTCCCGATCGACCCATGTCGCCGTGCTATTGCCCTTGGCATAGGTGGTGTCGAAGCGGCTGCGCACCTGCCCTCCTCGGGCATACAGCAGGGCACCGTTGCTCAGCACATAGCCCAGCCGGACGCCGGCACCGATGCTTTCCTTCAGTTCCACGCCGAACGTTCGTCCCCCGCCGCCGCTGGTCGTGCGGGCATTCTCCCAGCCGGCGTTGGAGGACTCCGCATCGAGATCCAGGCCGAGATAGACCCGGTGGAAAATCAGACCGTAGCCCGTGAAAAACCCCCAATTGCCCGCAGTCTTGCCGAAATCCCCGGTAAAGGCACAGTTCGTGCACCCCGATCCGCCGCCATCGTTTTGCACGGCATCGAGTCGGGTGGTCAGGCTATCCGCCCCGACCTGCGCACCGACATAAAAACCGGCAACGCCGTCGGCACTTGCCGCCGGACGCGGCTCGCGGCGTTGCCGCCCGGCCCCGCCGAGACGCCAGCCCAAGCCGAGCTCGAAGACGCCGTCCGCATCACTGTATTGGTCGGTCGTGGTCGCCGCAGACCCGGTCTGGTAAGTGGCCCCGTAACTGCCATAGTCCGTATACGTGTACGCCGTACGCACGAACAGGCGTTCGGTGGCCGGAATGTCGAGGCCGACGCCATAGCGGGTGCCGCTCACATGCTGATCCAGGGCCGCCGCGCCGGTGGCCGCATAGAGGTTCTCCGTGTCGTACGTCTTGAGATGACTGCGGACCCGGCCGACGCTCCCATACAACAGACCGCCCTGAAGGGCATAGCCCAGGCGCAGGCTCGCCCCAAAGTCCTGCTTCTGCGCCAGCGACATGGTGTGGGCGTCCGCCTTGTTTTTCTGGTGAAACCACGAGGCATCGGACGACCCGCCCTCCAATTCGACGCCAGCGTACCAGCGCTTCCACATCCAGCCATAGCCGACAAACGCCGCCTCGCTGACGCCGCCGTCGTTGGCCATGTCCATCTCATCCGTGCCGCCTTCGCCCGACCGGGGACTGAAGACCTCCGAGGACAGGGTGTTCGCGCCCAGCAGCCCGCCCAGGTACAATCCGGAATAATCCGTCGGCGCAGCGGCGGAACCGTGAGAACCGCCCCCGCCGGCCGTCTCCGATGAAAGAGCATCGCCGGGATCATCGGCGCGCGGCACGCGCCCGGGCGTATAGCCGATGCCGACGAAGGCCTGATTGCGCGCGAAGTCGAACGTATCCTGCACCCCGTTCACCACCGCCGTGGTTGCGTTCGAGCGGCGCAGCAGCATGCGGTAATCGGCAACGAGGTAGATTTCCCGGCTGACGTAGTATTTGGCGCCGAATCCGGCATCCAGGTAATTGTCTTGCCGGTCGATGCCCTGGAACTGGCTTTTCTCTATCGCCAACCGGCCATTCACGGCAAGATTCTGCGTCACGTCCTGATCGATCCGGGCCCCCACGACCGTGTCGAGATAACCGGACGATCCGGGCAGGGTGGTTTCTTCGAGCGTCCGGTCCACGAAGCCGGTGACGTAGGCCATGGGAGAAATGGCGAATTTCGCGCTGGCGCCAAAATAAGGCTTGCTGAGGGTGGAATAGGCGCTGTTGTCGTAACGTTGCCGCATGTGGCCGAAATAGGCTTCGGCCGTGTTGTTGCCGCCCAGGTCGAGCCCGAGGCCGACCGCGGCCCGGTAGCCGTTCGAATCCCGGCCGACGCCGCTCATGTCGTAGCGGCGCGTATCGGTGGCCATCTGGGCAAAAGCCTGGTACCTGGGTGTCAGCTGCCAGGCCGCCCGTCCGCCCACCGAAGTGAGGGTCACGTCGCGATCGCTGTTGTCGATCATCCCGCCGGCGGGCGCCGCGACGTTTTCATAGCGCAAATGCTCATAGGTGGCACCGATGCGCAGCGACGTGCGGCCAAACCGGTGGAACCCGCCGGCGTTCGCCTTGGTGTCCCAGAAGACCGTCGGCGTCAGACCGGTGCGCGCCGGATCGATGTTGTAGCGGTCCTCATGATTGCGGCTGATCCCGCCGCCGGCGTAGACATTGCTTTTCTGGGAAATATCGTAGCGTCCCTGGCCCTCGAACCATTCGTCCGTGACATCTTCGCTGCTGTGCGTGCGATAGCGCTCGGCATCGGCCCCGGTCCAGAAATTCAGGCTGTGATGCGCCCAGTTGGAGCGGACGGCCAGCGTTGGGGACCAGACCGTCGCCCAATCATGGACCTCGTCCGTACGGGTCGAATAAAGATTGCTGTCGTAAAGCTCGGACACGGACAGATCCGGGTAGAACAGGAACGAGCCGGCGCGCAATCCGCCCGGTTGGGGCTTGGCGGAAGACAAGGCCTCCGGCGACAGCACGTCGGTTGGAGATATGGGCGTCACCGGGACGGCGGGATTGCCTTGCTGACGCAAGAGCTCTCCCGAGATCGCCGGCGGCCCCGCGCTCACCCCGGGCGTGAGCGTGGGTGGATCGGCCCGGGCGGACTCGGCCGCGCAAAACAAGACGCCGATCACCCAAGCCAGGTGCTTGCGCCCGCACCGCGGCTGCCGTACCGATACGCGAGTACTTTTCTTCATGGCACACCTACCGCCAACAGCTATTTATAGTCAGGGTGGGTGCCGCCCGGCGGCCCCCCCTCCCAATGCCCCTTCAGGCTCCGCTCATCGTGCACGCAGGCTACTGCGACGGCGTTCGAGACGCCGGCCCACCCACTTGATGGCCTCAAACCATAGGACCGAGACCATGCCGACCCCCACGCCGGCCCCCAGGAACGCCGGCATCGGCGCCCTCATCCGAAAGGCGTCCCGCAGTCCCGGGACGTAGATGACACCGGCCAGCAACACCACGCAGGCCACGATGATTGCCCATAGAATCGGGTTGGGACGCCGGAGCGTCTCGATGATCGAATAAGTCTGCGAGCGGAAGGAGAGCAACAAGGTCAGGTTGCCCGTCACCATCGCCACGAAGGCAGCCGCCCGCGCGGCGTCCTCGGGCATATGCGCAAGCGCCCACCCGTAAACGGCGATCACCGCCGCCAACAACAATCCCCCCTGCACCGCCGCCAGAACGATCCGGTCACGGGCAAACAGGGGCACTTGCGACGCCCGGGGCGGGCGGCGCATCAGCCCGGGATCGGCAGGTTCCCCCTCGAAAGCCAGGGAACACGCCGGACCGATGATCAGTTCGAGGAACGCGATATGCATCGGCGAGAGCAGCGCAGGCCAGCCGGCCAGCACCGGCAGCAGCGCCCCTCCCGCGATCGGCACATGGACCGCGAGGATGTAGGACATCGACCGTTGCATGTTGTCGAAGATGCGTCGCCCCAGGCGCACGGCCGACACGATCGACACGAAGTTGTCGTCCAGCAAGGTGAGGGCCGCCGCCTCGCGCGCGACGTCCGTGCCCCGGCCGCCCATGGCGATGCCGATGTGCGCGCTCTTCAATGCCGGCGCATCGTTGACCCCGTCACCGGTCATGGCCACGACCGCCCCCTCGGCCTGAAGGGCTTGCACGATGCGCAGCTTCTGCTCGGGTGTGATGCGGGCGCACGCCTGCGCGCCATGGAGCCGGACCCGCAGGTCCTCAGCGCGCAGCGAGGCGATCTCCTCCCCGCTGATCACCTCGCCCGGCGCGAGCCCCGCCCGCTCGGCGATCGCCCGTGCCGTGGCCGGATAGTCGCCGGTGATCATGAGCACGCGGATGCCGGCCTCGCGGCATTGCCCGACCGCCTCCCGAACGCCTTCGCGCAGCGGATCGGCGAGCCCCAGCAGCCCCAGGAATGCGAAGTCGAATCCGTGCAGGTCGGCCGGCCAGTCGCCGCCCGCAAAGGTCGCATGAGCGACCGCGATGACCCGCATGCCGCGCGAGGCCATCGCATCGGCGGCAGCCAGCGCCGCCGACCGCCCGTCATCCGATTCCCGACCCAGCGCCAGGATGTCTTCGGGCGCCCCCTTCGCGGCGACGATGAATGCGCCGTCTCGAGCCGGATGCCAAACGTGGCCCATGGCGCGCAAGTCGACCCCAAGGGAGT
The DNA here is from genome assembly GCA_021817985.1 of Pseudomonadota bacterium. Classification (GTDB taxonomy): domain Bacteria; phylum Pseudomonadota; class Gammaproteobacteria; order Burkholderiales; family JAKAFK01; genus JAKAFK01. Next base: position 13,558 of record JAKAFK010000035.1, on the reverse strand, counting down.
ATTCATGCACCAGCGACCAGCCCGGATGCGCCCATGCGGACTCCGGCAAGGCTTGCCGGGCCAGGGCATGAAACGCCTGCTCCATCGGGTCGAAGGGCGCAATCTCGCTGGCGAGCACCGCGAACTCGATGAGGGTGTGGAAAGACGCCGGTACGGGGGCGTCCGGTGCGGCCTCCTGCCGTCGCCCCCGGGCATACAGTTCGGCGACCTGCATGCGGTTCTGGGTCAAGGTGCCGGTTTTGTCCACGCACAGGATCGAGGCGGCCCCCAGCGCCTCGATGGCGGATATCCGTCGCGTGAGCACACGCTCGCGCGCCAGGCGCCAAGCCCCAAGCGCGGGAAACACCGTCATGATCACGGGATATTCTTCGGGCAGCAGCGACATGGCCAGCGCGATGCCGGCCAATGCGGCGTCCGGCCAGTCGCCCCGCAGCAGTCCCTGCAGGAGGGTGAGCAAGACGCTGACCGCCAGCGCGAGCAGCGCCAGATTGCGGATCAGCAGCGCGGTCTGTCGCTTGAGGGGCGATTCCTCCGGCGCAATCGTCTCCAGCGCGATGCCGATGCGCCCGATCTCGCTGCGCGCACCCGTCGCGCGCACCGTCATGACGCCCTGGCCCCCGACGACCATCGTCCCGGCAAAGGCAAACGGCGTGTCCTCGCCCCCCGGACGCGCCGGCGGAAGGCTGTCTGCGGCCGCGCGCTTGCGCACGGGAAGCGCCTCGCCGGTCAGCAACGACTCGTCCACCTGGAGGTCGTTGGCGGACAGCAAAATGCCGTCCGCGGGCACACGCTCGCCCTCGCCCAGCAGCAAGACATCCCCGCGAACCACTTGCGCGCCGGCAATGTGGCGCACGGCGCCCTCGCGCACCACCCGCGCCCGCGGGCTGGTCAGATCGCGCAGCGCCTCCAGCGCCCGCTCGGCCTTGCCTTCCTGGTAGAGCGTCATGGCCACGATGACCACCACGAACCCGAACAGCGTCAACCCCTCGCGCACGTCGCCAAACGAAAGGTAAAGCAAGCCCGCGCCGAAGAGGAGCACGAACATCGGCTCGCGGCTCGCGTCCCGCGCGATGTCCCACGCCGTCCGCCGTGCTCCGCTGGGCAACGCGTTGGGACCTTCCGCGCGCAGACGCCGGGCGGCCTCCGCCACGCTCAGTCCGGCAGGGCATTGTGAAGCAGGGGCGCTCATGAAGGGCCTCGCTCGGGGCAGGGCACGTCACACGAAGTCCCCATGCCGTGCGGGAGGAGCGCATACGCCCCCGCCAGTCGGCCCACGTCGGTGCGCCGGCCATCGGAAATCGTCCTTGTAGAGGGACCCGCCCCTCGCGTCATGCTCACGTCTATCCCCGATAAGCCCGAGACGATTCGCGCTCCGCAACAGTTGCGAAGAGAAACCCGGCCCTGCGCGCGAGGCGCGGCCGGGACGGCAGCGCCCTTCTCCCCTTTACTGGGCTGCGCCGTCCGGTCTCGTGCAAAGAGGAGCGCCGGCTATTTGATGAGCCCGCGCGCCTTCATTCGATCGCATGCATTGAAACGGGGCGTATTCAGCGTGACGCCCTTTTCCCTGGCCCGCGCTTCCATCGCCTTGCGGTGCGTGACCCAGATCGTGTGGCATTCTCGATAGGTTTTCGCAGAGAGCATCTGGTCCCGATAGGCCGTGCGCTCGGCCGGCGTCATCAGCGTCCATCCGGGGGTATTGCCCTGGTTGAACCGATAACCCCTCCCTCCCCACTGGGCTAGGGCGGAGCCGGAGAACACCATGGCCACCAGCATTGCGGCAACTGCGAATCTGCGTCCTGATTCCATATGGGGCTCCGTATTGACAGTCTGTAATGGGCTCGCGAACGGCGGCGCATGACCCGGCCATCGGCATGAACCGGAAACCGCCTCCCTCTTAATAAATATACATCATTGTCCTCTTTACACCGTCGGCGGAGACAGCGGAGAACGGCTCTGAGGGCTTGGCGCACGGGCATTTCCGAGGCCATGGACGGCGGTGGATGGTGCGACGCATCTGGGTGGGACGCTCCGCTGCGGAGCGACAAACGGATCTTTGCCGTGCCGGAGCGTGCGCCGGCGACTCGAATGAGGATCGAAGCGGCCGCAGCCGTTTCGCAGGAGCAAGGACCGGCGTCGCCTTTGGACGGGACCGTTCCTGCGGGAGTGTTTCGGGGTGTTATGCCGGTCGCGGTTGAGACGCATCCCGGGCGCGGGCCGGAAGGGGCATAGAAGGCGAGGGCGCGAGCGGGATCAACCGCCGGATCGACGAGGGGGGCCCGCCCCCCGTCAGACGCTCACGCCAGGCCGAGGACCGTCGGCGCCGTCAGTGCCGACACAACAGACTTCGATCCGCTTCGCCCTGTTGCGCCATGCGCTCCAACCCCTCCAAGACGGCCATCGACGCCTTTTCCATTTCGGACACGGCCTGTACCGCGCCGCGTTCATCGCCCCCGGCATGCGCACGCAGCGCCGCAAGCGCAGACTCATGAACCTTGGTGTGGGGAGACTCGATTTCGCGGTATCCGGGCAACTGGGAAAAACATTCCTTGCCTTCCCCCTCGTAATACCATTGGCCCAGCCGGCAGGTATGGTGGTCTGCAAAGTGGCTCTCGCCTTCGTCCGACAGATCAAGAATGACCTGATAGACGCGGAACTTGTAGATCAGATGATCCACCTTGGCAAGTTCACAGAACCCGCGCAGCGCGGACGCGGCGATGGTTTGCTCCATATGGCCGGACATTTCCAGGAGGCGCCGCATCGTGCCGGCAGCCGCTTGGCCATCCTGACTGAACGTTGCGGCCTGCGCAGCCAGCTGAGCCATCTGGTCGCGGCTGCCCGCGCTGTCGGCCCGGATGATCTGCACGAGATTGGCGATGTCGGCCGTCGCATTCGCGGTGCGCTCGGCCAGTTTGCGCACCTCGTCGGCCACGACGGCAAATCCGCGTCCGGCCTCCCCCGCACGGGCCGCCTCGATCGCGGCGTTGAGTGCCAGAAGATTCGTCTGATCGGCAATATCCTTGATGAGCTTCAGAATGCCGCCAACCTGCTGCGCGCGCTCGTCCAGCTGGCCCACTTTCCCGGCGGCGCCCTCGGAGGCCTCCGCCAATTTAGACAGATTCCTCGCAATGCGATCAATCGACTGCCCGCTGTCGAGCGATAATCCTTGCGCGTCGGCAGACCGGTCCTTCTCTTCCCGCATGTTGTTGGCCAGAGTGGCCAGCGAGGATTGTGTCACTGTCATGGTCTGTGAAAACATCGACATATTCGCCAGCACGTCGCTCAAGAGCGCGATTCTTGCCGCCGATGCCGACGCCCGTTCTTCGGCGGCATCGGCGCGCGCCTTGGCCAGTGCAACCTGGGAATTCATTTCTCCGAGTTCGGCCGTCAACCGGGCAATTTCTGCCTGCGAGCCATCCGCCTTGTGTCCCCAAAGCCTCATTCCTGCCTCCTCATGGTTTTGTTGTTTTGTTGTTTTCGCTGTCGGCAATGGCGCGCAATCGAGCACCTCCTGATCGTCTTGCGCGCGCAGATGCACGACCATCGTCTCGCATTTGGAGGGCGCCCCGCGCGCTGCGACTCATCGCGCCCGGACGGGTGATTTTTACGTGGTTCTTGATCGTTGCGCAAGACCATCCCCACCCTCGCCGGCGGACCGATCCGGTGCGCCGGGCTGCGGAGGGCCATCGACCAAGCCATCCCGCCCGCCGAAGGAGGTGGCCTGCGGTGCGGGGACCAAGAGCGGCCCGGACAACCGGTTGCGTTGCTCTTGCACGATGCGCGCCTCGGCGAGCACGAAAACCGCGCAGGCGACCGGCACGACGACGCCAAGCGCCGGCGCTTTCTCGGTCACCCACGAAGCCAGCAGCGCATCGGATAGGGCCAAACGGCCGGCGATCAGGGCCAGCAATGCGCTGCCGGCCGGGACCAGCAGCGGATACTCGCGCACCAGTCGCGTCACGAAAAGGCTGCCGTACATCAGCAGCGGGACGCTCAGCAACACGCCCAGAGCGAGAAGCAGGAGATGCCCCTGGGTCACGGCGGCCAGCGCCGCGACGTTGTCGAGACTCAGCAAGACGTCGGCGGTGACGATGATCCGAATGGCCGACACCAATCCGTCGGGCCCTGCCCCGGAGTGCCCGGCGTCCGCCGCCGGGTCTTCGTCGGGCAGGAGGAGCTTCAGGGCGATGCTCACCAGAGCGACGGCACCGAGGAGCTTGACCAGCGGCAGCGTGAGCAGCACGGAGGCGAAAGCGGTCAGCGCCACGCGCAAGACGATGGCAAGCACGGTGCCCAGCATCACCGCGCGCGTCAGCAGGGGTTTCGGCAATCCGCGGCAGGCCAGTGCGATCACGAGGGCGTTGTCGCCACTGAGCAGCAGATCCAGGAAGAAAACCTGCGCGGTCAAGCCGACGGCATGGGCGAGATGGCCGACTCCCATGTGTCGCCGCCCTATGCCAGCGAGCCGGCAATGCCGGCATACAGGCCGAGAGCCGCCACGGCGAGGAACATCCCGCCGACAATTCGCGCGTAAGTCCCCTTGAGGCGATACGGCTCCGGCAATTCGCGCCGTGCCAGCCAGTACAGGAAGCCCAGCACCACCGGCAGCAAAAGCGCATTGACCACCCCGATCGCGATAGACAACCGGACGAGGTTGATGCCTGACGCCACCCATGCGCCGGCAGCCACCAGCAACGCGCCGAAGACCAGGTAGAACCACGGGGCGTCGCGCGGATGGTCAGCCAGCGAATGGCGCACCCCGGTAATCTCGCCCATCGCCCAGGCCGCCGACAGGCTGACCACGATCGTTGCGACCAGCGCGCCGCCGCTCAAGGCCATGGCGAACACCACTTCGCCCACGCCCGCGCCCAGTACCGGCGTGAACGCATCGGCAATCTGCGGCACACTGTCCAGCGTGACACCCCCGCGGTGGCCGAAGGCGGCCGCGGCAGCGATCAGCACGGCGGCGGTGACCACCTGACAAAGGACCGCCCCCACCAAGGTGTCCATACGGGCGGTCCTGAGCTCCGCGAGGCTCACCCCTTTGTCGATCAATGCCGACTGCTGGTAAAACACTGTCCAGGGCATGATGCTGGTGCCCAGATTGGCCGCCAACAGATACAGATAGCCGGGGCTCGACAGCGGCAGGTGCCGAAGCCCGTCGGCCAGGAGGCGCCAATCCGGCTTCGCGTGCCACGCCACCACCAGGAAGGCCAGCTCGAATGCCCCCAGGACGATCGCGACCCGTTCCACCGAGTGATAGCTGCCCGTGAGCACCATGAGGAACACCAGCCCGCCTACGGCGGTCACCATCACGTCCACCGGGACCCCAAACAACTGCCCGACGCCCGCCATCCCACTGAACTCGGTCACCAGCGCGCCGAAGCAGCTCACCCCCAGCGTGCCCATCGCGACCAGCGCCAGCGGGCGGCCCAGACGCTGAAGGATGAGTTCGCCATAGCCTTTGCCGGTGGCCAACGCCAGCCGGACCGTCAGCTCCTGGACGACAAACAGGAGCGGAATGATCATGAACTGAAGGAGCAGCAGCCTGTAGCCCCATTGCGCGCCGCTTTGCGACACGGTGATCACGCTGCCGGCGTCGGTATCCGCCAGCATGACCACCAAGCCGGGTCCGACGGCCAGGGCCACTCGCTTCAGCGTGCGCAGCGACAACGTCTGCTCGGCCTGTATCATGGATGCTCCTCCCGCGCCTTCACGGCCGGCGCAGCGAGGGGCCGTGGATGAAATCGCGAAGCGAAGCGGCATCCGGCGTAAGGACCAGGGTGGCGTGCGCGTCGGCCAACGGCCCGCTGTAGGTCTGCAGGGCACGGAAGAGTCGATAGAACTTCGGGTCCCTGCCGTAGGCGGCGGCCATGATGCGGTTCGCTTGGGCATCCGCGTTGCCGCGGATGATGGTGGCCTGGCGTTGCGCCTGCGACAGGATCACGGTGCGCTCCTCGTCCGCCTTGGCCTCGATCTCCTGGGCCGTCTCCGCCCCTTGCGCACGCAACTGATCAGCCTCCTGCTCACGGGACGAACGCATGCGGGCGTAGAACGCCTGGCTGGTCGACGGCGGCAGGTCCGCGCTATGCAGACGCACTTCAAGCACCTCGACGCCCAGCGGACGGGCCTGGGCGGCGACGTGCTGCTGGATGGCTCTGGTGAGCGCCTCTCGGCGATAGGAAAGCAGGTCGGTCAGGGGGACGGTGCCGAGCTCGCGGCGAAGCGCGCCGCTGACCAGCATGCCCAACTGGGCCTCGGCCTGCCGCTCATCGCCCAGCGCCTGATAAAAGCGCAGGGGATCGACGATCCGGTAGCGGGTGTAGGTCGCCACCGACAGACGCTTTTCGTCGCCCAGGATCACTTCCTCGGGACCCGGCGCCAACATCTGAAGCCGGGTGTCGAAATACTGCACCGCGTCGATCAGGGGAATCTTCATTTTCAGTCCCGGCCGCCGTTCGACGGCGATCGGCGCGCCGTCGCGCAGCACCAGGGCTGCCTGACCCTCGGGCAGGATATAGAGCGCCAAGGAAAGCACCCATAGGCCGGCGAAACCCAGGACCCACCCGATGCCGCGCCAGCGCCGGGCCTTCATCGCCGGCTCCCGGCGGGCGTGGAGCCCTGGCTGTGCAGGGGAAGGTAGGGTATCACGCCGGGCACCGACTTTGCGGAGGAATCAAGGACGATCACCCTATTCGCCTTCTTGAGGACCGCATCGATGCTGTCGAGATACAGCCGCCAGGCGGTCACGTTGGGGGCGTTGCGGTACGTCGCGTCCAAGGCGGTGAAGCGCTTGGCCTGACCTTGGGCAAGATCGACGACTTGGCTCTGGTAGGCGGCGGCGTCCGCCAATATGCGGTTGGCCTCGCCCTGCGCGGCAGGCAGGATTTTGTTTCGGTAGGCGAGCGCCACGTTGCGCTCGCGGGCCTCGTCCGCCCGCGCCCGCTGAACGTCATTGAAGGCATCGATCACTTCCGACGGTGGATCGACGCTCTGGAGCACCACGTCGGTGACCACGATCCCGGAACGTTCCTCATCCAGCCAGCGCTGCAGCAGCGCCTGCGCCTCGTCGGCCACTTGCTGGCGCCCGGTGGCCATCGCCGCCTCGATGGGCGTGCGCGCGATGACGTTGGTCAATGCGCTCTCCGCGGCGACCTGCAGCGCAAGTTCGGGATCCTTGGTATTGAACAGGAATTCCCCCGCATTGCCGATGCGCCAGAAGACCGTGGCCTTGGCGTCGACAAGGTTCTCATCGCCCGTGGGCATCGCCCCTTCGCCCAGGTCAACCAGCTCGAGCTGCCGAATCTGCGTCACCTTGGGCAGCCTGAGCGCTTCCACGGGCCAGGGCAGATGGTAGTGCAGGCCCGGGCCCGTCGTGGCGACCCAGCGCCCGACCCGCAGCACGATGCCCTGCTCGTCCGGCTGGACGAGATAGATGCCGCTGGCCAGCCACACCAGTGCCGCCAGTGCGCCCACCAGGGCCAAGCCCTTGCCTCCCCGCAATCCGAGAAGCTGGAACGTATCGCCCAGCCGCACCCACAGGCGCCGGCCAAGCGGCCCAATTCCCGGCCGCGGGTCAGCGCCGGAGGTTGGGGATGCCGGCCGCGCACCCTGCGCCCGCCTCGCGTCGCCCTTCAGGTCCGAGTCCTCGGCCGTGCGGGAGGTCTGCGGGTCTGCCGGTGACTGCTGCGCGCCAGGCGCACCGGCCGCCGCCTGACCATCATCGGGGGCGGGGCGCTGCCCGCGTAAACTGCCCAGCAAATCCAGGTCATCGTCCATGAGGATGGACTGCCCATGGGCATCGGCGTGACTGGGCTTCATGGCCCAGATGATGGCCCCAAAGATGGGCAGCAGGATAACCAGCATCCCGGCGATGAGAAGATAGGCTTTCAGCATGCGGACCCACCAGACTATGGTGTTGGGGCTTGTTTGAGACCATTGGGGCGCAACAGGCCTGCGCGTTGCGAGGGAATCGTGCAAGCGCCGCCATGGCCTTGCGGACCCTCCGGCGGCTGAATGCAGCCCGAATCGCGTCTGCGCGCCGCGGCCGGCGACGGGTCAGACCACCGATCAGAGGCACGCCGCCCTGCCGGACGCTTTTGACACGCGGCGACGCGCCATCAAGGGCATCCGCTGCTCCGGGCAGGCACGAAAAATCGTAGCACAGGCCGCCTTGCCGCCAGCTATCGGGACGATTACGGATTGGAAAGCTTTGGCCCGCTCACGCGATGCGTGTCGGCGAATCCTCGTCCGCCGCGTCACGCGCCGTGGGCAGGACGATACGGGCCACCAACCCGGGGCACGCATTCCGAAGTTCGAGCCAGCCGCCGTGGAGCGTCGCGATGGCGCGCACGATGGACAGCCCCAGGCCGTTGCCCGAGAGGCTGCGGCTTTGGTCGAGACGATAGAAGCGTTCCGTGACCCGCGGGATTTCTTCGGAGGGGATCCCGGGTCCGTTGTCTTGGACTGTCAGATGGAGACAACGGCTGTCGGAAGAAGCCGAAACCTGCACCTGGGCCCCCGCCCCCCCGTATTTGATGGCATTGTCGATGAGGCTCGCCACTGCATTCGCGAGCAGGTCGCGATCGCCCAAGGCGAGAACGGGCGCCTCACCGGATGTCGTCAAGCCCACCTGTTCTTGTTCGGCCATGGCATCATAGAGCTCGACCATATCGTGGACGACCCGATTCAGGTCGACGGTCTCGAAAGAGCGCGTGCGCATCCCCGACTCGGCTTCGGCGATCTGCAGGAGCTTCTCGAACACCCGAATGAGGGTGTCGATCCCCTCAATGGCTTCCGTGGCCGCCTCTGAGAGTTCTTCCCGGGAACGCCCGGGCCTCAACGCCTCCTCGAGGCGGGCGCGGACGCGGGCCAGTGGCGTGCGCAGATCATGCGCGATGGCATTCGAGACATGCCTCACCCCATCCATCAGATTCTCTATCCGATCGAGCATACGGTTGATGCCGAGACCCAGGCGTCCGAACTCGTCGTCGCCGAAGGACGGCACGCGGCGGGTCAGGTCTCCCGCCTCGATTTCCCGTGCGGTACGGCCGATTTCGGCGATGCGGCGCTCGATCTGGCGCCGAAGATAGACCGTTCCGATGACGACGAGAATGAGGGACAAGCCTGCGCCCGCGATGAGGGCGCGCACGACGAGGGTGTGGATCAGCGCTTCGGGGCGCAGGTCGCTGCCGACGAACAGGCGTGCCCCGCCGGGCAGCCGCCGGACGATGATCCGCGCCAAAGATGGTCGTCCGACCCTGATCACATGGCGGGTCACGGGTCGTGAAAAGGGCGTCGAAGCGTCCGGCCAAGTCGAGATGTTGCCGGCGACGGGCCGCCCTCCGGGCGAGAGCAGCAGATAAATCTCCGTGTCGCTGTTGATGCCGTCGGCGAGCAGCCGGTTGATTCTGCGCGCAAGAACGGCGTACGCGGGCCCTTTGCCGTCATTTTGCATCAGGCGGTTTGAAACGCGTTCGATCTTGGCGTCCACCGCCCGGTTCAAAACCCCGATCGTGCCGAAAAACAACGCGGCGGAGACCAGGGCGACGGAGGCGGCGACCACCAGCCCGTAGGCGAGCGCGAGCTGCGTGGTGACGGAGCGTCGAAGGACGACCATCAGGCCGCGGACGCCGGATCAACGCCCGGCGCGGGCGGGAACGGGCATCGTCTCATGGCGGAGTGTTCACCTCGCCTTTCGTCGGCGCCGCATCAAGGCGCGTCGGCCGCCAATGGAGCAGATTCGCGGGCGGCAAGCACGTAGCCGCTGCCCCGTACCGTATGGATCAATGCAGGGGAAAACCCCTTGTCGATCTTGTTTCGCAGCCGGCTGATCTGAACGTCGATGACGTTGGTCTGGGGATCGAAATGGCAGTCCCAGACGGCTTCGAGCAGCATGGTCCGCGTCACGACCTGCCCTTCGTGACGCATCAGGTACTCGAGCAGGCGAAACTCCCGCGGCTGCAGGTTGATGGATTGCGAGGCCCTGACGACCTGAAAGGTGCGCTTGTCGAGGGAGAGATCCGCCACCTGCAGCCGCATCGATTCTTGTCCAGGGCAGGCACGGCGGCGCAAGGCCTCAAGGCGCGCGAGCAGCTCGGAGAAGGCAAACGGCTTGGAGATATAGTCGTCGCCGCCGGCCCGCAGTCCGCGCACGCGCTCATCGACGCTTGTCAGCGCGCTGATGATCAACACGGGCGTGCGCTTCCCGAGATCCCGCAATTTGCCGACGATCGACAAGCCGTCGACTTGGCCAGGCAACATGCGATCGAGAATGATGGCGTCCCAGTTTTCATTGACGGCGTAGTGCAGGCCATCGAGTCCGTTGCCGCATGGCGTGGCCGCATGCCCCGCTTCCTTCAACCCATTGCAGACATACCGGGAGGTGTCCGCGTCATCTTCAATCACCAAGCATCTCATGTGAGCGCGTCCCGTCAGTTCTTTGCTTGCTTGCATGCCGTCGGCAACGGGGATCGGCAATACACAGACTCCGCCCGTGCGCTTGACTTGCCAAGGCGGGCATACCGGGATCGACGAGAATTGCACCTCTTCCCCGGCGCAGACGATCAGCCCCCTCGCAGTTCAATTGCCGTCGTAACCTGGGGTCGGGACATTAGCGTTGACCGCAATTGTCAGGTTATAGGCTTGCCCTGGCGGAGGCAGCGGAGAAGCCTCGTTGATGGCCTCTTTCAGCGTGACGCCGAGGGCCTGATGTCGGCATGCCCCCAGTTCCGTGCGGAACACGGTGCCATCCGGCTTGATGCTGACGATGGCATCGCAGATCCCCGTAGGCAGTTCGACCGGATGGCCCATTTGGGCGATATCGTTACGCTCTTCGGCCACACGCAATTTTCTGACTTTATGCGCAACGATCTGTTCGACTTGCATGAAATACGCGCGGGCTTCCAGATTGTGCTCCTGAATCAGGGGGCCTAGCGTGTTCGCGTTGATCTGCATCTGAAGTTGTGGGGCGGCTTGGGCTGCTCCTGCGGTGAATGCTGAAAAAAATGTCGCCAGGGCAGCCAGCAAAGCGTGTCTCAGAATCTGTGTCAGGGTCTTGTTCACGTTTTCTCCCTTGAACCAAGAAACCGCCCTCTGAAGAGGGAAGATTAGGGGGCGGGCCCGCGCGGACTGAATCCGCGGCACATGCGGCCTGCGCTGCAAAACCATCGCACGGTCGCACGTCCTGGGCGTACATCCGGCTGCCAACACCGAACAGTCGGAGCGCGGCGAAACCTGCCGGCTGAAGGCCGGTCGCGTTAATCTCGTGACGGAAACGAAAATCCCGGTAAGCACAAGGCTTACCGGGATCTTATTTACAACTTATGTCAAGGTCAGATCTAAAAAGGAATATCATCTTCGAAATCATCGAATCCGCCGGTTCCGCCGGCGCGCGAGCCGGGCGCCGGCGCGGACGCGGATTCCGTCGGAACCGAGGCCGATGGTCCGCCCGCGGCGCCACGCCCGCCCAGCATCTGCATGCGGTCGGCGACGATCTCAGTCGTATAGCGCTCCTGGCCATCCTTGTCCTGCCATTTGCGGGTCTGCAGGCGCCCTTCCACATACACGGCGCTTCCCTTCTTCAGGTATTCGCCGGCAATCTCGGCCAATTTCCCGAAGAACGACACGCGATGCCATTCGGTCCGCTCCTGCTTCTCGCCATTCTTGTCTTTCCATGTGTCGGTCGTCGCAAGACGCGCGCTCGTCACGGCGTCTCCACTCGGCATGTAGCGCACCTCTGGGTCCGCGCCGAGATTTCCGATCAAAATGACTTTGTTCACCGATGCCATATCACATCCCCCCGATCAACTCCAACGCTCCCTGTTCATCCCAGCCGCCTTGGCTGACCTTCAGCAAGGCCACCCCTTCGTCAGCCAACACGACCGCTTCAGCGACGCCGCTCAATTTGGTCAGCTTCGCGGTAAGCTCACGTGCACGCTCGGCGCTCAACCCGCCGAGATGGTACATTTGCGAACGCACCGCCGCCGGCGCCTTCATGCCCGTCGCCGCCAGGAACCACACCGCCATCAGCACCGTCGAGAAGACAAACACGCCCGACGCCCCGAACACCGAGGACAGGTAGCCCCCCACCGCGCCGCCGGTAAAAAGTCCCAGCGACTGCGATGTATTGTAGACGCCCATCGCCGTCCCCTTGGAGGCCGCCGGCGCGATTTTGGAAATCAGCGAGGGCAAGGTCGCCTCCAGGATGTTGAAGGCAATGAAATACGCCAGCAACAGCCCGACGATGCCCCAGAAGTGGTGGATCGCATCGATCATGGAGGCCTGGGTCACCACCATCAGGGCCACAGCCCCCACGAATACCTGTTTGAGCTTGCCGCGCTTCTCGCCATAAATGATGGCAGGCACCATGATAATGAACGAGACCAGCATCACGGGCAAATAAATTTTCCAGTGATCCGATTCGTTGATGCCCCCGGTCTTCGCCAAGGCAAACGGCAGCACCACGAACATCGCCATCTGGGCGGCATGCAAGGAAAAGATCCCGAAATCGAGGCGAAGGAGTTGGGGATTGCGCAGCACCTCCCTGAGTTTGTTGGTCGAGGCCTCGGCGTCGGAATGGAAATGGCTGACCACAGGATCGGGCACGACCCACTTGACGACCCCCATCGCGACAATAGCCAACACGCCGGTCAGCGCAAAAATGCCGGGAATGCCGATCAGCGCATAGAGCGCCGGGCCGAGCGCCAGCGAGATCGCGAAGGTCAGTCCGATCGTGGTGCCGATCATCGCCATCGCCTTGGTGCGATGCTCCTCGCGCGTCAGATCGGCCGTAAGCGCGGTCACCGCGGCGGAAATCGCGCCCGCGCCTTGAATCGAGCGCCCGAGGATGATGATGTAGAGGGTGTGGGCGGCCGCCGCCACGAAACTGCCTGCGGCGAATATCGCAAGACCCAGATAAATCATCCGCTTGCGGCCGTAGCGGTCGGAGAGCATGCCGAAAGGCAATTGCAACAGCGCCTGGGTCAGGCCATAGGCCCCGAGGGCGAGTCCGATCAGCGTGGCATTCTGGCCGCCCGGGAGCCCCTTCGCATAGGGGGAAAACACCGGCAGGATGAGAAACATCCCCAGCATCCGCAGCCCGAAAATGCTCGCCAGACTGCCGGCCGATCGTCGCTCCGCCGGCGTCATCGCCGCGCCGTTGTCTTTTGCTTTCGCCATGCGTGTCCCTCTTGAAATAAGTTGAGTTAGTCCTCGGGAATTGCGTATATTAGCAGGTTGCATTGGAAATATTGCATTCCGGCACCATCTAATCCTTGTTCGCCAATCTCCGGCGCTTTCGTCCTGGCTATCTCGATCCATGGAATACATCAAAATCCGCGGCGCGCGCACCCACAACCTGCAGAATATCAACCTCGACATTCCGCGCGATAGCCTCGTCGTGATCACCGGACTCTCCGGCTCCGGAAAGTCCTCCCTCGCGTTCGACACCCTGTACGCAGAGGGCCAGCGCCGCTATGTGGAATCGCTCTCGGCCTATGCCCGCCAGTTCCTGCAGCTCATGGAAAAGCCCGATGTCGACCTGATCGAGGGGCTCTCGCCC
>JAKAFK010000034.1 GCA_021817985.1 Pseudomonadota bacterium | reverse complement strand
GGGATTTTTGGCTTGGAACGAGCCGCACAGGCGAGGATTGCGGCGGAACGCCGCGCCTGTCCGAAACTCCCACTATAGCCGCAGCTTAGCGGGAGTCGTTCATGTGAACCTGCCGGCGGTCGCGGGCATCGCGGCGGCCTCGATGCTGCTCGCGCCGATCGGGGTGGGCCTTTCGCATCGCTTGCCGGTGAGGCACCTCAGACGAATCTTCGGCGTACTGCTCCTGTTGGTGGCCACACAACTCATGCTGGGAAGGACTTAGCGCGCCCGCCGCATCGGCGGCGCGCATGCCGCTGGCGGAGCGGTTCGCCGATGAACGATCGGTGGGCGATCAAAAAATGGACAGTGGCCGTTGGCTGCCTTGCGGATGACCACAAACGGGGCACCGCATCTCAACGAAGCGAACGGTCTCAAGAACACGATTTACACCGTCGCCATGGACCCCAATTCCGCAACGGCGCAGTCTTTCATCAACGTGAAGGACAACGACTTCCTGGATTACACTTCCCCCACCTTGCAAGGCTGGGGCTATGCGGTGCTTGGCGGGGTCGTGAAAGGCCGGAAGACGGCAATGAAGATTGCCCGAGTTCCCGCCGGATTTCGAGGGCTCCTTCCAACGGCCGTTCCTCTTGAGAACGTCGTGATCGAGCGCGCCACGCTACTCAACAAGTAGGCATCCGCGCGGGTTACAATAACCGTTTTCTCGAGACAAAGCCGATCCAGATTCGTTGAATCGACCTGTCGATTTTGCGGTTTTGCCTCTCATTGCAGCCGTTGTTGGCGAGCGTTCATGTCTGCCCCGAGCAGGGATGGATGGTGCCGCCACGCCACGGTGATGCGCTGATTATAAAAGGAACATTGTCGTCATGAAATGCGGAATCGTCGGCCTGCCGAATGTGGGGAAATCCACCTTGTTCAACGCCCTCACCGAGGCGGGCATCGCGGCGGAGAACTATCCCTTCTGCACGATTGAGCCCAACGTGGGCATCGTGGAAGTCCCCGATCCGCGACTTGCCGCGTTGGCCGAGGTCGTGAAGCCGCAGCGGGTGCAGCCGGCCACGGTGGAGTTCGTCGACATCGCCGGGCTCGTGGCCGGGGCGTCCAAAGGGGAGGGCCTTGGCAATCAGTTCCTTGCCAACATCCGGGAAACGGATGCCATTGCCCATGTCGTGCGCTGCTTCGTGAACGAGAATGTGGTGCATGTGGCCGGACAGGTTGACCCGATCGCCGATATCGAGACGATCAACACCGAACTGGCGCTCGCGGATCTGGCGACAGCGGACAAGGCCCTGCAGCGTTATGGGAAGGCCGCGCGCACAGGCGACAAGGAGGCGATTCGGCTGGCTGCCCTGCTGGAGAAGGTCATCGCCGAACTCGATCAGGGCCGCCCGGTGCGCGCCCTCGCCCTGTCGGAGGATGAGCGAACGCTGCTCAAGCCCCTGTGCCTGTTGACGGCGAAGCCCACCATGTATGTGGCCAACGTGGACGAAACGGGCTTTGCGGACAATCCGCTGCTGCGCAAAGTCGAAGCTTTCGCGGCTCAGGAGGGCTCGCCTGTGGTGCCGATCTGTGCGGCGCTGGAAGCGGAGATTGCAGGCCTTGATGCCGATGAGAAGGCGGTGTTCCTGGCCGATCTCGGGCTGCAGGAACCGGGGCTTGCGCGGTTGATCCGCGCCGCCTACAGCCTCCTGGGGCTGCAGACCTATTTTACCGCGGGCGAGAAGGAGGTCCGCGCCTGGACCATCCATCAAGGCGACACGGCGCCGCGCGCGGCCGCCGCCATCCACACCGACTTCGAGCGCGGATTCATTCGCGCGGAAGTGATCAGCTATGCGGACTTCCTCGCGTACAAAGGCGAACAAGGGTCGAAGGAGGCCGGGAAGATGCGCCTGGAAGGCAAGGATTACATCGTAGCCGATGGCGATGTCATGCATTTTCGGTTCAACGTCTGACGCTTTCCACCACCCCGCATGGCGCGGGGGCACTTTGCATCGATTCCGGCTCGGGATGCGCGCTCAATCTTGATCCGCCGGCGTTTGGCCACAGCGCGTCCCGATTCTCGGATGCCCTTTCCTCTCCCCCTCTCGAGGTCGCACGCCACCTCTCGGTGATGCTGCGCGGCGGCGCCGCATGCGGGGCCGATGCCCCGATGGCCGTCCGGTCATACAGCCGGCAATGCCTGCCCCCGGTCACCGATCCCGCGCAGTGAGTCGTTTGGGCCGATCAACGGGGCCGTGTGAGGTCGTCCGGGTGCAAATCGGCAGCCAGGTGCTACCCTTCATTTGTGGAAGCTCCTCGGAAAGCGGAGGGAGACCTATCGCGCAACCACGGCGCTGCGGGCGCCGTTCGGCAAGCGCGAATCGGCCCTGCCCGTGGCGCCGGGTGGTTCTTGACTCTCTGATCATGGCGGGTGCAAGCCGCCGTAAGGCGAGATTTTGTTTGTCGAGCGCATTTCCCTACCCGATGGGCGGGCCCGGAAGGTGCCTGACATCGCCTTACGTGCGCGTGGCCAAGCCGCAAGCCGGCATGGAGGCCTGTGAGCAAGGGGAGGAAGCGATGCGGCGGTCCGCCGCGGGGACGCATGCCGTCCACCGGTCGCCTGGGGGCGGGAGCCGGCCCGCTCGTGGCACAAGCCGTGGAATTGCTTCGCCGGGGCAGGCACGGCGAATGCGAAAATCTGCTGAGGGTGGGCATCGCGGCGGCGCCGGCCGATCACGCCGCCCTCCATCTTCTCGGTGTCCTGGCGCGCGAGCGCGGGGAGAATGCTCGCGCCGTCGACTGGCTGCGGCAGGCAATCGCCATCGAGGGACGCATCGCGCCCTATCATGGCAATCTCGGCAATGCTTACCTGATGTCGGAGCGATTTGAGGAGGCCGCCGCCTGCTATCGCCGGGCGCTCGAACTCGAGCCGGATTCGCTGCTTGCCCACTTCGGCCTAGGCATGGCCCACCTCGGGCTCAAGGCGTTTCCCGCTGCGGCGAGGGAGCTCGAGATCGTGGTCAAGGCGCAGCCCAACCACGTCGATGCGTGTTCGAATCTTGGGACGGCGCTGTCCGAATTTGGTCGGCACGACGACGCGATTATGGCGTTCGAGCGCGCCTTGGCCCTCAAGCCCGACAGTGCCGGCATCCATTTCAAATTTGGTATGGCGCTGAGACGAAAGGGCGATCTTCCCGCCGCCTGTCGTCACTTGGCGCGTGCCGCCGTGCTCGATCCCAGACTGCCGGAGGCTCGCTATCAGGTGGGGGTGGTCCTCCATGCCCTTGATCGGCTCGATGATGCGGTACGCGCACTGGACGAAGCGCTCAAGCTTCGTCCAGGCATGGTACCGGCGCTCTACGAGCGCGGTCAGGTACTCAATCGATTGCAGGATTTCGAGGCGGCGGCGGATTGCTTCGAGCGCGGACTCAACCTAGACCCGAACTCGCCCCTCCTTTATCACGGGTTGGCTCGCACGCGCCATCTTCAAGGTCGCTGCGAGGAGGCGCGACTACTCCTTGCTCAGGCGCTCGCGAAGGGCGGCGACACAGCGGAGTGCCACACGATGCTCGGCTTGGTCCATCAATCGCAGGGAGATTTTGACGCCGCGATCATCGACTTCGAGCATGCCATCGCGTCCAATCCCGCTCACGGCCATGCCCATCTCTGCCTTGCCCTGATCAGTGAGAGCGCCGATCCCACGGCGCAGGTTCGCGAGCTGGAGCGCGTTCGGGATCTCGGTACGCTGGATACCGAACAACGTGCGTCACTGGCGTTCGCGCTCGGCAGCGGCTATGAGAAAATGGGCGATACCGATGCCGCCTTTGCCTCCTACCGCATCGCCAACGACCTGAGGCATGCGCAGTTCCCGATCGACATCGCGGACCTGCGGAGCAAGGCGGCGCGGTTGAGGGCTATCTTCGGCCAAGACCGCTTCGCGAACAACGCAGGCGCAGTGGGCAGCGATTCGGAGCGTCCGGTGTTCGTCGTCGGGATGCCCCGGTCCGGGACGACGCTCGTGGAGCAGATCCTGGCCAGCCATCCGCAGGTGCACGGCCACGGCGAGCTTGATGGCATCCGCAAAATCGAATGGCAGCTGCCCCGCCGGTTGGGCGGCACCCGACCGTATCCGGAATGCATCACCGCACTGTCTTCCGAAGTGGCGGTATCTCTCGCTGGCGAGTACCTCGCGCGGCTCGAACAGGATGCACCCGAGGCGCTTCGCAGCGTCGACAAGATGCCGCACAACTTCGAGCGTCTCGGCCTGATCGCTTTGCTTTTTCCGCGAGCCCGTGTCATTCACTGCATGCGTGACCCCGTCGACACCTGCCTTTCCAATTACTTCCATGATTTCGTTTCGGACCACCGCCACACCTATGACCTTGACGCCCTGGGGCGCTTCTACCGCTACTATGCGGAACTCATGGCGCACTGGCGCGCTGTTCTGCCCATTTCGATGTTCGATGTCTCCTATGAGGCGCTCGTGGGCGACCAGGAGGGATGGAGCCGGAAGCTGGTTGACTTTCTCGGTCTGCCCTGGGACGAGCGCTGCCTTGCTTTCTACCAGAGCGGGCGTCCCGTTTATACCTATAGCCTTTGGCAGGTGCGCCAGCCCATTTACAGCACTTCAATCCAGCGCTGGCGCCCGTACGCCAAGCATCTGGGTCCCTTGTTTGATGCCTTGGAGATGCCGCGTCCGGCGCCATAGACCCTGACCGGTTTCCTGTGTCCCGGTGGACGAAGTGGCGTGTGGCCGGGCACGGGCTGACTCGCGGACGGGCACGCCGAGCCGTGGGCCATTCCGCGCATCCCTGGGGCGGGCGCACCCCATTCCGGGTGTCTTCCTCAGCGAAACCGCTGCCTTCCCTGCCCCGATATCCGATTGTCAATATTTCTTACACAGGCCGCGCGCTCGTCCGGCAACGCGCCCCAGGGCAAGACGCAGGCCCGGCCGGGGCGGGGAAGCCGCGCCGCCATAGACCTGCCGTCCAACGTGGCGTCTTGTGGGTCCGTGCCGATGCGGAATCTGCCCACGAGGCGCCCAAAGCGACGGGAAGCGGGCAGAAATTGGGTGGACAGCGAGCGGCGTCGTGCCCTGCAGGTGCCACCTTGTCCACCGTGATGAGGGAGCCGTCTCACAGCACAAGGCAAGGCCTCGGAGTTTCAGTGGTCCTCGTCCTCGGCGAACTGGCTGGAGCAATGATGAAGATCGTTCGGCTTTGTCGCGCAGCCCACCGGAGGCAAGGGCGTGTTCGGCGCTGCTCGGATCGCCTTTGAACAAGGGTTCGCCGACTGCCCCGCGCTCGCCGGTGGTCATTAGGATAAGGGGAGGTTGTTGTCGATATTTTTTACGTTTGGTTCCATTGCGTCGCCATGAAGATTGCGAGTGAATGTGCATCAAATTGATATGTAAGGATTATTGTAAGGTTGGCACGCCGATTGCATCGAAACTGAGCAGCGCTCTGAAATTTCGTCCTTAGGGTTCGTTTTATCGAAAGGGGGTTTGAGATGGAATCGGCAACGTTAACGGCTTGCGCGCTCGCGGTCATGGGACTGTTCGCAGTCGGCAGCGCGCAGGCGACACCCGTCACGTTTTTCGGCGAAGACGGCAATCCGACAGGAAGCACCCCGATTGCGCATCCGAACTCGGATGCGGCCCAGGCGAGTTTCTTCGCCAACCTGACAAACATCGGCACGGACGGCATGGACACGGTTGCAAGTGGCGTGACGACCGTCCCGGTGAACTTCGCTAACGGCGTTACGGCGACCTTGACCGGGGGAACGATCCAGAACTATAGCAGTGCCGGGCGCTTCGCCATATCGAGCCCAAACTACTACAACACCTTCAGCGACACCTTCGACATCGGCTTCAGCAGCCCGATTGCGGCGTTTGGCTTTTATGCCACGGACATCGGCGATTTCGGCGGGCAACTCACCCTGACGCTGACCGATATCAACAACGCGCACACGAGCCTGACTGTGCCCAACCTCATAGGGAGCGGCGGAAGCCAACCGGAGAACGGCTCCGTGCTGTACTATGGCTTCTACGATACCGGCGATACGTATACAAACGTGACGTTCGGCAACAGTTCCGGTGGCGTGGATGGTTTCGGCTTTGACAACTTCTCGGTCGGCACCGCTTCACAAGTGGTCCCTCGCCCCACGGTCCCGGAACCGCCTAGCATCGCCTTGCTGGGCGTGGGCCTTGTCGCGCTGAGCGCGGTTAGGCGCCGCAGGGCCTGATCAGAAAGGCCGCCAGTGCCCCATCGGCGGGGATGCGGTCCCGCCGATTCCTTTGCCTATCCGTCTCCCCTTTCGGAGAGCGGGCGGTGGCGTCGGGAAAGGCGAAGGAAGGCATTCAAGTCGCTTTGGCGCAGCCGTCCGCGACGCTTCGTCGTCCCGCGCGCGCCCTGTGACCGAAGGTCCTCCCGCCAGGGACGGGCCGAGATGCGTGCCGGCCGGATGGTGCATTCCCTCGCGATGCGTACCGTTGGGCGTCAACCCTCGACCGGAGGCTTGCGGGAGAATGGTCTTCGATGCGGCTCGTGCGTGCGACGCCGCAGCCCTAGGCCTGCGCGACGCAGTCCACGTAATGGTGCCTCTTGCCGTCCACGACTTCGGTGACAAGACCGTGGATGTCGGTTTCCATGCCGGGGAATCGCTCATTGAAGTTGCGGGCGAACTGCAGGTAGCGCACGATCGTGCTGTTGAACCGCTCGCCAGGAATGAGCAGAGGAATGCCCGGCGGGTAGGGGGTCAGCAGCACGCTGGTGATGCGCCCTTCGAGCGCGTCGATGGGCACGCGCTCGATCTCGCGGTGGGCCATCTTGGCGAACGCATCGGTCGGACGCATGGCGGGCACCATGTCGGAGAGGTACATCTCCGTGGTCAGGCGCGCGACGTTGTTGGCCTCGTAGACGCTGTGGATCTCCCCGCACAGGTCCCGTAGCCCCATCCGCTCGTAGCGCGGAAACTTTGCCACAAAGGCGGGCAGCACGCGCCACAGGGGCTGGTTCTTGTCGTAGTCGTCCTTGAATTGCTGGAGTTCGGTGACCAGCGTGTTCCAGCGGCCCTTGGTGATGCCGATCGTGAACATGATGAAAAACGAGTAAAGGCCGCATTTCTCGACGATGACGCCATGCTCTGCCAGGTATTTCGTCACGATCGAGGCCGGCACGCCCCACTCGGCGAAATCGCCGTCCACGCCGAGGCCCGGCGTGACGATGGTGGCCTTGATGGGGTCGAGCAGGTTGAAGCCTTCGGCCAGGTTGCCGAAGCCGTGCCAGCGGTCGCCCCCCTTGAGCATCCACGCTTCCCTCTCCTCGATGCCCTCTTCGGACAGGTCGTCCGGGCCCCAGGCCTTGAACCACCATTCGTTCCCCAATTCCTCCGCCACCTTGCGCATGGCACGGCGGAAATCAAGCGCTTCGCGGATCGATTCCTCCACCAGCGCGGTGCCCCCGGGCGCCTCCATCATGGCGGCTGCCACGTCGCAGGAGGCGATGATGGCGTACTGGGGGCTGGTCGACGTGTGCATGAGGAACGCTTCGTTGAAGACGTCGCGGTCGAGCTTGTTGTGCTCGGCATCCTGGACCAAGATCTGCGAGGCCTGGGAAAGCCCGGCCAGCAGCTTGTGGGTGGACTGGGTCGAGAAGACCATGGATTCCTTGCAGCGCGGGCGATCGGCGCCGATCGCGTGGTAGTCGCCGTAGAAGTCATGAAACGCCGCGTGCGGCAGCCACGCCTCGTCGAAGTGCAGCACGTCGATCCTGCCGTCCAGCATCTCCTTGATTTCCTCGACGTTATAGACGACGCCGTCGTAGGTCGACTGGGTGATGGTGAGCACGCGCGGCCGGGGCACTTGTCCGTCCTTGGCGGTCTCGCGGGCGAAGGGGTTGGCCAGGATCTTGCGCTGGATGTTCTCCCACTCGAACTCGCTTTTCGGAATCGGACCGATGATGCCCAGGTTGTTGCGGGTGGGCATCAGAAATACCGGAATGGCGCCGGTCATGATGATGGCGTGGAGAATCGACTTGTGGCAGTTGCGGTCGACGACCACGACATCGCCGGGGGCCACCGTCGAGTGCCACACGATTTTGTTGGACGTAGAGGTGCCGTTGGTCACGAAAAACAGGTGGTCGGCATTGAAAATACGCGCCGCATTGCGCTCGGAGGCGGCAACCGGGCCGGTGTGGTCGAGCAACTGGCCGAGCTCGTCGACGGCATTGCACACGTCGGCGCGCAGCATGTTCTCGCCGAAAAATTGGTGAAACATTTGTCCCACCGGGCTTTTGAGGAAGGCCACGCCACCGGAGTGTCCAGGGCAATGCCAGGAATAGGAGCCGTCCGCGGCGTAGTGGGTCAGCGCCCGGAAGAAGGGCGGCGGCAGCGAGTCGAGGTACGTGCGTGCCTCCCGCACGACGTAGCGGGCGATGAATTCGGGCGTGTCCTCGAACATGTGGATGAAGCCATGCAACTCCCGCAGGACATCGCTGGGAATATGCCGGGAGGTGCGCGTCTCGCCGTGCAGGAAGATGGGGATGTCCGCGTTGCGGAAACGGATCTCCTGAACGAAGGCGCGCAACTGCCCGATGGTCCGCTCGGCGTCATTGACCAGTTCCTCGTCGTCCACCGACAGGATGAAGGCGGACGCCCTGGACTGCTGTTGGGCGAACGTGGACAGGTCGCCGTAGCTCGTGACGCCGAGCACCGGCACCCCCTCTTCCTCGATCGCCTTGGCCAGGGCGCGAATACCGAGGCCCGAAGCGTTTTCGGAGCGAAAGTCTTCGTCGATGACGACGACGGGAAAGTGAAAGCGCATGGGTGACTCCTGATCGGGGGCGGCAAGCGGCTCGGGTGGACGGCCTCCCCGCTCTCGAGACGCGACTTTCGACTCATACGCGGCGCCTGTCAAGTGCGATGTGCGGGGGGCGCGCGGCCAGTGCCCTGACCGAAGATCCTTCGGACAAGCGGCGGGGGTCGGAGTTCCATGTCGCAGGGCGCATCGCCGGGTCCGGCGGCGCGCGCGGCGGGTGGAAGTCAGAGGAATTTCTTGCCCAGCAAAGGCACGAGGACGAGTGCGACGAAATCTTGCAGGAAATGGAGGGTCATCGGGGCGATCAGGCTCTTGCGCCAAAGATACAGGGCCGCGAACACGAGGCCCATGGCGGCGACGGTCAACACGCCCGCGGAGCCCTCATAGCCGTGGCCGAGGGCGAAGATGCAGGTCGACAGGGCGACGCTCACCGCGGGGCTGGCAAAGGCGCGGAAGCGCAGGATCAGGTAGCCGCGGAAAATCGTCTCTTCCGCGATCGCCACGATGAGCGCCAGGAGGCCGGCGAAGACGAGCTGTCCGGTGCTCTTGGCGGCGAGGAAGGCAGGGATGTGATCGGGCGCGGACAGTCCGGCCTGGCGCAACAAGCCCGCGAGCCCGGCCGCCCCGACGAAGAAAGGCACGAACAAGGCAAAGCCCAGGCCGATCTCCGCCCAGGGGCGAGCGGTCCCCCAGCCGACCAGCGTGAGCGGCTCCCGGTTGCGCCAGACGAAATAAAGCACCAGAATGAGCAGTGCCAAGTCCCGGAACGCCGCGTTCACGACGACCTCGTAAAAGCTGGCGTGCGTCAGCCGGTGCCCCGGCGAGGGCAGCAGCATGGCCGGCAGCACGAGAAAAAGGAAGACGGCGAGCTCGATCGCCTGGTGGCTTCGGCGCACAGGCGAGCGGGGGAAGCGCTCGTTTGGGCGAGGCATCTCGTTGGGCAGGTCTGTCATGGGTGGCGGGCAGGGCGTCCACGCGGTCGCGCCTGTCTTGGCTCTCCTTCCTCGGATGGCGGGTGGGGGCGATGGCCGCAGGCCCGTCGGGCGGAGTCGTTGGCCGAGCCTGCGATCCCCATTATAATCGAACGGAGGCGGCCGCATCCGTGCCGTCGGCGCGATGCTCGGCGCCTGCGGCTCTCGCGACCAGGATCGACTATGCGTAACCCCCGCCCTTGGTGGCTCTACCTCCTCGAATGCGCCGACGGCAGCCTGTATGCCGGGATTGCCGTGGACGTGGCCCACCGTTATGCCCGGCACGCCGAAGGCAAGGGTGCCCGGTATACGCGGGCGCATCCGCCTGTCCGCGTGGCGGCCATGTGGGCTTATCCGGACCGCTCGACGGCTTCGAAGGCGGAATATCGGCTGAAGCGGCTCAGCGCCGCCCAGAAGCGGCGAATCATCGCGGGCGAAGCGCCGGTGCCCTGTTGCGAACGGCTCGAACCCGCCGATCGGTCGGCGGGGCGGTGATGCCATTGACAGTCCGCCGATTTCATCGGATAATCCATACCCCTCGAGTCGTGGCGAATTAGCTCAGTGGTTAGAGCAGAGGAATCATAATCCTTTGGTCCGGGGTTCAAATCCCTGATTCGCCACCAAATCTCTTTTCTTTGCGCAGCCAGCCGGAGGGCGCAGGATGGTCCTGCCGCTGCGCTTGTGCTATTCTCAGCGTAATGCGCAACGTCCTATTTTTCTTGGCAATCGCCCTCGCCTGGGCACCGGCGGCTGTCGCCGGAAGGATATTGCCATCGGATGCCAAGGTCGGGATCCTGACGCCGGCGCCTTATCCCTTCGTGGACATCGATCAGGTCCCGGTGCGAATGGCGCCGGGCGCAGTCATCTTCGATGCCTTCAATCGGTCCATCCTTCCCGTTTCGTTGCCGCCGCAGGCGAAGGTGTTTTATCGCCTGGATGCCCAAGGCCAGCTCCAGAAGGCGTGGATCATGACCCCCGCCGAAGAAGCGGCCTCGTCCGCCACCCCGTGAGTCCTGGCCCCGTATGAGCGCCGCAAAAAAAGTCTACATCAAGACATTCGGCTGCCAGATGAACGAGTACGATTCGGCGAGGATCGTCGATCTGCTGCGGGCATCGGAACGCATGGAGCCCGCGCAATCGCCCGAAGAGGCCGATCTCATCCTGTTCAACACCTGCTCGGTGCGGGAGAAGGCGCAAGAGAAAGTCTTTCACCATTTGGGGCGCTGGAAGGA
Organism: Pseudomonadota bacterium; assembly: GCA_021817985.1. Taxonomy (GTDB): domain Bacteria; phylum Pseudomonadota; class Gammaproteobacteria; order Burkholderiales; family JAKAFK01; genus JAKAFK01. The sequence continues at coordinate 25,844 of JAKAFK010000034.1, read as the reverse complement.
ACTCAAGAAGTCCAGGCCGGATCTGCTGATCGGCGTGGGGGGGTGCGTCGCCAGCCAGGAGGGGGCGGCATTGGTCCGGCGGGCGCCGCATGTCGATCTCGTGTTCGGCCCGCAGACGCTGCATCGGCTGCCGCATCTGATCCAGCAGCGCAGGGCCACGGGCCGGCCGCAGGTCGACGTGTCCTTCCCCGAGATCGAGAAATTCGACCATCTGCCGGCGGCCCGAGTCGAGGGCGTCACGGCGTTCGTCTCGGTGATGGAAGGCTGCAGCAAGTATTGCACCTATTGCGTGGTGCCGTACACGCGCGGGGAAGAGGTCTCGCGGCCCTTGGGCGACGTGCTGGCGGAGGTGGCGGGGCTTGCCGCCGGGGGCGTCAAGGAGGTGACCCTGCTGGGGCAGAACGTCAACGCCTATCGGGGCGTGATGGACGACGGCGAGGCCGCCGACTTTGCCCTCCTGCTCACCTATGTCGCCCACATCCCGGGGATCGAGCGGGTGCGCTATACCACGTCGCATCCGGTGGAGTTCACCTCGCGCCTGATCGATGCCTATGCGGGGCTGCCTCAGCTCGTGAGCCATCTGCACCTGCCGGTGCAAAGCGGTTCCGACCAGGTGCTCGCGGCCATGAAGCGCGGCTACAGCGTGCTGGAATACAAGTCCATCGTCCGCCGGTTGCGCGCGGTGCGCCCGGAGATAGCCATCTCGTCCGATTTCATCGTGGGCTTCCCGGGCGAGAGCGACGCCGACTTCGAGGCGACACTGCGGCTCGTCGCGGAGGTGGGGTTCGACGCCAGCTTCAGCTTCCTCTACAGCGCCCGCCCGGGCACGCCGGCGGCGGAGATGCCCGATGGCGTCCCGCACGCCGACAAGCAGGCGCGCCTGGAACGCCTGCAACGCGCGCTGGAAGAAAGCGCGCAGGCCATCAGCCGCCGGATGGTGGGTACCGTCCAGCGCGTGCTGGTCGACGGCCATGCCAGGAAGGACGAACGGGAACTCGCCGGCCGCACCGACAACAACCGGGTCGTGAATTTCCCTGGCAGCGACGACCTGATTGGCGGCTTTGTCGAGGTTCGCATCACCGAGGCCATGCCGCATTCGCTGCGCGGAGAATTGGCCGCGGCGGGCGCCTGAGGTGGACGTCTCCTTCACGCCGGTTGACAATGCGCGGCTCGCCAACATGTGCGGTGCCCTGGACGAGAATTTGCGCCAGGTCGAAGCGGCCTTCGACGTTGTCATCGCGCGCCGCGGCGAGACCTTCGTGATCAAGGGCAAAACGGTGCAGGCGCGACTGGCGGCCACCGCCTTGCGCGCGTTCTACGACAGGGCGGAGAACCCGCTGGGCGTCGAGGATATTCAGCTTGGGCTGGTGGAAGTGGGCAAGCGCCAGGAGTCACCCTATGAGGAACTCGCCACACCGGTGCTGTTGACCCGCAAGGCCGACCTGCATGGGCGGACGCCGCGCCAGAAGCAGTACCTGCATCAGATCCAGGGGCATGACATCACCTTCGGCATCGGGCCGGCCGGCACCGGGAAGACCTATCTCGCCGTGGCGAGCGCCGTCGATGCCCTGGAGCGCGATCTCGTCAAGCGCATCGTGCTGGTGCGCCCGGCCGTCGAGGCGGGCGAGCGCCTCGGTTTCCTGCCGGGCGATCTGGCGCAGAAGGTCGATCCGTATCTGCGCCCGCTCTATGATGCGTTGTACGACCTCATGGGGTTCGAGAAGGTCGGAAGGCTTTTCGAGCGCGGCACCATCGAAATCGCCCCGCTCGCCTATATGCGCGGGCGCACGCTCAACCACTCCTTCATCATTCTCGACGAGGCGCAAAACACCACGCCTGAACAGATGAAGATGTTCCTGACCCGCATCGGTTTCGGCACGCGGGCGGTGATCACCGGCGATGTCACGCAAATCGACCTGGCGCGGGGCCAGTTGAGCGGCCTCGTCGATGCGAAAAGCGTCTTGGAGGGGGTTCGCGGCATCGCCTTCACGTTCTTCAAGAGCGACGATGTCGTCCGTCACCCGCTCGTGTTGCAGATCGTGAACGCGTATGAACGGCGGGATAACCGTTCCTAGCCCCGGGCGGCGCGACCGCGTGCGCCGAGAAGGACAGCCCTCGGCGTCGCGCCGCGCGGGGAAGTGGTAATCTAAAAATGATCAGGGGAGCGCTTTCGGTTTGACCGGGGCACGATGGATCCAGATGATCGGCACGAGACATGGTCGCCGGAACGCGTAAGCCCCGCCCTCGGGCGCCTTCGCGGCTTTCCTTGTCCGTCCAGTACGCCGTCGCGCCCCCCGGGGATCGGGTGCCGACGCGGGCCCAGATTCGCCGATGGGCGGGCGCGGCGCTCTCCGATTCGGCGGTGGTCACGGTCCGGATCGTATCCGAGCCGGAAGGCCGCGAGCTCAATCGGCAGTTCCGCGGCAAGGACTATGCGACGAACGTGCTGACCTTCAGTCTGGACGACGCGCTTGCGCCCGAGTTCGCCCACTGCGCGGATATCGTGCTGTGCGCCCCGGTGGTGGAGCGCGAGGCCCACGAGCAGCACAAGAGCCTCGAGGCGCATTATGCCCACCTCGTGGTGCATGGCCTGCTGCACATGCAAGGCTATGATCACGAGACGGAGAGCGAGGCGGCTGTCATGGAAGCGCTCGAGTCTCGAATCGTCATGAAGCTGGGCTACCCTGACCCTTATGCCGCAGCGTGACTCGGGTGCCGAGGTCGCGGCGGGAACGTACCGGAGGAATCGAACATTGATGGATGAGCCCGCGAAACCGGGTTGGCTGGAACGGCTGGGTGCGCTGTTGCTGCGCGAACCGGAGGACCGCAGCCAATTGATCGAGTTGTTGCACTCCGCCTATGAGCGCAATCTGCTGGACGCGGACGCCCTGAGCATGATCGAGGGCGTGATGCAGGTCTCCGAGATGCAGGTGAGGGAAATCATGATCCCGCGCTCGCAGATGGATCTCATCGACATCAAGGACCCTCCCGAGAAATTCATTCCCTTCGTCATCGAGACGGCCCATTCGCGTTTTCCGGTCGTTGACGGGCAAAAAGACGATGTCATCGGCATCCTGCTCGCGAAGGATTTGCTGCGCTACTATGCCGGCGAGGAATTCAACGTGCGCGACATGCTGAGGCCGGCCATCTTCATCCCGGAATCCAAGCGCCTCAACGTCCTCCTGAAGGATTTTCGCTCGAACCGCAATCACATCGCGATCGTGGTCGACGAATACGGGGGCGTCGCGGGGCTCGTGACCATCGAGGACGTGCTCGAGCAGATCGTGGGCGAGATCGAAGACGAGTACGATTTCGACGAAGCGGAGGACAACATCATTCGCGACCGCAGCGGCCGTTACCGCGTCAAGGCGCTGACCGAGATCGAGGATTTGAACGAAGCGCTGGGCACGCAGTTCAGCCATGCCGACTACGATACCGTGGGCGGACTCGTGATCAGCAAGTTCGGACGCGTCCCCAAGCGGGGCGAGCAGGTGACGATCGACGCCCTCCGCTTCCAGGTGCTGCGGGCGGACAGCCGCAGGCTCCACACGCTTCTCGTCGAACGCCTCGCCGAGCGCGAGGGCATGCTCCCCCCATTGGCCTGAACCGTGACGCCTCCCTCTCGGCGCGAAAGTGCCGTGCTCTCGCCTCCCCTCGCGCAGGCCCGACGTTCGATGAAGCATCCCCCGGCCCCGGGCGCCGCGGCCGCTGTCCGCCCGCTCTTGATGGGCGGGGGCGCCCTGGTCGCGGGGCTGGCCGCAGTGCTGGGCTTTGCCCCGCTAGACTGGTTTGCGGCCCCGATCGTGAGCATGGCATGGCTCCTGTGGGCCTGGGATCGCGCTCCCGGGCGGCGGGCCGCCGCCCGCCTCGGCTTCCTGTGGGGGCTCGGTTTCTTCGGCGGAGGCGTGAGCTGGGTCTATGTGAGCCTGCACGAGTTCGGTGCGATGTCGCCCTGGCTCGCCGGGCTTGCGACGTTCATCTTCTGTGCGTTCCTGGCCTTGTTCCCCGCGCTGGTCGGCTTCCTGCACGCGGGCTGCCGGCTGAAGGCGGTGCCCAGGGCCCTCGCGTTCACGCCTGCGGCGTGGGTGCTCTCGGAGTGGGTGCGCGGTTGGCTGTTCACGGGCTTTCCCTGGCTGGCGCTGGGATACTCCCAGGTGCCGGACAGCCCCCTGCGCGCCCTGGCCCCGATCCTGGGCGTTTACGGCGTGTCGTGGGCGGTGGTGGCGAGCGGGGCGCTGCTGCGCACGGCGGCCGCAGCACGTGCGCGTTCCGCGCGCGCCGCCTGCCTGGTGGGGCTCTCGGTGCTGTGGCTTGCCGCGTGGGGGGCGACCCGCATCGCATGGACCCATCCGGCCGGCGCGCCCCTGACCGTCAGTCTCCTGCAAGGCGACATGGGCGAGGACGTCAAGTGGAACCCGGATCATGTCGTCAGCACGCTGACCACCTATGCGCGGCTCGTGAACCAATCGCGCGCGCGTCTCATCGTGCTGCCCGAGACCGCTTTGCCGCTGTTCTACACAGACCTGCCGCGCGGCTACCTGGCGGCGCTCGCCCGACACGCGAGGGCCTTGCACGGGGACATTCTGGCGGGCATTCCGGAAATGGTCCCCGACGGGAACACCCAGGACTATTACAACAGCGTGTTCAGCTTCGGCAGCTCGCCCACGCAGGTCTACCGCAAATCCCATCTGGTGCCTTTTGGCGAATATATTCCGCTGAAATCCGTGTTCGGGTGGGTGATCCATCATCTCCTGCACATCCCCATGTCCGACTTCTCCCGCGGGCCGCGCGTGCAGAAGCCGCTCGCGGTCGCAGGACAGCGGGTGGCCGTGAACATCTGCTACGAGGATGCCTTCGGACGGGAGATCATCCGCCAGCTGCCTGCCGCCACGATGCTCGTGAACGTGAGCAATGATGCCTGGTTCGGCGATTCGGCAGCACCTTATCAACAGCTGCAGATCTCCCAGATGCGTGCGCTCGAGACCGGGCGCTACGAGGTGCAGGCCACCAATACCGGCGTGACGGCGATCGTCGACCCGCGCGGGCGGGTCACCGCCACGCTGCCTTTGTTCAAGGTGGGCGCGCTCAACGGCGAGGTCCAAGGCTACGCCGGACGCACGCCGTACGTGCGCTTCGGTGACCACGCGGTCGCGGCGCTGGCGGCGGGTGTTTTGGCCTTCAGCCTGGTCGGTGGCCGCAGGCAGCGTCCAGCCCGGTGAATCCTGCGCGGTTTCTCGGGCGCGCGCAATCGGTTAAAATGGGGGAACGATCGGGGTGGGTGCCTCAGCTGCCCCGATTTATTTTTGCCTCGGAAAGCCATGCTGACATTTCAAGAGATCATCTTAAAGCTGCAGTCCTATTGGGGCGAAAAGGGATGCGCCTTGCTGCAGCCCTACGACATGGAAGTCGGCGCCGGGACTTTCCATACCGCCACCTTTCTGCGCGCCCTGGGTCCCGAACCCTGGCGGGCCGCCTACGTGCAGCCTTCACGGCGGCCGAAGGACGGGCGCTACGGGGACAATCCCAACCGCCTTCAGCATTACTACCAGTTCCAGGTCGTCCTCAAGCCCTCCCCCGACGCCATCCAGGATCTGTACCTGGATTCGCTGCGCGCGCTCGGGATCGATACCCGCGTCCATGACGTCCGCTTCGTCGAGGACGACTGGGAATCGCCAACGCTGGGGGCGTGGGGGCTGGGGTGGGAAGTGTGGCTCGACGGGATGGAAGTGACGCAGTTCACGTACTTCCAGGAAGTGGGGGGAATCAGGTGCAAGCCCGTGCTCGGGGAGATCACCTATGGGCTCGAGCGCCTGGCGATGTATCTTCAGGGCGTCGAGAACGTGTTTGATCTCGTCTGGACGCCGGGCATCACCTATCGGGACGTCTACCACCAGAACGAGGTCGAACAGTCCCGCTACAATTTCGAGCACAGCAATGTGAACTGGCTGCTTGAGCAGTTCAACGCCTTCGAATCCGAAGCCAAGCGGCTGCTGGAACTCGCGCTCCCCCTGCCGGGGTTCGAGATGGTGATGCGCTGTTCCCACACCTTCAATCTGCTGGATGCTCGCGGCGCCATTTCGGTGACCGAACGCGCCGCCTACATCGCGCGGGTGCGCGCACTCGCCCGGCTGGTGGCGCAAAGCTACCATGCCTCCCGCGAGGCGCTGGGCTTTCCCATGCTTGCGCGGTTGCACGCAGCCTCCTAACTCGCCGAAAGACCCTCCATGGCCGATAGCCTCCTGATCGAACTCCTGACCGAGGAATTGCCGCCCAAGTCGCTTGGCCGCCTGTCCGGGGCCTTCCAACGCAACCTCGTCGCGGGGCTGCAAAGGGAGGGCTTCCTGGCCGACGAGGCGCGGGCCCGTGCCTTTGCGACGCCGCGTCGTTTGGCCGTGTGGGTCGAACAGGTGCTGGATCGCCAGCCGGACCGCCTGATCGAGCGCAAGGGACCGGCGGTGGCCGCAGGCTTCGATGCGGCCGGAGCCCTCACCCCTGCCTTGGCCGGGTTCGCGCGCTCGTGCGGCGTGGACGTGGACAGCCTCGGCCGCGAGCGCGACGCCAAGGGCGAATACTTCGTTTTCCGGAGGCAAAAGCCGGGCGAGCCGCTGCACGATCATCTGGCGCGGCTCGTCGAAGAGGCGCTCAAGGCGCTCCCGGTGCACAAGCTGATGCGCTGGGGCGAGCGCGACGTCGAATTCGTGCGGCCCGTCCATGGGCTCGTGATGCTCCACGGCCGCCGTCTGGTACCCGGCACGGTATTGGGCGTGGCCTCTCGCGCAAGCACCTGCGGGCACCGCTTCCTAGCCGCAGGCCCGATCCCCGTCCCCCATGGCGACCAGTACGAGCAGATCCTGCAGGCGCAAGGCTGGGTGATGGCGGATTTCCAGGCGCGGCGCGAGGAGATCGAGCGCCAGTTGCTGGCGGCGGCGCACCCGTCGGCGCTGGACGATCCCTCCGATCTCATCACCGAAGTCGCGGCGCTGGTGGAATATCCGGCCGTCTATGAGGGGCGATTCAGCCCGGATTTCCTGAGCGTTCCGCAGGAATGCCTTTCGCTGTCCATGAAAAGCCACCAGAAGTATTTCCCCCTCAAGGACGCCGCCGGCCGACTTGAGCCGCGATTTCTCATGGTGAGCAATCTGCCCACGGACCATCCGGCCGAGATCATCCACGGCAACGAACGCGTCTTGCGCGCGCGTCTGTCGGACGCCAAATTCTTCTTCGATCAGGACCGCAAGCAACCTCTTGAGGCACGCGTCGCGCGCCTGGGGGATGTGGTCTATCACAACAAGCTCGGCACACAACTCGAGCGCGTGCAGCGGATAGGCAAGCTTGCCGGAGAAATCGCCCTGGCCCTGGGGACCGACGCCGAGGCCGCCTCGCGGGCCGCATGGTTGTGCAAGGCCGACCTCCTGACCGACATGGTCGGCGAGTTCCCTGAACTGCAGGGCGTGATGGGCGCCTACTACGCACGCCATGATGGTGAGCCGGAGGCCGTGGCGCGGGCCATCGAAGGCCATTACCATCCGCGCTTCGCGGGCGATACTCTGCCCGCGGACGACGTGAGCGCCAGCCTGGCGCTGGCGGACAAGTTGGATACCCTGGTCGGCATCTTCGGGATCGGACTCGTGCCTACCGGGGACCGGGACCCGTTCGCCCTGCGTCGGCATGCGCTCGGGGTGCTGCGCATCCTGATCGAGACGCCGCTCCCCCTCGATCTTGTCCAGTGGCTCGCGGCGGCCTCGGCGCAGTTCGCCGACCAGACGCTCAATGATGGCGTGGTGGTGGACCTCCATGACTTCATTCTGGAGCGCCTCAGATATTGGCTGCGCGAACAAGGCTTTGAGCCCGATGAGGTCGAGGCGGTGGTGGGGCAGCGCCCCACGCGCGTCGACCGTGTGGGCGCGCGCCTGCAGGCGGTCCGGAGCTTCAAGCGCCTGCCCGAGGCGCAGGCGCTTGCGTCGGCCCACAAGCGCATCCACAATATACTGAAGAAAGCGCCGCCGCCCGTGGGGCGGCCGGACGTGGCGCTGCTCGAGGCCGGGGCCGAGCGCACCTTGTTTGACACCGTCAACGCCCTGTCGCCGAGGGTGCATTCTCTGGTGGAGAACGAAGACTACGAGGGCGCGCTCAAAGCGCTGGCCGGGGTGCGCGTGCAGGTGGACGCGTTTTTCGAGGACGTGCTGGTGATGGCGGACGAAGAAACGGTTCGCCACAACCGGCTGGCGCTCCTGGCTTGGCTGGGAGAACTCATGAACCAGGTCGCGGACCTCTCCAGGCTGGCGGTCTGAGAAACAAGCGGCTCCGACAGCGGCGCTGGCATCGCAAGGGTGGGGCAAGCCGATGAGACTCGTGATTCTCGACCGTGACGGCGTGATCAACTTCGACAGCGACAAGTTCATCAAGAGCCCGGATGAATGGAAGCCGATCCCGGGCAGTCTCGAAGCCATCGGCAGGCTCAACCAGGCCGGTTTCCGGGTGGTGGTCGCGACCAATCAGTCGGGCGTCGGACGGGGCTTGCTCGACATGGCGACGCTCAACGCCATTCACGACAAGATGCACAAGGCGCTGGCCGCCCATGGCGGGCGCATCGACGCGTTGTTCTACTGCCCGCATGCCGCCGATTCCGACTGCGGGTGCCGCAAGCCCAAGCCGGGGATGTACAACGAAATCGCGAGCCGCTACAACATGGAGCTCGTTGGCGTGCCGGCCATCGGCGACTCGTTGCGCGATCTCCAAGCGGCCGAAGCCGTGAAGGCGCAGCCGATTCTGGTGACCACGGGCAAGGGCGAGCAGACCTTCGCGCAAGGCAACCTTCCTGCTCGGACGTTGGTATTCGCCAGCTTGCAGGAAGCAGCCGAGCATCTCATCGCCGCGGCCGCCGGATGATCGTGTTGCGTTCGGCGCTTTTTGCGCTCTGCATGGTTGTGGTGACGCCCATCTACGCCGTCATCGCGACCCTTACCTTTCCGTTTCCTCCCATGGTTCGCTACCGCGTCATTTCGGGCTGGGCCAAGATGATGATCGCGCTGCTGCGGCTGCTCTGCAGGCTCGACTATCGCGTCCTGGGCGCCGAGAACCTGCCGGCCGGCGCCGCCATCATTGCCTCCAAGCACCAATCGGCATGGGAGACGCTCGCCTTCCAGCGCATTTTCCCGCCGCAGGTGTGGGTCCTCAAGCGCGAGCTGCTGCGGATTCCGTTTTTCGGGTGGGGGCTTGCCATGCTCAGTCCGATCGCCATCAACCGCCGGGACGGACGCGGTGCACTCAAGGAAATCGCGGCGCAAGGCGTTGACCGGCTCCAGCGGGGCTTCTGGGTCGTGATCTTCCCGGAGGGCACGCGGATGGTGCCCGGCACCCGAGGCAAGTATGGGATCGGAGCGGCCCATCTGGCGACCCATGCCGGCGTGCCCGTGGTGCCGGTTGCCCATAATGCCGGCGAATTCTGGGGGAAGAACGGTTTCCTCAAGCGGCCGGGGACCATCACGGTGAGCATTGGTCCCCCGATCGACCCGAGCGGCGTGAGCGCGTCGGAACTCACCCGGCGGATCGAGGCATGGATCGAAGCGGAAGTGATCAGGCTGCCCCACGCGAAGGCGGCCGGCGCGCCGCAGCCGCAGGTGCCATGAAGCCGCTGGCCCAGCGCTTGCGGCGCACCATCGTTTTGGCGGGGCAGGAAACGGACTACACCGCCCGCGTCTGCGCACGTTCGCGCAACATTCGCCTGACCGTGAGCGCACGCGGGCTTGCGGTCAGCATTCCCCGCGGGGTGCCGCAGACGCGCGTCGATGCGGTCCTGCTCGAAAAGAGCGCGTGGATTCTCAAGCACCTTGCCGCCCTCGCCGCTCGCCTGGCGACGCCGATCCAATGGCGGGAGGGGGAGCGCCTGCCTTACCGCGGGCACGACATTCGCCTGTCCTTCGCCCCGCTCGTTTTTGTCCCGCAGCCTGTGCTGGTGGACGGGGAATTGCGCGTGGGCAAGGCCGTCGAGTGGGACCTGTGCGACATCGAGCAGGCGATCGTGCGCTGGTACCGTGCGCAGGCGAAGGCGTGCTTTGCCGAACGCGTCGCGATTTACAGCGACCGCATGGGCGTCTTGCGCCCGCGCATCCTGCTTTCCAACGCCAAAACCCGCTGGGGCAGCTGCAATGCGCGCCGGGAGGTGCGCCTCAACTGGCGGCTCATCATGGCGCCGCAGGAGCAACTGGATTATGTGGTGGCCCACGAGCTCGCCCATCTCCTCGAGATGAACCACTCGCCGGCCTTCTGGGCTCACGTGGGGCGGGTCTTCCCGGACTATGCGCGGGTGCGCAAGGCCTTGAGGTTGAGCGGGCCCCGATACGGGATGCTCTGAGTCCCGCTCAGTGCGACGCCCAATGTCTGGAGGGATCTGGCCGCGCCTTGCGACCTGCCCAAACATGCGCCGCGCATGTGGTCTCTGATGGACTGTTACCGTCTGTTGGTCGCGGCTGTCGCCCCGAAGCCGGGCGCCAGGGCCTCGGCGGATGGCGCGAGTCGGTCGAACGAAGCCGACCCCGGCGGCAGGTACTGGCCGGTTCGCCTGCCGCCAGGGTGCAAAGCATGAACTGCCGGCACTATAGCCGTGGCTTAGTGGCGGTGGTTCATTCCTCCGGCGTCGTGCCGGTTGCCGCCACGGGTGCGCAAAGATGATTCGCCGCCCGAACGAACTGCTCCACTGACAGGTTCTCTGCCCGCAGTTGCGGATCGATGCCGAGGCGCGCCAGCGCTTCCGGGCCCAGATAGCCTTTCAGCGTATTGCGCAGCGTCTTGCGCCTTTGGCTGAAGGCGGCGGCGACGAGGGCCGCGAACAGGTGCTCGTCCTTTGCCGGGAAGGGCAGGCGCTCGAAGGGGGTGAGGCGCACGACGGCGGAATCCACCTTGGGCGGTGGGCGGAAAGCCTCGGGGGGGACGTCGAAGAGCTTTTCGATCGAGAAGCGGTATTGCAGCATGACGCTCAGGCGCCCATAGTCGCTGGTGCCGGGGTCCGCCGCCATGCGATCCACGACTTCCTTCTGCAGCATGACGTGGATGTCGATGATCGCGTCCGCGAAGCGGGCCAGATGAAAAAGCAGCGGCGTCGAGATATTGTAGGGCAGGTTGCCCACGACCCGGAATCGGGGGCCGAGTCGCGCAAAATCGAACTTCAGCGCGTCCGCGGCATGCACGAGGAGACGCTCGGCCGGAAACTCGCGCCCTAGCCGCGCGACGATGTCGCGGTCCAGTTCGACGGCATGGAGGCGGGGCAGCGCCTCAAGGAGTGGGCGCGTGAGGGCTCCCAAGCCGGGGCCGATCTCGACGATGCAATCGTCCGCGGAGGGCGCGATTGCTGCGACTATGCGATCGATGATTCCGGCATCCGTCAGGAAATGCTGTCCGAATCGCCGCCGCGGGGTATGGGCGGGCGCCGGCATGGTCAGACGGCCTGCCCGGCGAGCTCGGTGGCGAGTTCGATCGCCGCCGCGAGGCTGCCGCTGTCGATGTGCCCCGTTCCCGCCAGTTCCAGGGCGGTGCCGTGGTCGACGGAGGTGCGGATGATGGGCAGCCCGAGGGTGACATTCACGCCATGGCCGAAGGCGGCGTATTTGAGCACGGGCAGCCCCTGGTCATGGTACATGGCCAGTACGGCGTCGCATCCCGCGAGGTTCTTCTGGGTGAACAGCGTGTCGGCCGGCAACGGGCCCCGAAAGTCGAGGCCTTGGCGCTGGAGGCGCGCGAGGGCCGGTGCGATGACCTCGATCTCTTCCCGGCCGAGGTGCCCGGATTCCCCGGCGTGCGGGTTGAGCCCGGCCACGAGGATGCGCGGCCGGGGGATGCCAAACCGGCTGACGAGCGCCTCATGGAGGATGGTGGCCGTGCGCACGAGGCCGTCCTCCGTGATGGCCGATGCGATCTCCTTCATCGCCAGATGCGTGGTGGCCAGCGCCACCCGAAGGCCGCCGCCGACGAGCATCATGACGACATGGGAGGTGCCGGTGTGCTCGGCGAGGAACTCGGTATGGCCGGTGAACGGGATGCCCGCGTCGTTGATGACGCCTTTGTGCACGGGAGCCGTGACCATGGCGGCGCAGGCGCCCGTCAGGCAGGTCTGGGCGGCACGCTCCAGGGTCTTGAGGACATAGCGGCTGTTTCGTGCATCCAGGCGGCCCGGGGTCGCCGGCACCGCAAGGGGTTCGGGAAGGAGGTCCAGAACGCCGGGGGTGGGCGGGGTAGGGCGGCGCGGATCGAACGGCCTGAGCGCAAGCGGCACCCCCAAGCGCCGGGCGCGCTCCGCCAGAAGGTCGCGATCGGCGATGGCGACGAGCGGCGCGGGCCACGCCTTCTGGGCGGCGAGCACCAGGAGATCGGGCCCGATGCCGGCCGGCTCGCCGGCGGTCAGTGCGATGGGACGAGGCGGATGGCGATCACGCATGCGAGGCTGGGCGTCGTCCGGTTCCGGCGGGGCGTCCTCATTCCCCCGCCAGGCGGATCTTGACATAGGCCTGGTCGCGCAGTTCGCGCACGAACTCCTCGTAGGCCTCGTCCGCCTTGCGGGCGCGAATGGCGTCGCGCGCGAGATCGCGTTTGCGTTGCTCCGTCACGTCCACTTTTCGCCTGCCGAGCACCTGGATCAAGTGCCAGCCGAACTGGGTGTGGACCGGATTGCTGATCTCGCCCGGCTTGAGCGCGTTCATCGCGCTCTCGAATTCGGGCACCGTCTGGCCCGGCGAGACCCACCCCAGATCGCCCCCGTTGGCCGCGCTGCCATCTTGCGAATACTGCCGCGCGAGGGTCGAGAAATGCTCGCCGTGCTCGATGCGCGTCTTGAGCTGCAACAACTTGGCCTTGGCCTGGGCGCTCGAGAGCAGCGCGTCGGGGCGAAGCAGGATCTGGCGGACATGCGTCTCTTCGACATAGGTGGGCGCATTGGCCCCGTGCGCCTCCACCAGCTTGATGATGTTGAAGCCATTGGGTCCGCGCAGGAGGCCGCTGACGTCCCCCGGATGCATGGTCTTGAGGGCGGCCAGATAGAACTCGGGGAGCTGCGCCGCCGAGCGCCAACCGAGTTGCCCGCCCTGCATGGCGTTCGGCGCGTCTGAGAAGGAGGCGGCCACCTGCCCGAAATCCGTGCCCTGGCGAAGCTGGTCGAGGGCCGCCTGAGCCTTCTCGCGGTAGCGGGCGATCTGCTCCGGGCTCGCGTTTTCCGGCACGAACACGATGATGTTGTCGAGGTTGTACTGCATGTCCCCGCCGGAGGCGGCCTGCTTGCGCAGGAAATTGTCGATTTCCGCGTCGGAGACGACCACGCGGCTGTCCACGTCGCGCTCCTTCAGGCGACCGATGATCATCTCGCTGCGGATTTCATTCCGAAACGACGCCCAGTCGATTCCCTGGCTCTTCAGCGCCGCCTGGAACTGGGCGGCGCTCATGTGGTTGCGCGCGGCGATGCGGTCGATGGCGGTGTTGAGCTCGCCTTGATCGACGCGGATGCCGGAGCGTTTGGCGAATTCGAGCTGCACCGTGTCGTTGATCATGCGCTGCAGGATCTGCCTTTCCAGGACCTTGTTCGGCGGGAGCGGCGTCCCGCGCGCTTGCAGTTGCTTGGAGATGAGCGCCACCTGGTTGTCGAGCTGGACCTGGGTGATGACGCTGTTGTCGACCACGGCCACGATGCGGTCGATGGGGACGACCGCCGGGGAGGGGCTCTCGGAGGCGCGCACCGTTCCGGCCGAAAGGAAGAGCGCGAAGAGCGCACAGGCCAAAAGAACGGTTCCGAGAAAGGGGCCCGCATGCGGGCGGTACATGTGCTTAATCATTTGTCTTGGCGTAGCCTGCGATGTTGCTGCGTAGGACGTCGAGCGGATTCTCGCCGATGCTCAGGCCGTTGAGCTCCAATTGCACGAAGAACGAGTTGCTTGCCTGCGAGGTGGTCGTCTGGATGTGATTCGCAACGAGCCGCAAGGCCCAGCAGCCGCCATTATACTCGATGCCCGCGAGGCCTTCCAAAAGTCTTTGGCCGAGGAAGTCGTAGTTCCAGCGCATGAGGCCGGTGATGCGGCGTGTGATGGGCCATTCGCTGGAAACGTCGATCATGCGCATGGCGGGCGTCGGCAACAAGGTCGCGGCGCTGTAGCGGTAGTCGAAGTTGATGACGCGCCCCGGCGCAGGGTCGAAGTGCGTCCCGACGTCGTATTGCGCGGTCCCGCGGACCTGGGGGTTGTATTCCCAAAGCCCATAGATGTTCCAGATCGTCGTGATCGGGCCGCTGACTTCCGACAGGATGTCGGACGTATGTCGCGTCCGCAGCGGGATGCCGGGAAGACCCACCTGCTGGTTCTTGAAGTAGAAGATCTGCCCGACGGACGCGCGCAGCCGCTCGATCCCGGTCGCCCGCTCGAGGAAGCGCGACGTGACGCCGGCCGTGATTTGGTTGGCATCGTTGATGCGGTCGTAGCCGGTGAACTGGTTGTCCGAATACATCTGAACGAAATTGAAGTCGGCGGCGGTCGTGTCGAACAGCGGGATGTTGTCCTGGTTGTGGTAGGGCACATAGAGGTAATAGAGCCGCGGCTCCAGGGTCTGCACATACCGGGTGCCCCGGAAACGGGTGTCGCGCTCGAAAGTCAACCCGCTGTCGACGCTTAAGATCGGCACCGCGAAGTGGGCGTCAGGCAGCGGCGTCGTCGTCCCGTTAAGCGCGTAATCGCTGGCCCACAGGCCGATCTTCGGGGTGACATAGGCGAAGCTGTTTTCCAGGGGCAGGCTCACGCTCGGATTGATGACGAGGCGCTGCCCGCTGGGAAGGGTGGGGTGCAGGAAATTGTCGTATTGGGCGGTGAAGGCGAACGTCGTCCCGAACGGTCCGTTGTAGTCGGTCCCGCCGAGCGCAAGCTGGGGGGCCGTGGTGTAGGGCGGCACCACCGGCGCGTTGGGCAGCTGGAGCGTCTGATAGCGCTGGAACTGGCCGGAGAAGGTCCACCAACCGCCCCCCGTGTAGACGATCGAGGCCCCCTGCGGCAGAGTCACCGTCGCGATGTTGGCGAGGTTGGTGCTCAGGTCGGTGAAGTAGGTGGCGTCCGAGACCTTTTCCGCATTGACATAAGCCGACCAGCCCGGTGCCAGCACTTGGGTGTGCTGGAAAGCCAGGAGGTAGCGGGTGGTGCCGGTGATCCGGTCGTTGGGCAGGACCTGGCTTTCGAACACTCCGGAATACTTGGGCTCCAGGTAGCGAAACTCGTTGCCGAGCAGCAGCCCGCGCTTCGCCATCACGGTGGGGGTCAGCGTGTCGTCGAAGTTGGGCGCCAAGTTGAAGTAGTACGGCGTCGTGATTTGAGCGCCATTGTTGCCCGATGTGCCGAGACTGGGCGTCAGGAAGCCGGATTTGCGCGCGCGGCTCAAGGGAAAGGTGAACCACGGAACATACAGGATGGGCACGCCCTTGAAGTCGATGTACCCGTTGTACGCCGTGCCGACCTGGGTGATGCGGTCCAGGTTGAGGTCGCTGACGTGGAGGAACCAGTCGTTGTTGCCCACCGGGCAAGTCGTGTAGCTGCCTTTCTCCACCTGATAAAGGCCTTGGCCCTTGAACAAGAGGCGCGTTCCCTGGCCGCGCCCATGGGTCGGCCCCCACAGGTAGGTGGGCAAGTCCATGAAGCCCTGGTTGGTGTCGAGCTTGAGATTGAGCAAGGGCCCGAACACGCTCGCGTCCTGTTCGTGCAGCCGGACGTGGCCTTCGGC
Source organism: Pseudomonadota bacterium (assembly GCA_021817985.1). Lineage (GTDB taxonomy): Bacteria > Pseudomonadota > Gammaproteobacteria > Burkholderiales > JAKAFK01 > JAKAFK01. The sequence continues at coordinate 10,109 of JAKAFK010000034.1, read as the reverse complement.
CACGACGCGGTCCTGGGCCTGGAAGAACGTCAGCTTGTCGGCAAACAGGGCGCGCGTGCCCTGGTGCACGGCGACGTTCCCGAGGGCCTGCATCTGCACGCCCTGGACCCCGCGCAGCTCATCGGCCTGGATCGTGATCGTCTGCGGCCCGACAGGGGGGGCGGGCGGAAGGCTCGGCGCGGCCGGGCCTGGCTTGCCCGCCGGTGCGGCGGCCGTTCCCGCCGCGATGGCGGGAGAAGGCTGCGAGGGCGGCGGAGAGGCCCCGAGCAGCGCGGGGTCGACTTGAAGCGGCGGCAGGCCGGTGCCTGCGAGCGCGCCGGTCGGGACCAGGCAGGCGATCGCCCAGGCGATGGGGTGTAGACGTAGGGGGCGCATTATGATTTGGTTGTTCGCGGGACGTGATAAAATCGCACACTTCGACCTTTTAGGCAACGCGAGCACACTTGGACCGTTCGGAACTTCTGGAGAACTGGCTGCGCGAGCAGTTCGGCGATGATGTCTCCGGCCTCGTGCCGGCCTCGAGCGATGCAAGCTTCCGGCGCTATTTCCGGGTCGCGCAGGGCAACCGCACCCTGATCGTCATGGACGCCCCCCCCGAGCACGAGGACTGCCGGCCGTTCGTGCACGTGGCCAGGCTTTTCCGGGCGGCGGGCGTCGCAGTGCCGGACGTGCTGGCCGCGGATCTCGAGCAGGGGTTTCTCGTGCTCACGGACCTGGGCGATGCCACCTATCTCTCGGTTCTCACCGAAGGCAACGCCGATGCCCTGTACGGCGATGCCATCGATGCGCTGATCCGGATCCAGCGCCATAGCCGGCCCGGCGTACTGCCGGACTACGATGAGCCTCTCCTGAGGCGGGAACTCGATCTTTTTCCGGACTGGTTCGTCGACCGGCACCTGCGCGCGCTGCTCGCCCCGGAGGAGCGCGAGGCGCTCGAAGAAGGCTTCCGGCGTATCGTGCGCAACACGCTCGCGCAGCCGCAGGTCTACGTGCATCGGGACTACCATTCGAGAAATCTCATGGTGAGCGAGCCCAATCCCGGCATCCTGGATTTCCAGGACGCCGTTTTCGGACCGATCACCTATGATCTGGTCTCGCTGTTCAAGGATGCCTATATCGAATGGGAGGAGGCGCGGGTGCGCGAATGGACGGTCCGTTACTGGGAACGGGCACGGTCTGCCGGATTGCCGGTGCAGGCGGATTTCGGCGAATTTTATCGGGATTTCGAGTGGATGGGCGTGCAGCGCCACATCAAGGTGCTGGGCATCTTCGCGCGGCTTTACCATCGGGATGGCAAGAGCGGGTACCTGAAAGACATGCCGTTGGTGAGGCGCGGCGTGTTGTCCGCATGCCGGCGCTATCCCGAGCTGTCATTCATGGTTCGGCTTCTGGAGCGGCTCGAAGCCTCGGCCGCGCGGGACGGCCGCCAGGCCGTGGGCGGCAGCGCGCCATGAAGGCGATGATTCTTGCCGCCGGGCGGGGCGAGCGCATGCGTCCCTTGACTGACCGCATGCCCAAACCCCTCCTTCGGGTGGGTGGCAAATCCCTCATCGAGTGGAACATCGAGCGCCTGCGCGCGGCGGGCTTCACCGACATCGTCATCAACCACGCCCATCTGGGCGAGGCGATCGAGGCGGCCTTGGGAAACGGCAGCCGCTACGGCGTGAGGCTCGCCTACTCGGCGGAAGGCAGTGCGCTGGAAACCGCGGGCGGCATTGCCAAGGCCTTGCCGCTGCTGGGCAATGGCCCCTTCCCGGTCGTCAATGGCGATGTCTTCTGCGATTTCGATTTTGCGCGGCTGCTGCCCAAACTGGAGGAGATGTCGCGTTCGGCGCTGCTTGCGCACCTCGTCCTCGTCGACAATCCGGCGCACCATCCGCAGGGGGACTTCGCCCTGTCGGGCGCACAGGTAGCGCTCGGCGGTGTCCGGATGCTTACCTTCAGCGGGATCGGGGCATACCGTCCCGAGCTTTTCGCGGGCGTGATACCCGGTCAGAAGGCGCAGCTTGCGCCCTTGCTGCGCGATGCGATCGGTCACGGCGCGGTCACAGGCGACCATTGGGGCGGCCAATGGGTGGACGTGGGCACCCCGGAACGGCTCCACGCGCTCGATCGCCTGTTGCGCTCGAGCGATGCGCTCGTCTCAGACCGGTAGTCCACCTTGAAGGCCGAGGACGTCAGGCGTGCCTTGGCGCTGGATCCGGGATGGGTTGAGCGGTTGCATGATGACTGGCTGGGTCTGATGGATCAGGCCGTTTTCGGCGATCTCCGCTCGTCGAGGCTGGGCGCCATGGGGCGCATCCGCAAGCGGGTCCTGGACGTGGGAGAGAAGCTGCGCTCGCTCACGGGAAGCCGCGAATGGCTTCCGCACCCGCGGGAGCGGCTCAAGCATGCGCTCGGGTCTTCGTATAATCTCAAAGAGTCCCTGTCCCAATTGGATCATGTGGCGGATGATGCCGATGGGGGCTCCGATCTTGCCGCGTTCCGGCAGCGCCTGGGCGTGCTGCGAGGCGACATTGCCGGACCCTTGGCAGCCCTGGAGCAGGCATGGGCGGCTTTACTGGACGCGCAGTATTTCGAGGAAGACGAGCCGGATTGACGGCGAGCGGCGAGACCGAAACCTATGACCGACATGACAGTTTATGCGCAAAGGCGAGCCCGGCTGGCCTCCCTCATGGGGCGAGGCGTGGCGGTGATTCCGACCGCTCCCGAACGGGTGCGCAATCGCGATGCGCACTATCCTTACCGTTACGACAGCTATTTCTATTATCTGACGGGCTTCGATGAGCCGGAGGCCGTGCTGGTGCTCATTGCCGGCGAGTCACCGCACAGCATCCTGCTGTGCCGCGACAAAGACCCTGAGCGGGAGGCCTGGGATGGCTACCGTCACGGCCCGGCGGCGGCGCGCGAGCGGTTTGGCGTCGACGAGGCCTATTCGGTGCGCGAACTGGATACCCTGGGACCGAAATGGCTGGCCGATCAGCCGGCGTTGTTCTTCGCCGTCTGCGCAGATCCTGCCTGGGATGCCCGGGTGCTGGGCTGGCTCAATGGCGTGCGCGGGCAGTCGCGCGCAGGGGTTGCGGCCCCGTCGGAGATTCGCGACGTGCGTGAGGCGCTCGACGAGATGCGGCTCGTGAAGGGCGCGGAGGAGTTGGCCATCATGCGCCGCGCCGCTGACATCTCCGGCGGCGCGCATATCCGTGCGATGCAGGCCGTGCGCCCGGGCCGTTGGGAGCATGAAATCGAGGCCGAGCTCCTGCACGAGTTCCGGCGGCACGGCGCGCAGGCGCCCGCCTATACGCCGATCGTCGCCGGGGGCGCGCATGCCTGCGTCTTGCATTATGTCGCCAACAACGGCCTGTTGAAGGGCGGGGATTGCCTGCTGATCGATGCCGGCTGCGAACTCGATGGCTATGCCTCGGACATCACCCGCACACTGCCCGTCGGCGGGCGGTTCAACGCCGCGCAGCGGGACGTCTACGAGATGGTGCTCGCGGCGCAGGCGGCGGCGATGGGCGAAATTCGCCCCGGCCAGGCGTGGGATGCGCCCCATCAGGCGGCGGTGCAAGTCATCGCGCAGGGGCTCATCGATCTCGGACTGCTGCGCGGCACGCGCGACGGCATCATCGAATCGGGCGACTACAAGCGCTTCTACATGCATCGCACGGGTCATTGGCTGGGCCTCGACGTGCATGACGTGGGGGAATACAAGGTTGGCGGGCAATGGCGCGACCTTGTCCCGGGCATGGTGCTGACGGTCGAGCCGGGCTGTTACATCGCGCCGGCTGCCGACGTGCCCGAGGCCTTCTGGAACATCGGCATCCGCATCGAGGACGACGTCGTCGTGACGCCGGCCGCGCATGAAGTGCTGACCCATCACGCGCCCAAGCGCGTGAGCGACATCGAGGCCTTGATGCGCGATGGCTGAGCACGCGGATGTCGTCATCGTCGGGGGCGGCCCGGTCGGCGCGGCGACGGCGCTCGCGTTGGCCAAGGGAACGGGGGAGGGGCGCCGGCTTGCGGTGAGGGTGCTCGAGGAAAGACGCCAGCGCGCCGACGCGGCGGATCCGCGGGCGCTGGCCCTGTCCTATGGCAGCCGCCTGATGCTGGAGCGCCTCGGGGTCTGGGCGAGACTTTGCGCCGCCACGCCCATCACCGAGATCCATGTCTCGCAGAAGGGCAGCCTGGGGCGCACGCGCATGCGCGCCGTGGAGGAAGGCCTGCCCGCGCTGGGTTACGTGGTCGACTATGCCGACCTCGACGAGGCCATGCATGAGGCTTTGCGCGCCGAAGGCGTGTGCGTGGCGTGGGGATGCCGCGTGAGCGGGTTCCGGGCGACACACGCTGAGGTGTCCTTGGACACCGCGTCGGCGACGGGCTCTGATGGCCTCACGGCGCGTCTTGTGGCCATCGCCGACGGCGGGCGCGGCTGCGTGCCGCCCGACGCGACGCCTCCCAAGATACGCGATTATGGCCAGGCGGCCGTGGTGGCGAATGTGCGCACGCAGCGCCCGCACGCCCAGGTGGCCTATGAGCGCTTCACGGCGAGCGGGCCGGCGGCGCTGCTGCCTTGGAAGGATCGCCTCTCCCTGGTGTGGACCGCGCCGCCGGCGCGCGCGCAAGCGCTGATGGCCATGGAGGCGCCGGTTTTTTTGGAGGCGCTGCAAGCGCATTTCGGCGATCGTCTTGGCCGTTTCCTGGAGGTCGGGCCGCGTTCCAGTTTCCCCTTGAGCCTCAAGACGGTTCGCCCGGTGGCCGGGGTGCGCACGGTCGCCTTGGGCAACGCGGCGCAGACCCTGCATCCAGTGGCCGGCCAGGGATTCAACTTGGGCCTGCGCGATGCCTGGGATCTCGCGGACGAAATTCTTGGCACCCCGCCCGATGCGCTCGGGAGCGCCCCGATGCTGGCGCGCTATGCGGCGCGTCGTCGGCTCGACACGGCGGGCAGCATCTTTTTCACGGACGCCCTGGTGCGCTTCTTCTCCAACGACCCGGGCACGCTCGGTCATGGGCGGGGCCTGTTGCTCGGTGCCCTGGACGGCTTGCCGCCGATCAAGCACTTCGTCGCCCGCCGCATGATGTTCGGCACGCGCGGATTTTGAGGGCACGATGGATTTCGATGTGATCGTGGTGGGCGGGGGACTGGTGGGTTCCGCCTTTGCCGCCGCCCTCGAGGACAGCGCCTTCCATGTGGCGCTGGTGGAGGCAAAGCCGCCAGGGCCGCCGTCGGGGCAGTCCTGGGACGCCAGGGTCTACGCCATTAGCCCGGGGAACCAGGCATTCCTTGCAAGCCTCGGCGCTTGGGCGCGGATACCGGACATTCGCGTGGCGCCTGTGCACGGGATGGACGTGCGCGGGGACGGCGGTGGCCGGCTTCGATTCGACGCCCTGGGCGCGGGGTTGTCCGAACTCGCGTTCATCCTTGAGAGCGGCCAATTGGGCCACGCGCTCTGGCGCGGGCTCGATCAGCAGGCCAACCTGGCGCGCTTTTGCGGGGCCAGCCCGCACGCCTTGCGCTTCGAGGACACCCACGCGAGGCTCGAGCTCTCCGACGGGCGGTCTCTCAGGGCGCGGCTCATCGTCGGCGCGGATGGCGCGCGGTCCTGGGTGCGCGCGGCAGCGGGCATCGAGGCGGATCCGCGCGAGTATGGACAGCTGGGGGTGGTGGCGAACTTCGAGACGGCGAAGCCGCACGGCCATTTGGCCCGGCAATGGTTCCGCGAGGACGGGATCCTGGCTTTCCTGCCCCTGCCGGGCAACCGCGTGTCCATCGTCTGGTCGACCCCGGAGCCCCATGCGCGTGCGCTTCTCGCCCTCGACGAGGCGGCCTTCTGTCAGCGCGTGCGCGAGGCGGGCAACGATGCCCTGGGAGCGTTGACCCTGCTCACGCCGGCTGCGGGATTCCCGCTTCGCCTCCTGAGCCTTCCCTCGCTGGTGCGGCCTCGTCTTGCGCTCATCGGCGATGCCGCACATAATGTCCATCCGTTGGCGGGACAAGGCGTCAACCTGGGTTTTCATGATGCGCGCTGTCTCGCGGCCACGCTCAAGGCGGCAGGACCCGAGCGCGATTGCGGCGATCATCTGGGATTGCGGCGTTACGACCGGGCGCGCAAGGAGGATATTCTCGCCATGCAGCTTGTCACGGACGGACTCGAGAAGCTTTTCCGGGTGCGCCATCCCCTCGTCAAATGGGGGCGCAACCGCGGGCTCGATCTCACCAACCGCCAGGACTGGCTCAAGAACGCGCTCGTGCGCCACGCCCTGAGCTAACGACTTGAGGGTGACTGACTCCGAATGACCACCAAAGAATTCTGGGACGAACGCTATTCAGCGCCGGAGTATATTTTCGGGACGCAGCCCAACGCATTCCTGGCTTCGCAAAGGGATCGCCTGAAGGCGGGCATGCGCGCCCTTGCGGTGGCCGACGGCGAGGGCCGAAACGGCGTGTGGCTCGCCGAGCAGGGACTCGACGTGCGGTCGGTCGAGATTTCGCCCTTGGCGATCGAGAAGGCCCAAAGACTCGCGCAGGAGCGCGGCGTGTCGATGCATTTCGAATGCGCCGACCTGCTCGCCTGGGATTGGGGCGTGGCGCGTTTCGACCTGATCGCGGCCATCTTCATCCAGTTTGTCGGCCCCGAGGGGCGCGCGCACATCTTTCGCGGCATGATCGATGCGCTCAAGCCGGGCGGGCTCCTCCTCCTGCAGGGTTATACGCCCAAGCAGCTCGAATTCAAGACCGGCGGGCCGCCGGTGGCCGAGAACCTCTATACGGAATCGCTGCTGAAGGAATCCTTTGGCGAACTGGAAATTCTTCATCTGCACACGCATGAGGATTTCATCGCCGAGGGCACGCACCATCACGGCATGTCTGCCTTGATCGACATGGTGGCGCAGAAGCCCCAAACCTAAAGGCGAAGCCGTCGGTGGCCCCCAAGCGCCCTGATGCATCCGAGCCGCTGCGCGTATCCGCCATCCGCCTGGGGGTCGCGCTTGTGGTCTCCCTCGGCGTGCATGTGCTCATCTGGAACGTTGTCCACGTGGGGGGGGGTGGGGCCGGAGGAGAGGCGCATCTCGGGCTACAGGCAACCCTCTTGCCCGCCGGGGGCGACGAGGCGCGTCGCCCGCGCCCTGTCGCTCATCCGGGCGTCGCTCATCCAGCCCCAATCGTTGCCCCCAAACGCGCGCACTCCCGGCGGGCCGGGGGCCCTTCCCCAAGGGCGGGCGTGAGCCTCCCGGTGCCGGACGGTGCTATTTTTTATCCGTTGAACGTGCTGGATGTCCGACCGCGTCCGCGGGAGCCGATCAACCCCGTCTATCCGCCAGGGGCGGCAAACACGAGTGGGACGGTCACGCTTCTTCTCTGGGTCGATGAACATGGCGTCGTGGTGAAGGAATCAGTGGTGAAGGCGGTGCCTAAGGGAATCTTCGACCAATCGGTGCTGGATGCCTTCGGCCACGCCGGAACCCGGCCGGCGTTCTATCCGGCGCAGAAAGACGGGCGCGACGTCGCGAGCCGCTTTCTCGTGCGTGTTCGTTTCACCGCCGTCCCGCCGTCCCCTGTTCCCGGTGTCGCCCTCGGCCCGGTTCGCGTATTGAATCCCATGCCCCATTGAACGCGTGCGTCGTGCATCCGCGTTCGACGGGGCGTGAGCTTCACATCTTGCAGGAGTGCCTTATTGCAAGCACCACGGCATCAAGGCGATCCATGAAGGCCTCCGGATGTTCGCGGGCTCGTCTCCGTCCCATGCGGCCATGACGCCGAAGGCCGCGAGTCGGATCTCCTCCTGGACGTTCCCAGGGGGACTGCTGACGGCATGGGCTCGTCCCGCAAAGTTGCACGCCCCGGTTGCCGAAGCGCCGGGCCTCCATGCGCAAAGCGCTGCGAGACCTGGGCTGCCCGGACCCTGCTGTCGCGAAGAGTCGCCGCTCCACGGCCGGCGGGTGCGAGGCGGATTTTTTGTCGGACGATCTTGTTCAGGGGGGCATCCGCATCCTGGAAATCACAGGCGGCACCCGTGTGAACCTTCAGGTGGCCTGGGATACTGCGAAAAAAGGTCTAGCCGGAATTTCTGGCCAACTTCAGTGGGAAGCGGGCGGGACTCCCGCTTGCGGCGGATTGGGCAGCAGTACCCACAGACTCCCGGCATTTTCCATGCGCCCGGCCAAGTCCGCGGCCGCATCGCCGAAGCCGAAGAAGACATCGGCCCGCACCGCGCCGCGGATGGCGCCGCCTGTGTCCTGCGCCAGCATGAGGCGGTCGAACGGTGCGGCGGAGCCGGGCAGTGTGGTGGCGAGGAAGACCGGGGCGCCGAGAGGGATGGCCGTCGGGTCGACGGCGAGGCTTCGGCGTGCGGTGAGCGGCACGCCCAGCGCGCCAATCGGCCCGCCGGGATCGTCGGGCAGGACCTTGAAGAACACGTAGCTTTGATTGGTTGCAAGAAGGCCAGGCAGGTCATCCGGATGGGCCTTGGCCCATTGCCGGATGCCTTGCATGGAGGCTTGCGCCGGAGAGAGTTCGCCGCGTTCGACCAGGACGCGCCCGATGGCGCGATACGGATAACCATTCTGGTTGGCGTAGCCGACCCGTACCGTCTCCCCATCGTCGAGCTTGATGCGGCCGGAGCCCTGGATTTGAAGGAAGAAGAGAGACAGCGGGTCGTCAACCCAGAAAAGGACGTGGTCCCTGAGCGAAGGTACCCCGTCGTCGATCTGCGAGCGGCTGTAATAGGGGACCACGTGGTGGCCATCGAGCCGCCCGCGCAGCCTGAGGCCCTTAAGCTCCGGGTAGAGGCTCGCCAGGTCGATGGTCAGGAGATCCGGCGGCACGCCATACAGCGGATAGGCATAGCGGGCGGAGCGGGTGCGCGAGCCGTGCAGCAGCGGCTCGTAGTAGCCCGTGATCAGTCCTTGCGTGCTGCCGTCCGGGTTGGTCACCTGGAAAGGCCTGAAGTGGCCTTCAAAGAAGGCCCGTACCTCGTCATCGGTGGGGTGCGGCAGCAGGGCGGCGTCCCGGCAGACGGCTGCCCAGGCGGCTTGGTTCTCGAGGGCACGACAACTTGCCAGGAAGCCCTTCCAGGCATTGGCCGGCTGGGCGCCGGGCCAGCCGGGGACGTCTTTCCATCGGGTCGGGCTGAGCGGCGGATGCGCGCTCGGAGGCGTCACGGCTTTCGGGGGGACGGGGGCGCAGGCGACGACCACGAGCGCGAGCAGGACGGGCGCGAGCAGGGCGCGAAACGAAGGCAGCTTCCTTTGCGGCATTTCTTGAATCACAAGTGAGACGTCTGCGCGCCCGGCGCGATGCGTCGTCAATGCAGCGTGCGGGGTATGCTCAAGGTGAAAGGCACGATGTCGGCGTCGAACCGGGTGCCGTCCTCGGCCACCATCTGATAGGTGCCCCGCATGGTGCCGACAGGGGTGGCGATGGCGGCCCCACTCGTGTATTCGAAGCGCTCGCCGGGCTTGAGGAACGGCTGCTCGCCCACCACTCCGAGGCCCTTCACCTCCTGCACATGCTCCGCGGAGTCGGTGATGAGCCAGTGCCGGCTGATGAGTTGGGCCGCCACCGTGCCCGTGTTGGCGATCTCGATCGTATAGGCGAACACGTAGCGCGACTGCGCTTCGTCGGACTGTTCCGGAACGAACGACGCACGCGCCGTGACGGTAATCTCGTACTTCTTGCTTTCGGCCATCCCGCTATTGCACACGATTTCCGCGCGGATCGCAAGCCGTTCGCGTGCGGGGGGTCCGCCACGGTGAATTTGCGCTACCTCAGGAAGTGGCTTGAGCTGTACGTCTGGAATTCTCGGCCATCCGGATTTGTGGACAATGCGCCTGCGGCGCACCGGAGCGCTTGCCGTGGTAAGCGCGTTGCGCTTCCCGCCGCGCACCTTTTTGCCTACAAGCTCCACAGCGCTCGGTCCGTTTGAGCGGCCAGCCTTCTTGCCCATCAGCCGACCACCAGCTTGATGGGTTTGCCGACTCGGGTCAGCATATTGACCAGGGCATCGATAGTGAACTTGCCGACTTTCTTGTTGACCACGTCGGAAACGCGCGGCCGGCTGATATGCAGGATTTGCGCCGCTTCGTCCTGTTTCAGGTGATTGTCCCGG
>JAKAFK010000108.1 GCA_021817985.1 Pseudomonadota bacterium | reverse complement strand
ATCGGGCGCATCCCCAGCGCATTGGCCTTGGTCGATACGCCGCTGCGGGCGTAGGTGACGGAGACGGAGGGGACGGATTTTCCCAGGTTCATTCAATTTTTCTCATCGGTCTTGGCGAACAGCGTCACGCCGGGTAGCCCATCGAAATGCGCATCGCAGGTGATCAGGGTCGCGCTCTGCCTCCGCGCCGTCGCATACACAATGGCATCGGCCGTGGCCAGTTTGTATTCGCGGTGCAGATCGGCCGCGAGCAGCGCGATCACGGTGTCCAGCGGCACAACGACGCATTTCTGCGTATAGGCGATCACCTGGTCGGCCTGCTCCTCGCCGACTTCACGCACCAGCCACTTCGACAGTTCGAGCTGCACGATGGTCGGCACGATGCACTGCTGCCGATCTGGAAACTCCTTTCCCAGCCGCCTGCCCAGCGCGGTATCGGCGAGCCATTCGATCCATGCCGAGGTATCGACCACACACGGCGTTGCCGCCATCAGTAGCGATCCTCGCGATCACGAAAGTCGGTGGTCGCAGCGCCCTTGGCAATGCCGACCAACTCCGCCCGCTCGGGCACCGGCACGACCAGCACGCCCTTGCCCTTGGGAATGAACACGAACTCCTGCCCGGCTTCCCAGTGCTGCTCTTCGCGCACGGCCTTGGGGATGGAAATCTGGAATTTGCTCGACAAGGTGGCTGTCGCGGTCATGGTTCGCACTCCTGTGGAATCGATGCGGATTTGGTAAGAATACCTGAGCCCAGCCCGGGCTGCCAGGCAAATCACAGCCCAAGCGTTGACTCTATGGGTTTCGTGTCCGCCTTGCGCTTGCTGCCCTTGGCCGGTGCCGCCGCAGCGGTCATCTTGGTGTAGAGGTCGAACAGTTTTTCCAGCCGCTCGGTGTCGTTCTTGAAGCGCCGACCGATGTAGATGCGCTCCAGCACTTCGTCGTTGCGCTCATGCGCCGCGCGCAGATCGGCAGGCATGGTCTCGGGGTCGTACAGGTCGGCAATGGTCGCCGGGAAATGATGCTCCCGCGTCAGCAGGATGTCCTCGGCGCAGCGGGTGAGATCGGCCTTGTTTTTCTCGGTCAGCGTCGGTACGGGGAAGGTGTTCCAGCCGAGGGTGTTGGAGTAGCGGAAGTCGGTTTTCAGCTTGCCGCATACGGTGGCGATCCAGACTAGGTGCAGGCGCGAGGCGATCAGCGCCATATTCCAAAGGGGCGCGTCGTAGAGGGCGAAGGCGAGGTTGGTAACAGATGAATTATTGTCAACAAGCCCAACGGGTAAATAAGTTCGTGACTCTGATGAAACACCTGGCATAACAATCGTCTGAAACTGCCCAATATTCATTTCCCGCATTTGATGCGCCCGTGCAGCCATTTGTTGGGCTCCGCTATCGCGGCTTGCCAGCCGCATTACTCGAACGCCTTCAATGCGGTGACGAATGGCATCAATACCCATTGCTTCTTCAAGATAAGCATCTTCAATCCACAGGCAATAGCGCGCCAGACCGCGAATGAACTCCGCTGAACCATAGATGCGGCGAATAAAGCGGGCGTGTTGTTCAGGTGTGAGCCCCATCGCAGCAACTTCATCGCTGGATAGCAGCAGATGTCCGCCATCGTAAGGCATGTTGCCACGAAGCATTTCGGTCAACTCACCCAAAGGCCGCGCCGCCTTTTCCACCATCACATTCGCACCCGGCACCAAATAAGCATTGATGTGGGGCACCTCTTTGAGAACGGCTTCGCCGTCGCTATTGAGGGCAAACAGCCGCCGCACCTTGGGCGCTGGCTTGGCCATGCCCACAATCACCACCGTCACGCCCGCATTATGGCTGGCAAGATTCGCCCATTTGAATGAGGTGTGGGCAAAGCTGATTTCATTGCCCGTGGCAAAAATCAGCGGCCACAAAATGGGCACTTGCTGCCCTTGGCAAATCGAATTGGTGGATACGAACGCGGCGGCGGCTTGGGTGTGCGTGCAGTAATCGGCGGCCTTCATAAACCAGCCGGCCACATAGTCCAGCGATTTCCAGTTTTTAGCGCGGCCACCAAAAATGGCCTGTAAATCGGCTTTCTGTTCATCGGTTTGCCATGTGCTGCCCAAATACGGCGGATTGCCGCAAAGATAGGTCTCGCCGCCCTCGTTCTCGAAGTCGATCTCTGCCTGATCGAGCGGCGTACCGAACAAGTCATCGGCCTGCATCTTCACGCCGGTGCCTGTCGGCGGGCAGATGCTCAGCCAGTCGAGCCGCAGCGCGTTGCCGCAGGTGATCCAGTTTTCGTTGCGCAGCGGCAGGAACTCGGCCAGCGCCAGCTTCTGCCCCCGGTACAGCACATCGCACTGATACTCGGCAATGACCAGCGCAAGGCGGGCGATTTCTGCCGGGAAGTCGCGCAGCTCGATGCCGCGAAAGTTGGTGACCGGGATGTCCGATGCGCGATCCGGCTCGCCGCGCCGCCGGTTGATTTCGGCCTCGATGGCGCGCATTTCCTTGTAGGCGATGACCAGGAAATTGCCCGAACCGCAGGCCGGGTCGAACACCCGGATCTTGGCGATGCGCTTGCGCAGGTTGAGCAAGGTGCGCGGGTTGTCGCCCGCCTCCTCAAGCCGCGCCCGCAGATCGTCGAGGAACAGCGGGTTCAGCACTTTGAGGATGTTGGGGACGCTGGTGTAGTGCATCCCCAGTTCGCCGCGCTCCTCGTCCTCGGCAACGGCCTGGATCATCGAGCCGAAGATGTCCGGGTTGATCTTGGTCCAGTCCAGGCCGCCGACATGCAGCAGGTAGGAGCGGGCGATCTTGCTGAATTTCGGCACATCCATGCTGCCGGAGAACAGACCGCCGTTGACATAGGGGAAGTCGTCGCTGTCGGCCCACCGGGGAAGATGGGCCGCTGTCCGGTCCTCCCGCTTGGTGTTCATGGCACGAAACAGCGTGCTGATCACCTCGTGGGTGTTGGACGAATCGCGCGCGCTCATCTGCGCGATGGTTTCGGTGAACTTGCCTTTGCCGCCGAAGATGTCGGTGTCCTCGGCAAAGAAGCAGAAGATCAGCCGCGCCATGAAGTGGTTCATGTCGTGGCGACGCTCGGCCTTGCCCCAGTCGGGGTTGTCTTTCAAGAGTTCGAGATAGAGGCGATTGAGGCGGCTGGTCGCCCGGATGTCGAAGGCGTTTTCGCTGATCTGGCGGACGGTGCTGATGCCCGCCAGCGGCAGGAAGAAGCCGAAGTGGTCGGGAAAGTCCTTGAAGGCACAGGCGATGGTCTCGCCGCTGGTCAGGTCTTCGGCCTCGAAGTGGGTGCCGTCCGTGGCGAGGATGAACTTCGCCTTGGCCTTGACTGTGGCCGGACTGGCCTTGAGCGCGGCCAGCGTCTGCGTCACCCGCCCGGCGTCGCAGGTCAGGATGTGGATGTTGCTGGTCTGGAGCACACCGCCGAGGTCGGACTTGTTCGACGCCCCCGCGCGCAGGCGCTTGAGGGTCGTCGCCTTGTTGCCGAATGCTTCCAAGAAGGCGTAGGGGAACTCTGCGCGGTCGAAGGGCTGCTCCGCGAGGTCGATGATGGCTTGTTCGATTTCTACGGCGTTCATGCGGCATCTTGCCTAAGTGACTTTTCCTGCTCGCGTCTGACTGAGGCTCACTGTCCGACGCAGCAATGCGGGTCGCCTGCAAAGCCTTGTCCGAAAAACGCGGAGCCCTCCGCCGTCGACAGGGAATGATTTCCCACTCGGCATGACACAAAATTGTTACGCCTATTTTAGAGATCGAGTTCTGTGCGCATTCCTGACCGCGCCCACCACTGGTGCTAGCCCGTGCCTACGATGCCCTGGTGTTGGACCTAGCCGGGGTATGGCCGATCAGCCATCGGGTCGACCGAGCGCCTGTACTCGGGTGAACGGTCGATCAGGCCGGTAGCCAGCGAGGCTGGTGTCGGCCTGTTGCCGCCGCTCGGCCTCGCGAAAGCCCAATGGCCGGTGTCAGAGTGGAGCAGTCGTTCGGCGATCTGCGTGAGTGGCAGAAGCTCGGCCAGTGCGGTCATTGCGGCCACCCATGGCAACGACAGCAATGCTGCCCGTTGCTGTCGCCCTCAGCGCCGCGCTGGAGGGCGTCCTTCTCAGGAACCACCGGGCACACGTGCCCGGCCCCGAGCAGTCGGACGCACCGCTTGACTATACGTATCCCCGTGTCCGCAGGTATGTCGCGATGCCATATTGAACAACTATGCGTTGTCGGGCGTCCGCACTGAGCTGAGTCGAGCTAAAAGCGCTCTGTCGACACTTGAAGGTGTACCAGTTCCGGTCATCGACTGTTCCGATGAGCGATCTGTCGAATAGGTAACTCAGCAAAGACATCGGATCGATATCCTTGCAGTTCTCTCCGACGATCCTTTCCGCATCTTCAAGAGAAAAGTTTGTTTTGGTTAGATCAGCCAGCGCTCTAAAAATCGTTTCTATAACCGTTGCGGAATAGAACGAAGACAGCTCACCCTTGATTTCCTTTGCCAATTCATCTGAGTAATTCTCGGTCAACGTGCGAATGTCATTGCGCGTGAGTGGATAGGAAAAGTGACCTCTATCGAGGGGAAGAAAAAATAGAAGCAAGTCTCTCGGACGAAAGAGCGTCTGATTGACGATGTGCTTGAAAGTGGATCTATCGTACTGGCCGTCAGCGACGAGCGACCGCCAAGGATTATCCCCACATTTTATCCCGGCTCGCCTGAGGCCATAAATAATCCTTCGCGATATGAATTTCTTCAGATTGAGTTCGTCTTCGCGCGCGGGACTTCCTGCATATTCCTCCTGGTACCAGTTGATACGGGAAGCGTAAGAGGCGAAGAGCTTGGCTGTATCGGCCTCTCGACCCGCCAGGAAAACCTCTATGTCGTCGCGGAGCAGGATGATTGCTTTTGCTTGAATCCCGTTCTTTCCAAAGACGTCGTTATTGACATGCCTACAAGCGCGTAGTAACGACACCAAACTCTGAATCGAAGTTTCACTTGACACGTCAAAACCTATGTCTAGATCGTCAAAAAACAAGACGAAGGAATTTTCGTTCGCCATGTTTTCATCCGATTTAAGCAATCGAATGAGCAAGTCCTCCAAGTGAGGAAGTAATTTGAAATACGGCGCCCGCTCGGACCTGACTTCGACTTGCTTATTGTACTTGGCACTCATGAAACGACGGAACTGCTCAACCGCAACATCGAAGCCGTGCTTCGAAACAAGCTGCTTAATCTCTAGTTCGTTGATCTTTATGTACCCTGAGTTTCGATCCAGAAATGCGCGGAGAAGAATGTAGTCCCTTGACTCGGAAATTGCAGGGTGATCAACAAACATCCTGAGCATGCTCGTATATATCACCCAGCGAAAGAAGCTCTCACTGTCAACTGCAACACCCGCTTCTTGCCCAAGTTGAACTGCTCGCTCGAGATTGCTGTCTGACTTCCTAATGAAGTCGCAATGGAGATTCGGCTCAGATAGTGAGCGCGCGAAAACGTATTCACTGAACGCGCTCTTTCCGGCGCCTTTGCGCCCGATGATAATGAATTTCTCCGCAGAAAGTCCATCCAGCAGATCGTGAAAATCCTCGTATACCTCGGTAAGGGGCATCCGGGAATTCGACGTGGCTTCGGCCTCCGCCTCAGGTGAGCCAAGGAACACTTTTGTATGCTGCTTTTTCCCCATGAGGGAGCCGAATACCATCGCGCATCTCCTAGTATGTGTGACGTTTGAGGTGACAAGCGTTGCGCGGCGGCAGGCACGAGGCCGAGTCAACCGAGCTGTTATGCCTTACGCATGCCGCCCCATTAGACATCGCTCGTGGCTGCGTTCCAAGTTGTCCGGCCGCTTTATGGCAACGATACCAGCGCGCCGATAGGCCGCAGTCGCTGCAAGGCGGTTGTTGAACATGTCTCAGTGCAAGTCCGCTCGGGGTCGGGAGCAGCAGTTGGCTGACCCGCAAGGCCGTCCAGAGGCCGACGGTGCCGGCGACCGCTGACCACACCTTGGCTGTCGCCTGAACAGGCAACGCCCGGTGCCCGCTTCGGCCGAGATGCAGACAGCGAATGTCGTCGGCTCGCTGCGGCAGCGAGCCGGTGAGGCGTGTGCTGTCCACCGTTTACATTAGAAGCGTAATCGGCCGCTCCCGCCGCGCAAGACCTTGGCGTCCCGCTCCAATCAACCTCGACACACGTAGCGTGTCGTTACGCGATCCCGACGGACTTTATTTTGCGACGTCAGCGTTCTCCGCATTGGGCGGGCTGCTCATGCTCGGTCGGCTGACTTTAGTTGGCCATCCAACCGTGCGGGGACGAGGCAACTGGGGTCGCACCATCAAGAAGCGCGTCGTTTTTCTCAATTTCTTGGCGTGCCCACGGCTGGATATTGAATGAAAAACCTGTTCCATAGCCAACATTGGCGGAACGAAAGAGGATGCCTTTTGCAACAAGGCCCTGCACAACTCCATCAGTGATCTGATAAACAACTGAAGCTTTTTGGTCGATTATATATGGCACGAGCCGACTCTTCTCGTCAGGTGTAAGGCCTTTCAAAAAGGCCATTCGCGCTCTCTGCTTTGCCCTGGCTTCGAATGTGTTGTAACCATGTTGAGCTAGAAACACAAGAGCGTGTGCGAGCAAATAGGCGCAAGAGACAACCAAAGCCAAGCCGAGCCACGAACGATAATCCGCAATCAGCTTAGCCATCCCCATTTTGGCGACGAGGCTTGTCGAGGAAAAGAGCAAGAAGCCACTCGCCGCGGCTACGGCAAGCAATGGCTTGACGGCAAGGTCGTTGAATGCTTTCGCCACGCCTGCAATTGAATCTATGAGTGCCATACCGTCCTCATGAATTTTTGCCTAGGCGACATAGCATAATGCTAGCCCGCTCGTCCGTGGAGTCGTCGAGTGCTTGAGCTTGTTGCACGGAAGGCGACGGTACGCAAATCGATACATCCAATGTCCGCAGCGGGCGCGGTTTCGGACGCTTCCCTGGGATGAATCCAACGGCGGCAAAGGCCGAGAAGTGTGAATTGACCTTCCGGCAGGTCTCGAAGTACAGCGGTCGTTCAGATGGCTGCTCACCAGAATCCTCGAACGGCAGCAGATGGCCGCCTCTGGCCCTTGAGGTTCACGGCTGGGCCGCGATCTTCCCTGTGGGGTAATTGAGCGAGTGGATGCAGACGATGAATTCAATAGAAAAGAATCATGGTTGCATTCACAGAGCGATTGAGTCGGTTTACGCCGGATTTGCCTTGACTCCGAGATAAAAACTACCTCGATCAATTAAATCTGTCAACAAAACAGGCGTTTGCATGTAAACGCGAGTCATTGGACACTTCCTCAACCCTGAGGAACCCGCCATGACCCAAACGCCCACGCAAACCCCGCCCACGCAGACCCTTCTGACCGTCAAGACCGTCCAACAGTGGACCCAACTGTCCAGGACGACCATTTACCGCCTCACCGTCAGCGGCCACCTCCATCCGGTGCGAATCGGACGCGCCCTGCGATTCCGACGCGACGAGGTTGCCGAGCTGATGCAAAACGGCGTGACAACAATAGCCGACAACCTGGCGCCCTGAGCCATGTCGTGCCACCATCACGCC
>JAKAFK010000107.1 GCA_021817985.1 Pseudomonadota bacterium | reverse complement strand
GGAGCGACCTGCGACGAGCCGGTTGTCCGGCAGCGATGACAAGTTCGAAGCGGAGAATAGGCGGGCAAAGCGGCGCGGATCGAGTCCGTGGTGGAGCGAGCACGTGTGCGTCGCGTCCAAAGCAAAAAAGCCCCACGCTTGCGCGTGAGGCTTTGCAATTCTTGGCTCGCCGAGACGGACAGACTTGAGAACTGGGAAATAGCGCTGGACCTTTGAGAGTCGTTGCAGAGGGTTGTGCGTGATTGCGGGGCCGGCCCGTCGCCAACTGCCCTTCTGAAGCGTCTAGCGCACAGCCTCGTGCTTTTCGCTGAGCATGTGTGTTGGGCACGCGAGGTGAACAACTCACATCGGCTGCGGCAGAGGCGGGCGTTTACCTCACTGGCAAATCTGCTGCCAGCGACCATCCACGCAACCGCCCACGCGGCACCCAAGCGCAGGTAGCGGGGGCAGCCCACAACTCATGGTGGGAGATTGGTTGCAGATCTCCTGCCAGCGCCCATCTACGCACGCGCCAATCGTGCAGCCGGGGTCAGGCAGCGGCGGAAGCCCGCAGCTCATAGTGGGTGCTTGATCGCATACCTGTTGCCATTGCCCGTCGACGCAAGCACCTACGTGGCAGCCCATCTGTGGCAGTGGCGGTATCCCGCACGTCATGTAGCCAGAGGTCGGCCCATTCGGGATAGGAGGGATCGGCGGAATCTGTATCGGGGCGATCTGCGCTAAAGCCGCCTGCGCGGCGAGCACCCCTACGCCGAGTAGAGAAAGGTGAAGACATCGCTTCATAGGCCGGCCCCTTCGCTCATTGCGCGGATCTTAGCTGGTGTTACGGCCCCAAGCTGCTGCGGAGCTGCAGATAGCGTGTCGCCCTTGCGGGTCGGAGGAAGTCAAAGATTACCTAGATGCTAGCTTCCGCTGCCATTTTGAGATCGCCTGCAATATTCAAGGCCCATATACTCACGCGCTCTACTCGACTTCCCCAAGAGAGCCAAAATCTACCCGAAATATAAGATTTAAATCGCCGAATGACTATTTTCTATTAAATATGGGGTGCAAAATCTTCTCATAATCCCGCGAGAGGGCGGTGATCAGCGAGAAGCCAGTGATCTGCCACAGATATTCGGCGATCGAACCATGCCTTGTAATCATGGACGTCAATATTGATGCAATTAATCCGAACAGAGCTGTCCATCCGAAAATTGCAGTAACCACCTCCCAACGCCTTGATCCATGCGTCCCGCCCAGCAAATTCGCAGCGAGAATTATAAGCGCAGGAATTACTTGACTCAAGATATCCATGGTTTCGTATGCTCCCCCGCTGATCGGCTACACTGAAAAACGAGACTTCCGCCTCTGCGCGGAAGAGAGCGGTGAGGAAGTCGAGCTTCACGGAGACCCAGATCCGGGCGATCCTTGGCGAAGGGAAGGTAGATCTTCCGGTGACGGAGGAGTACCGTAGGCACGGCATCAGCACGTAGGGGCCACTCCTTCACCACGCGCCA
Source organism: Pseudomonadota bacterium (assembly GCA_021817985.1). Taxonomy (GTDB): domain Bacteria; phylum Pseudomonadota; class Gammaproteobacteria; order Burkholderiales; family JAKAFK01; genus JAKAFK01. The sequence goes on along the minus strand of JAKAFK010000107.1, from coordinate 6,107 downwards.
CGTCTGGTCTTGCGGCTTTCGAGGATAGCGTGCAAAATCGGCGCATTGAATAACATCGGCAGTTCCTTCATGGGGGACTTATGAGTGGCGACAGAACACTTCAGAACGAAAATCACGAATTTCAAAGAAAACTAGAACAAGAGAGGCGACTTCATGACTACGCGGTTCAATCCACAAAACTCCTAATTACTTTGAATTCCGGCTCAGCGCTAGCCGTTCTCGCATTTACTCAAGCGTTGATTGCAAAACAAATATTCAGCAACTACAAATATTTCGCTCTATCAGCAATTCTGGTATACATTTCGGGCGCCGGGGCCGGGGCAATTTCGCTGCTCGTTAGAGGGCAGAGAGAACTGCACAGCTCAACGAAAAGCCGTTATCTACGAAGGTGGGAAAACGCTTACATCGGCCTTTATGGATGGGCTACCGCCTCATTCGTGATAGGGTCGCTCGTCAGCATCGTCGGAATTCTTTGTAGATTTTAATAAGAAACCCTTCACCCTATGCAGCGGGGCGCTGGCCGTGTCTCCGATTGCGGCTGGGGTGCGCTGACCAGCGGCGATGGCGCGCTTGGGACTCGGATTGATCGGCGATCCGGTCAACAAGACCAAATCGTTGGTGCTGACCGAGGAGGGACTGCGCGAGTCCGAGCGCCTCTTCAGGCAAAACTTCGAACGCTCGCGGCCCCGCAAGCAATCATGAAACGAACTTCCAACTCACGACACTAGCCAGGGTTTCCCACGGCGATGGCGCTCAATTTACTTTGCAGGGAAAGGCTTCTTTCATGGCGAGCCAAATCAGCGTATCCGGGGGCAACTCCCAGATCTTTGCATTATTTTTCAAGTAGTTTAAAGTAATCTGCACCTCTTGCCCAACAGTAACGCCCTGCGGAAAATCGCATTTCAGGCGGACAGAGGTGTAGTTAAAATAACTATTGGCAGCCCCAGCCACGTAACCCTGCCAAAACTGATAATTTGGGTCGCGCATGCTCTGCAGAGAATAGTACAAATCAGTTGTTGTGATGGCATTATTCGCGTTCGCAACGACTGGCGCGCAAACCAAAACACCCAACGCAAGAGTTAAAATTAGCTTTTTCATACCCCCGATCCTGCGTAAACATCATTTCCCTGGAGAGCCTGTGGGCACATTTGGGCCACACGTAGCAGCATTCCTCCTTTGCAACCAAAATTGTACGCTCCGCAACTCAATCATTTAGGTTCAACTTGAAGTCGTCGCCGCTCGACCTCCGATTGCTTCTGCATTTTACCGCTCAGGCAGGGGTTATTGCACGCTGAAACTGCATGCCAAGAGTACGACCCAGAGCCACCGGGCGGCGGTGTACTTCGTGGACCCCGTGGTGCGCGAGGGGCTGACGCTCGAGCGAGCGCTGCACAAGGCCAAGGAGGAGAGACAAGCTCCTGAAGCCGCGGGCTGGAACCCGGCCGCATTGGACCAGGCTGCGCTCGACGGCTTGAGGAACGGCGCGTTCGAGGACAGTGAAGAAGAAGAAGGCGAAGCCGTGGTAGAGGAGTTCTACTCCGCGGCGCCAGCACAGCCGACCACGACGCTGGCAGACAAGCTCGCGGCCGGCCGCCAATATTCGAGCCGAACCCTCGCGGGAGCGCTGTGAGGCTTGAGAGCCGCAGAGGGCGGTTGGGGGAGCCAGCGCCATAGGCGCTGGGGGTGGGCGCGTCCAGCGCCTACCCGCCCGAGGCCGACAGGCCGAGCGGCCGGGGGAGCCGGTGGCGTGCGAGCTTACGCAGCGGCGAAGCCGGCGGCGGGCGTCCAGCCCGACGACCTGCCGCGCGTCAGCGGCGGCAGGCTGCGAAGCGAGAGGCGGCCCAAGCCGCCGGTAGCCACCGGGGGCGCAAGCCCCCGTCCCCAACCGCCGCAGGCGCGGGGCACCTCGGTTCCAGGTGCGGCGTCCAGCCGCAGGTCGAAGACCCGACCGTAGCGCGTAGCGCGCAGGGAAGCCGCAGAAGCGGGGTGCCCCGCGCTTGCGCGGGGGACGGCCCGAGCCCGCGCAAGCGGGCGCTGGAGCGCGCAGCGCGAAAGGCAAGGAGAAGCGGCGATTGCGGGCGTCCAGCCCGCAAAACAAGGCGTGCGGCCCTAGCCGCCGAGCGCAGCGAGAGCCTTGTGGTCGGCGTTTCGACGCGCAGGCCAACCCGGCCGAAGATATTGTTTTCGACGGCGCACTGTGGGGGATGTCTTGCGCGGCGTCTTGTTCGCCACCGCAAGACCCACCACAAGGAAACCGTCAAGATGAAACATCTGGAACACCCCTTGGGCGATCCGCCCAAGCGCAGCTACACCCCGGAGCAGCAGCAGGCCCTGCAGCGGCAGGCCGAGCGCGCGCGCAGCGCAGCGGCGGCCTCTGGCATTTCTCCCCGCCAGGCGCGCTTGAACAAGGTCCGCGCCGCTCTCCTCCTGACCTACCGCTGGCAATTCACGTCGCCGGCCCTGCTGGACACCCATGTCCAAGGGCGGTCCGGCCTCGCACGGGATTTGACCCGTGGCCAGGCGCTCGATGAGCACCCGGTCCCCGGTCCTGGCCGGATGCTCGACCTGCCGGCCTCGGTGGTCACGCTGGCCCCGCTCGGGCTCGAGTGGCTCGAGCCCACTTTGGACGAGCCCCTCGATTACGCCGCAGAGGTGCCTTGGCACCAGTTGCGGCATGACCTGACCGTGCAGCGCATGACCCTTGGCGCGCTTCGTAGCGAGAAAATCACGGCCTACCGTACCCCGTTGGAGATCGCGGCGAAAAGCGTGCGGGGGCGCAAACAGCCGGACGCGGTGTGGATGTTGTCCAGCGGGGACCGAGCGGCCTTCGAGCTCGAATTGACCGTCAAAAAGGGGCGTGAATTCGACGAAACCTGCCGCGCCATCATCGAAGCGCTGGACCGTGCCAAACCTGATGCGTACGACCGGTTCGTGCTCGCCAGCCCCAGCCGGGCCATCCTGACCCGGTACCGCCAAGCATTGCGCGCAGGCGCCAGTATCCAACTCTGGGAACGAAACGACCAGCGCCAGTGGCGGAAGGCAGAGGGATTCCTACAGATTCCGGACTGGGTGGCCGGGCGCATCCTGCTCCAGGAGGTGGCACTGTGAAATCCCCTCTCCTCTGTCTCCTTGTCGCCGGCACCATGCTGCTGAGCGCTTGCGGCCCGGACCTCCAGCAGCAAGTGGACACCCTGCAGCAGACCAACGCCGCGCTGTACTCGGAAAACCTGAACCTGCGCGCCCAGATCGCTGGCTACAACCGGGCGCAAGCTCTCGCCGAAGCGAAAGCCAAGGGTGTGGAACAGGCCAGGATCCAAGCTGGCCAACGACTCGCAACGGTCGCGCCTGCCTGTGACATCGTGCCCTTCGCGTGCTCCGCGTCGTTCAGGCGCGAAGCCGATTTTGCGGCGGCGCATTTCCCTGCAGACCCGCCCCTTGCCATTGCTTGGACGCTGGTCACCGCCGCGGTGCTGCTGGCACTCGTGGTCGGCTCCCTCAATGTCTTGTGGGGCTTCTATGCACGCTCGTGGCGCCCGGAATTGGATCGTGCACGGGCTGCACGCGAAATCCTGGCGACGGCCGACACGCGGCGCGCCGAGGTCGAGCGCATGTGCGACGCCATGGACGAGCTGGTCGCACAGGAACGGCGGCGGCTTCAGTTGCTGCAGGAGAAGACCGCTGCCGCAGGCGCTGGCTTGGAGGATGTGGGGCGGCAGGTGGTGGCTGCACGGTCCGAACTGGCCAGGCTGCATGTGGAATGCGAGCACATGCGCAGCGTGCGCGATGCCCTCTCGGGCTTGTGACTTCCTCCGCCGGCAATAACTTGGCACGCCACGGCCTACAGCCCACAGAGCCGATTCCTTGGGCACTTTCTTTCCTCTTTGTGGAGGAAAGTGCAATCCATTGGTTGCGGCAACCTGGGTGGCTCAGACGGGTCCGCGCCCCCGTCCACCACGGCCGACGCGAATGCCCATCGCGAGGGCCGTCCCCTGGCCAGCCCTCCCGCTGTGCAGCCCCTTCGCCTCGTCCGCCTGAATACCTACTCTGCAAAAAGGCGCGATTTTGTTTTTGTTGGCGGTCTGTGCAGAGGATGGAAAGAAAGACCACCAACCGGCAGGCCCGCTCCCAGCGCGTTCGCCGACCCCCTGCGATCGATGGCATTGCGGTAGATTTCCCCTTCGACGATCTGGCCCCGCCGAGCGCGAAGGAGATTGCCCTGGTGTTCGGCATCCTGCCGGACATCCTCGACGATCTGCTGGTCGCCCCCGAAGCCCCCAAGGAGGACTGAGCATGGCCGTTGCCCTGTACGCGCGCGTTTCCACAGTGCGTCAAGCCGAGAAGGATCTCTCGATCCCCGATCAGCTCAGACAGATGCGCGCGTGGTGCGAACGCAATGGTCACGCCGTGGGCCGCGAGTACGTCGAACCCGGGGCGTCCGCGACCGACGATCGCCGAGCCGTGTTCCAGCAGATGATCGCCGAGGCCACGGCGAAGCACGCGCCCTATGACGCGATCATCGTGCACAGCCTCTCGCGCTTCTTTCGCGACGCGATCGAGCTTGGGCTCTACGAGCGCACGCTCAAGAAATCCGGGGTTCGCTTGATCTCCATCACCCAGCCCACCAGCGATGATGCGATGGGGGAGATGATTCGGCGCATTTTTTCGACCTTCGACGAATACCAAAGCAAGGAAAACGGCAAGCACACCTTGCGCGCCATGCAGGAAAACGCCCGCCAGGGCTTCTTCAATGGCTCCCGAACCCCCTTCGGCTACCAGGCTGTCGAGGTCGACAACAGCACGGGCAAGGCCGGAAAAAAGAAGCGCCTAGCCCTCGAGGAAGATGAGGCGTCCCTCGTCCGAACGGTGTTCCACCTGTACGAAAACGGCTTGCACGGCCAGGACATGGGCTCCAAGCAGATCGCGACCTACTTCAATGAGCGCGGCACGCTCCTGCGCGGCGCGAAGTGGACACGCACTCGCGTCCACGCGATGCTCTGCGACACCACCTACAAGGGCCAGTACGTCTTCAACAAGACCTCCAACCGCACCAAGTCGCGCAAGGCCCCAGAGGACTGGATCATCGTCGAGGTACCTCCGATCGTGTCACCGCAGACCTTCGAGGCCGTCACCGCCAAGCGGCATGAACGTGCGCCGACGGCGACGCCGCCACGCGTCCTGAACTCTCCGACGCTGCTGACGGGACTGCTCAAATGCGCTGTCTGTGGGGCCGGCATGACCTTGATGACTGGCAAGTACGGGAAGTACCGCTACTACAAATGCAATACCCGAATAGGGCAGCATGCCAAGGCATGCACCACGCCGGCCGTCCCGATGGACAAGCTGGACACGCTCGTACTGTCCGCTCTGGCCGACAAGGTCCTGACGCCGGAGCGCCTGAAGGCCATGCTCAAGGAACTGAAACAGCAATTCGAGCTGTCGCGGAGCAAGCACGGCGAGGTCCTGCGTGCCATGCAGAAGGAACTGAGCGAATTGGAAACGGCCCTCAACCGCCTCTACGTGGCCATCGAGAAGGGGTTGACTCCGATGGACGACATGCTCGGGCAGCGTGTCCAGGACCTCAGGAACCGGCGGGAATCCGTGCTCGGGGAGATGGCACGCTCCCAGGCGACCGAAGCGTCACCTCTGTCGGCTCTGAGCAACGCTCAGTTGACTGCCTTCGCCACGAGCATGCGTTCGCGCCTGCTCGACCGCTCCACCAGCTTCCCGAAACGCTACCTGCAGACCCTCGTGTCGGAGATCACCTTCGACGGCGAGAAGGTCCGTATGCAGGGGCGAAAGGCCGCTGCGCTGGAAGCCGCGACGGGCAAAAAAATGGGTACCTATGACAAGGTACCCATTTTTAGCCATGGTTGGCTCCCCGACCTGGGCTCGAACCAGGGACCTACGGATTAACAGTCCGGCGCTCTACCGACTGAGCTATCGGGGATCAGCAAAAACAGTTAATGTATCTGACTTGGCAGCTGCGGTCAACATCAGGCGTGCCCGAGCGGTGTTGCGATGCCGACGGGCAACATCACCGCCGGAGTCAGTCGAAGACTGGAGTTTCGACACCCAGGACCTTGTGCAATTTGGGACTGGTGGTCGTG
>JAKAFK010000033.1 GCA_021817985.1 Pseudomonadota bacterium | reverse complement strand
ATCGGGTTGCGGTTGGCGATCGGCTTCGGCTCGGTCCTCCTGCTCCTGGCCCTCGTCGCCACGGTGGGCATGACCGGCCTCACGCGCCTCAACCGCACCACCGACCATATCGTCTCCAAGACCTGGGGGGAAGCGAAGCTCGCCAATTTCATCCAATCCGGGGCGAATGATGTTGCCGAAGACAATTTGCGGTTGCTGGTTGATACCGATCCGCTTGCCGTCGCGCATGACATAAACAGCGCGGCCGAAAAAAGGCAGGAAGTCGCGCATGCCATCTCCAAATTGATTGTTTTGGTCCGGAGCCCTGAGGGCAAAGCTGCGCTGGAGCGCGTAAAGGAAACGCGCAACATCTTTATCGGCAGTTATAAGCAAGTTCAAGCTTTGATAAAGGGAGGACAACGTGACCAAGCTGCCGCCTTGATGATTTCCAAGATGTTGCCGGCGACGGCTGCCTTCCAAGAAACGCTACAGGCCCTCGTTAGCGTTGAGGACCAGCGCATGCAGGATGCGGGAACGAAGGTGGCACGACTTTACACCAATTCTGTCTGGCTTATCATCGCAACAGGCCTCATAGCACTGAGTTTGGGGATTGTCTTCGCTTTGGCCATCGCTCGTTCGATTGTCCGGCCGCTGAAAGAGGCGGTTAACATCTCCCACGAACTGGCGGAAGGCAATCTCACGGTTACGATCATGGCCAAATCCCGCGACGAGGTCGGGCAACTGCTGGCCGCCATGCAGAACATGGTGCACAAGCTCTCGCAGATCATCAGCGAGGTGCGCGGCGCCGCCGACAACCTCTCGTCCGCCTCCGAGGAAGTCAGCGCCACCGCCCAGTCGCTCTCCCAATCCTCCTCCGAGCAGGCCGCCAATGTCGAGGAAACCTCCGCGTCCATGGAGCAGATGACTGCCTCCATCGATCAAAACACCGAGAACGCAAGAGTAACCGCCGACAACGCAGCAAAGACGGCCAAAAAAGCAGTCGACGGAGGCGAGGCCGTGAAAGATACGGTCGCCGCGATGAAGAGCATCGCTGACAGAATCGGCATCATCGACGACATCGCCTACCAGACCAACCTCCTCGCCCTCAACGCCGCCATCGAGGCCGCACGTGCTGGCGAGCACGGCAAGGGCTTCGCCGTCGTCGCCGCCGAAGTGAGAAAGCTCGCCGAGCGCTCCCAGGTCGCCGCACAGGAAATCAGCTCGCTCGCTTCGGGTAGCGTTGATCGTGCTGAAAAGGCAGGAATGCTCTTGGACGAGATTGTCCCTGCCATTAAGAAAACGTCCGGTCTTGTCCAGGAAATCACCGCCGCCTCCGAAGAACAAGCCTCCGGCGTCGGCCAGATCAACACCGCCATCTCCCAGCTCTCGCAGGCCACCCAGCAGAACGCCTCCGCCTCCGAGGAACTCGCCGCCACCGCCGAGGAAATGAGCGGCCAGGCCGAGCAGCTGCAGACCCTCATGGGCTTCTTCAAGGTCGAAGGCGCCGGCGCGGCAATCCGCCCGGCCGCCAAAGCGGGCGTCCAGCACGCGCACCCCGCCGCCCACGGGCAACCCCGGCCGGCGCCCAAGGACCACCCCGCAGGCCATGCCCACGAGCACGAATTCGTCAAGTTCTAACCCATACACCCACACCCTTGGGCGCTCCCGGCACCACCGCAAGATCCCGGGAACGCCCCACAGGCAAAAGGAAATCACATGGCGGAGATTGTCCCTTATCAGCAAAAGGCGCCGGTTCCCACCCCTGATGCGGCGGAACAGCACCAGTACCTCACCTTCGAGCTCGGCGGCGAACTGTTCGCCATCGGCATCCTGGCCATCAAGGAAATCATCGAGTTCGGCGGCCTCACCACCGTCCCCATGATGCCCGAGTTCATCCGCGGGGTCATCAACTTGAGAGGCGCCGTGGTTCCGGTCGTCGACCTTTCGGCCCGCTTCGGCCGCCCCCCCTCAACCATCACCCGGCGCAGCTGCATCGTCATCATCGAGTCCCGCTTCGAGGAGGACAGCCAGGACATCGGCGTCATCGTCGACACCGTCCAGGAAGTCCTCGAAATCCCCCCCGCCGAGATCGAACCGCCCCCTACCTTCGGCACCAGGATCCGCCCAGACTTCATCCAGGGCATGGGCAAGCTCGGCAACCGCTTCGTCATCATCCTCAACCTCGCCCGCATCCTCTCGGTCGACGAAATGTCCGTCCTCGCCCAGGTCTCCGCCGATCCCAATCCGACCCCCTGAACCCACGGCCCTCAACACTCGCGCTTCCCGTCGAAAGAGAACAAGACATGCGTTCCTCCGATATCGTTTCGTCGGCAACAGATTCCGCCCTCGGGGGCCCCCCGGCCGCTGGCGCCATCCAATGGTCGGACGCCTATGGAACCCCGGTGAACGCTCTCTTCGCGGAGGCGGCACCGTTGCTGCAAAGCCGGACGGACGCCTTCGTGCAAGCGTTCTACGGCCAACTTTCCGCAGCCGACAGGGTGAACCCCACGCTGGCCTATCTGTCATCTGCCGAATTCGAGGAGCTGCGCGACAAGCAGGCGAATTATTTCCGGATGCTCATGAGCCCGGACCTCACGCCCGAAGCGCATGCCCAGGCCGCCGGTCGGGTGGGCCGGATCCACGCGCTGGTGGGCGTCGATCTGCTGTGGATCATGGAGGCCTATACCCTCTACCAGAACACCGCCGGCGCCCTGCTGCGCGCCCGACCTTCGGCCCCAGGACAGTGCAACGCCCTGATGTGGGCGATCTCGCGAAGGCTCACGCACGACCAGCAGCTGCAAGCCGCCAGCTACCACGAGCTGGAGCGGGACAACGCGCGCGCCCTGGCCGAGATCGAGCGCCTGGTGGTGACCAGCGACAGCATGGAGGACTTGACGGGCGAGCTGATGCAGATCCTGCGCCGCGTCGTCGGGCTCTTGGGCGGCATGCTGCTGCGCCCGGATTTGCAAGGCCGCCTGGGTATCGACGCCGCCTCCCCCGGCATCGTGCGCACCTATGCCGATGCGCTGACGGAAGGGCTGTTCCCGCTCGCCTCCACCTCGGCCGAGCATTTCGCCGGCCACGGACCCGCCGGGCGGGCCTGGCGCCACTCCGAAATCCAGTGGGTCGAATACTGGGACGCCGACGCCTCGCTCCAGCCCTGGGCCGGCATCGCCCACAAGCTGGGACTTCGCTCCGCGGCCGCGATTCCGCTGTTGTGCGAGGCGGGGCGAAGCACTGCCGTCCTGGTGCTGTACAGCAATTACCCGGGCTACTTTTCCGTGCCGCTGCGCCGCGCCTTCGCGGCCCATCTGCAGCAGGTCGTCGGGCTCGCCGCACTGCGCTTTCGCAACCGGCGCGCGCTGCCGCCTTATCGCGAACGCCAATCCTACCAGCGTCTGCTCGACCGCTCGCGCGTCGAGATGCACTACCAGCCGATCGTGAGCCTCGCCGACGGCCGTTTGCGCAAGGTCGAAGCGCTGGCGCGTCTGCGCGGTGACGAGGGGCAGCTCATCGCTCCGGGGAAATTCCTGCCCGCGTTCAGCCATGGTGACCTCTTGCGCCTGTTCGAGCTGGGGCTCGCCCAGGTGTGTGCCGCCCTCGCGCGCTGGGAGGGCGAAGGCCTGGCAATCGATGCCTCCATCAATTTTCCGCCGCAAGGGATTACCGACCCTGCCTTCCAGGCCGTGTTCTTCAAGATCTTGGAGGAAAGCCGGCTGGCGCCGCACCGGCTCACCCTCGAGCTGCTGGAATACGAAGGCATTGACGACCTTACCTTGCGGGATCGCTTCCTCGGCGCACTGCGCAGCCGCGGCATCCTGCTCACCCAGGACGACCTGGGCTCCGGACACAGCTCGCTTTTGCGCATGGACAGCTTCCCCTTCGACGAAGTCAAGATTGACCAGGGATTCGTGCGCGCGGCCCTGGGGCGCCCGTCCCGCGGACTGCAATTCATCCGCCATCTGACGTCGCTTGCCCACGAACTCGACACGGCCGTCGTGATCGAGGGCCTCGAGCATCCCGGCCTCATCGAAGCCGCCGCCATTCTGGGCGCCGATTACGGGCAGGGCTATGGCATCGCGCGGCCGATGCCGCCGGGCGATCTGGCGGCCTGGCATCAAACATTCAGCTTCCAGGTCGACCCCCTGTGTCCGCGGACGTCTCTCGGCGCACTGGCAGCGTACTTGCTGTGGGACACACAGCTCAGCGCGCTGGGCCCATGGCCCCGCCTGATGAAGAAATTCGCCGCCACGCCCTGCGCGGTCACGCAGTTCATCGCGTGCCGCCGGCTCGAAGGGAGCGAGCTGGACACTCTGCTGACCCGCAACCAGCGGTTCGCCCAGGCAGGCCGCGAGGACGCCCGCTACCGCGAGACCCGCCAGCGGCTTCTTCGACAACTCGAGCAGGCCGTCTGAATGGGCCGCGCCCGCCCATTCCCGACCACGATCGGAGATTCGCAAGCGAAATGAACATGCATGCCCTCAGCGACCAGGAATTCAGCCAGTTCCGGCAGCTCATCCACGACATCGCCGGCATCAGCCTGTCGCCGCTCAAGAAGCCATTGGTGTGCGGACGCCTCGCCAAGCGCCTGACGCATCATCGCAGCGGCTCATACGGCGAGTACTTCAAGCTCCTGGTCAGCGGCGATCACCCGGAAGAACTTCAAATGGCCGTGGACCTGCTGACCACCAACGAGACATACTTTTTCCGGGAACCCAAGCATTTCGACTTCCTGCGCGACAAGATCCTCCCGTCATGGAACCGCATGCGGACCTTCCGCGTCTGGAGCGCAGCCTCCTCGAGCGGACAGGAAGCCTACAGCATCGCCATGCTGCTGGCGGAACATCTTCCCGACGCGCCCTGGGAGGTCCTGGCGTCCGACATCAGCTCGCGCGTGCTCGAGCGGGCGGCCGCCGGCATCTATCCGCTCGAGCACGCAAGCCATATCCCGCCGGCACTCCTCAGCCGGTATTGCCTGAAAGGCGTCGGCGCGCAGGAAGGCAATCTGCGCATTGCGCCCGAACTGCGCGCCCGGGTGCGGTTCATGCAGATCAATCTGAACCACGCGCTGCCGAAGATCGGTGAGTTTGACCTCATCTGGCTGCGCAACGTCATGATCTACTTCGATGCCCCCACGAAAACACAGGTCGTCGGAAGACTCCTGCCACGGCTTAAGCCGGACGGGCACCTCTTCGTCGGGCATTCGGAGAGCCTGAACGGCGTGGTCGGTGGGCTCCGGGCCCTGGCGCCTTCCATTTACCGGAAGAGCGCATGAGCGCCGCCGCCCAGCCCGCCGAAACGTTCCTGTATCCCGGAGAGTGGGCGTTTGCCGGGGCCGATGTGCGCCTCGCCACCTTGCTGGGGTCGTGCGTGGCCGTCGTCATCTGGCACCCCAAGCGTCGTCTCGGAGGCATGTGTCATTATCTCCTGCCCACCCGCGGGCAGCCTTCGAAGACATTCGATGCCCGTTATGCCGACGAAGCCATGGCCTTGCTTCACACCCGGCTGCTGGCGATCGGGACGCGCCCGCAAGACTATGAGCTCAGGCTGATCGGCGGCGGAAACATGTTTCCGTCCTCGGGGCGTTCACGGCACGCCACCCCGGGTCCCCGAAATATCGACGCGGGCCTCGCGCTGGCCGCGCGCTATGGATTTCGCATCCATGCCCAGGATCTCGGCGGGGCGATTCATCGCTTCGTCCGCTTTGACATCGCGAGCGGCCACGTGCATGTCCGCCGGAGCGCGATGGAACGCCCTGTGGCCTAAGCATGCGACAAATCAAGGTACTCGTGATCGACGATTCGGCGGTCGTGCGCCAGGTCCTGCAGGGCGTGCTGGCGCAAGACCCGATGATCGAGGTCATCGGCGTGTGCGCCGACCCTCTCTTCGCCATGAACCGCATGGCGGCGCAGTGGCCCGATGTCATCGTGCTGGATGTGGAAATGCCCCGGATGGACGGCATCACGTTCCTGCGCAAGCTGATGGCCGAGCATCCCACGCCCGTCATCATCTGCTCCTCGCTGACCGCCAAGGGGGCGGACACCACCTTGCAGGCCCTGCAGGCCGGCGCGGTGGACATCGTGTGCAAACCCACCTTGGGACTCAAGGCCTTTCTGGAGACCGCCGCCGGCGACCTCATTCACGCCGTCAAGGCGGCAAGCCGCGTCAATCTGCGCAATGTCCGCGCGGGGGCGGGCCCTGCCCTCGCGGTCGCGCCCAAGCTGAGCGCCGATGCGATGCTGGCCGCCCCGACCCATGCCATGAAGGCCACCACCGAGCGCATCGTCGCCCTGGGCACGTCGACCGGAGGCACCCAGGCCCTCGAAGTGGTCCTCGCCTCGCTGCCGCGCACCTGTCCGGGACTGGTCATCGTCCAGCACATGCCCGAAAAATTCACCGCAAGCTTCGCCGCACGGCTGGACGAACACTGCGCATTGGAGGTCAGGGAGGCCCAGAACGGCGACCGGGTGCGCCCGGGGCTCGCCCTCATCGCGCCCGGCGGCCGGCACATGCTGCTGACCCGGCGGGGCGCGCAGTACTTCGTCGAGGTGCGCGACGGTCCGCTGGTGAATCGACATCGGCCGTCGGTGGACGTGCTGTTCCGCTCGGTCGCCAAGTTCGCCGGACGAAATGCCCTCGCGGTCATCATGACCGGCATGGGCGACGACGGCGCCCGCGGGCTCAAGGAAATACGTGAGGCGGGCGGGCGCACCGCCGCCCAGGACGAGGCTTCCAGCGTGGTCTACGGCATGCCCAGGGAAGCCGTCCGCCTCGGGGCGGCGGAAACGTCCCTGCCCCTCGCAGGCATCGCCAAAGAGATCATGGGGTTCACGGCGTCATCCCAGCAGGCGGGATAGACCCAAAATCGACCCTGTATCGCAGCTCGCAATGAAAGCCGCATGGATACATTGGTCGGACCGGATATTGCGTACGGCAACGCTCCCCTCTGCGTCCGTATACTTCCTGTGCCGATTGGCTGATGGAGCGTATGGCGTGCTCAATGGCGTTGTTGTCGATCGATAGACGGCCGTCGTCGAGATAGCGATTGAGCGCCGCCCACTGATTGAGCATATAGCCGATGGCGAGAGCGGGCGGACCCTTGGTTGGGAGTCTCGGCAGGTGCGTCTCCACGCGATTGCGGATCGCCGCAAGAAGCGATGGGGGACGCTCCAGTCACAGCGCCTGTTGCTCTCCAGGGCTGAGGCTCTTGTCCTTCACCTCGCGCTCGATGGCATAGAGCTTGCCGATGCGTTCCGCCATTTCAGGGGCGAAGCCCGGTGTCTTGGCAGACTTGCCGCCTCGAAGAACTTTCTCCTGGCGTGCGCCATGCACCCGACCTCGCCGATATGTCCGCGCCAGGCCCATAGCCTTGCGGTAGTGGTCTTGCCTGGACGTTCATTCATTTAGGGCAGCGCGGTGTCGTCGCTTGCCAGGATATCGTCAGCCGTCCGAAAGCGCTTCGACGGATGCATAATTTCTTGGTAAACTTGCCGCTGGCTTGACGGTAACGATTACCATTCCCGTGCAGCGACTGGTCCAAACATGACGAGTCGCAGAGAGAACTAAGTCGCAGGCAGGCCACATCGGCATCCACCTTGCCTGCGACTGACCCGATCGAACAGGCCCCGGGGCGCCCGCGCCCGTGCGGCATGTGATGTTCGGTCCACGAAATGACAGGAAGATTCCCTTGCGATCCGAGACTCACAGCGCCCCGCTGCCCGTCGCTCCCTCACTTGATCCTTTGATGCAGGCCGCTCATATCGGCCGGGATTACCGACAAGTCAGCGCCAGAACCCTGGGCATTTGCCTCGTGTCCATCGCCATCGGGCTCACTGCCGCGATCGTGGCACAAGGGCTGCTCCGCCTCATCGGAGTGATCACGCACCTGAGTTTTTTCGGTTCCGTGGGTTGGACCCTGGTCGATCCCGCTCAGAACCGTCTTGGCCCATGGGTCATTCTCATTCCAGTTGCAGGAGGTCTGATCGTCGGACTCATGGCACGTTATGGCTCTCCGGCGATTCGAGGCCACGGCATTCCCGAAGCCATGGAGCAGATCCTCGCCAACCGAAGTCGCATACCGCCGCGGGTGCTGCTCCTCAAACCCCTGTCCGCCGCGATTTCCATCGGGACCGGCGGACCCTTCGGCGCCGAGGGGCCCATCATTGCCACAGGCGGCGCGCTAGGCTCTGTGATCGGCCAATGGATACAGATTACCGCGAATGAGCGCAAAATTCTTCTCTCTGCTGGCGCTGCGGCCGGCATGACCGCAATATTCGGGACCCCGCTGGCTGCGCTGCTCCTGGCAATCGAGCTCTTGCTTTTCGAGTTCCGGCCCGCTTCCCTGCTTCCTGTCTTGGCGGCCTGCGCGACAGCCGCCGTAATGCGCGGTGCGTTTGAAGGGTTTCATCCTTTCTTCGCCATGCCAGCCCTTGGCTGGCCGGCTGCGCAGGAACTGCTCGCCTATATCCCCCTGGGTGCGCTGATCGGCTTTGCCGCCGTGCTCATCACGCGTTCCGTGTATGCGGTCGAAGACCTGTTCGGCCATCTTCCCGTGCATTGGATGTGGTGGCCCGCCATTGGTGCGGTGGGGGTCGGGCTCATCGGGTGGTGGGTTCCCGCCAGCCTGGGCGTCGGATATGGCAACATCGACGGTGCACTTGCCGGAACCCTGATGGGCTCGACACTCTTGCTGTTGTGCATCGCGAAGCTTCTTTCCTGGACTATAGCGCTCGGCAGCGGAACTTCGGGTGGGACACTGGCACCGTTGATGACTGTCGGTGCGTGCTTGGGGGCAATGTTGGGCCACGCCTGTCACGCGGTGTGCCCTCAACTGGGTTTGAACGCTAACCTTGCGGCCTTGGTGGGGATGGCAGCCATCTTTGCGGGCGCCTCGCGCGCGCTTTTCCTGTCGGTGTTGTTTGCGCTGGAAACGACTTGGCAGATTTCGGCGCTCGTGCCGCTGCTAATCGGCTGTGGCAGTGCCTACCTCACATCCAGCCTTCTAATGCGCCAGACCATCATGACCGAAAAGATCGCCCGACGAGGAGTGCATGTTCCCAATGACTACCAGGCAGACTCGTTCGCGCAGGCACGGGTCCGGGATCACGCGAGCGACACCGTCGTTGCCCTGGCTGCCACCCAATCGGTAGGCGACGTTCGCAACTGGTTGGACGGCGCAGATCCGGGCAGCAAACACCAAGGCTATCCTGTCATCGACGATGGAAACAACGTGATCGGCGTCGTCACGCGCAAGGACATTTTCACTCCTCGGACGTCCGGCCGGCAACTGCTGGCAGAGATCGTGCGAGGCCGCCCCATCACCATTTCTTCGGACGCGACTTTGGCAGAGGCGATGCGCCTGATGGCAACGTGGCGCATAGGGCGCTTGCCGGTCCTTGCGGCCGACGGCTCTGGTCGTCTGACGGGGATGCTGACCCGCAGTGACCTTCTGTCGGCGTACCGTGTCCATTTGAGTGAACACTTGGAGCTTGGCGCGTGAGGCGTCTGGCTCCTCGGCCATTGAAACCCGGCACTGTTTCCGAAAAAGCCTCGATTTCATGCGCCGTTCGGCCCGACACCAGGGCTCGCGATAGGCGCATCACGAGATTCCAGGCCGTGTGGGTGGTGAACCGACACTCCGGGGTCGGCGCGCTCGGGCGGGCGATCGTTTCTGACCCGCCCCGGTTTCAAGCGTGGCTCGCGAGCGCTATGCGTCCGCCGAGGTCTTCAGGAGATGATCCACGTAGCGCGAGACTCCCTGCTCCACGTTCAGGAACGACTCGCCGTAACCCGCCTCGCGGAGCCGCGAGACGTCGGACTGCGTGAAACTCTGGTATTTGCCTTTGAGCGCTTCGGGGAAGTCGATGTAGCTGATGATGCCTCGCGCCTGGAGCTCGGCCAGGGCGAGCGGTGGTTCGCCGCGCGCGGCACGGCATGCATTGACCGTCGCCACGCCCACGTCGTTGAAACTCTGCGCCCGGCCCGTGCCCAGGTTGAAAATCCCCGACTTCTCGGGATGATCCAGGAAGAACATGTTGACCTTGACCACGTCTTCCACCGAGACGAAGTCCCGGCGCTGCTCGCCGTTGGCGTAGCCATCGCACCCTTCGAACAGGCGGATCTTGCCCTCCGCCATGTATTGATGGAAGAAATGAAAGGCGACGGACGCCATCCGTCCTTTATGGTTTTCCCGCGGCCCGTACACGTTGAAGTAGCGGAAGCCCACGATCTGGGCCCGTGCGTCCGCTAGCCGTGCCCGAACCCGCTGGTCGAAGAGAAACTTCGAATAGCCGTATACATTGAGCGGCCCCTCGAACTCGCGGGATTCCAGGAACGTGCGTCCGGCCCCATAGACGGAGGCCGACGAGGCATAGAGAAAAGGCACCTCATGGGCTGCACAATGGTCGGCCAGCGCGCAGGTGTACCGGTAATTGTTGCGCATCATGTAGCGCCCGTCGGTCTCCATGGTATCCGAGCAGGCCCCCTCGTGGAAGATGGCGCGGATCGCGCCTGCAAGCGTCCCTTCTTGCACTTGGGCAAGAAATTCCTCCTTGTCGAGGTAATCCGCGATCTCGCAATCCACCAGGTTCTTGAACTTGTCCGCGCGGGTCAGATTGTCCACGGCAATGATGTTGCGCTCGCCCCGATCGTTGAGTCCTTTGACGAGGTTGGCGCCGATGAAGCCTGCGGCGCCGGTCACGACGTAATACATGAGAGTTCCTTATTTTAAGGCGTTGTCCGGCGCGCGAAGCCTGCCGTCCGCAAGCAGTTCTTCACGAGTGACGACCGCCGTCCCGAATTTGCCCACCACGATCCCCGCCGCCCGATTGGCATGGCGCACGGCCTCGACCAGATCCATGCCTGCCGACAGCATGACCGCCAACGTCGCAATCACCGTGTCGCCGGCGCCGCTCACGTCGAAGACCTCGCGCGCCTGCGCCGTCTCGTGCACGGTCGGCCCCTCGCGATAGAGCGACATCCCCTCTTCGCTCCGGGTGATGAGGAGTCCTGCCAGATTAAGCTTCGCCCGCAGTGCCTGTGCGCGCCGCTCGAGATCATCCTCGTCGCGCCAGTTGCCCGCCACCTCGCGGAATTCGGCGCGATTGGGCGTGAGCAGCGTGGCATTTCGGTATCGCGCATAGTCATCGCCCTTGGGATCGACCAGGACGGGCTTTCCGGCCTGGTTGGCCCATTCGATCATGCGCGCGATATGGGTGAGCCCCCCTTTGCCATAATCCGACAAGACGATGACATCGCAGCGGGCGAGCGCCTGCTCGAAATCCTCGAGGGCAGAGGCCAGCACCTCGTGGCTCGGCTGCTTCTCGAAATCGATGCGCAGAAGCTGCTGCTGCCGTCCGATGACCCGCAGCTTGATGGTCGTCGAGATCGACGCGTCCGTGTGGAGCAAGGCATGCACCCGTTCCGCCGCGAGGAGCCGTTCGATTGCCGCGCCCGCCTCATCGCCCCCGGTCACCGACAGCAAGGTCGCCTCTCCGCCCAGTGCCGTCACATTGCGCGCGACGTTCGCGGCACCGCCCAATCGCTCTTCGTGCCGGTCGATCTTGACGACAGGCACCGGCGCCTCGGGCGAGATGCGGCTCACGTCGCCGAACCAATAGCGGTCCAGCATGACATCGCCGACGATCAGCACCCGCCCTTTGCCCGATTCAGCGTCCATCCGCGCCCCCCTTCCTGGCGTCACAACCTTCCGATGGCGTGGTATTCAAGCCCAAGGGCGCGGATGTCGGCCGGCTCATACAGATTGCGGCCATCAACGATGACCGGCGTCTTGAGCAAGCCTTTCATGACTGTGAAATCCGGGCTGCGGAAGACTTTCCATTCAGTCGCGATGAGCAACGCGTCCGCGCCCTTCAGGGCGTCCATGGGGGAGTCGACCAGAATGAGCCGCGCATCCTCGCCATAGATTCGGCGCGCCTCCTCCATGGCCACCGGGTCGTAGGCCGTAACGGTGGCGCCTCGTGCCCACAGGCTTTCCATGATGACGCGGCTGGGCGCCTCCCGCATGTCATCCGTGTTCGGCTTGAAGGCGAGTCCCCACAACGCGAAGCGCCGACCGGCAAGATCGGGGCCGAAGCGGGCCAGCACTTTGTCCACGAGGACATGCTTCTGGCTTTCGTTCACGTCCTCCACCGCCCCCAGGACCTTCAGGTCCACGCCATGCTCGCTGGCGGTGCGACGCAAGGCCTTCACGTCCTTCGGGAAGCACGAGCCGCCATAGCCGCAGCCAGGATAGAGGAAATGGTACCCGATGCGCGGATCGGAGCCGATCCCGGAACGGACCTGTTCGATGTCCGCCCCAAGCTTCTCGGCCAAGTTCGCGAGTTCGTTCATGAAGGAGATGCGGGTCGCGAGCATCGCGTTCGCCGCATACTTGGTCAGTTCGGCCGATCGGACGTCCATGACGATGAGGCGCTCATGATTACGCTGGAACGGGCCGTACAGGTGCCGCATCAGCTGCGTCGCGCGCTCCTCGTCGCTGCCGACCACGATGCGGTCAGGCCGCATGAAATCCTCGACCGCCGCGCCTTCCTTGAGGAACTCCGGATTGGAGACCACGGAAAAGTCGATCGACGCGCCGCGCTTCTTGAGCGCTTCGGCCACGGCGGCGCGCACTTTGTCGGCCGTTCCGACGGGAACGGTCGATTTGTCCACGATCACCCGATACTCTTGCATGTGGGTTCCGATCGCGCGGGCAGCCGCCACGACGTACTGCAGATCCGCCGAGCCGTCTTCATCCGGCGGCGTGCCGACCGCAATGAACTGGATGGTGCCGTGCGCCACGCTCTCCTCGACATTCGTCGTGAAGCGGAGCCGTCCGGCCGCCACGTTGCGCCGAACCATCTCTTCCAGTCCGGGCTCGTGAATCGGGATGCCCCCCCCTTTCAGAATGTCGATCTTGCGCACGTCCAAGTCGAGGCACAGGACGTCGTTGCCGACTTCGGCAAGGCACGTCCCGCTGACCAGCCCCACATAACCTGTGCCCACTACACTGATTTTCAAAGCTCGCTCCTGCTACGATTGAATAATTTGGTGATGAATGGCCCGCAAGGCCTCCAGCGGATCGGAGGCCTGCGTCACGGGCCTGCCCACGACCAGGTAGCTCGCCCCGCTTGCAATCGCTTGTGTGGGCGTCATGGTCCGTACCTGATCGCCCGCGTCGGCCTCCGCCGGGCGAATGCCCGGCGTCACTAGGCAAAACGCACCGCCCAGTTTCTCACGCAAGTCCTTCGCCTCGCGCGCCGAGCAGACCACGCCGTCGAGTCCGCAGCTTTGCGCCAGTCGGGCCAGGCGCATCACGGCCGCTTCGGGCGAGCCCTCGATGCCGACCTCGGCGAGATCATCGGCTCCCATGCTGGTCAGCACGGTGACGGCAATCAGGAGGGGACGCCTTTGGGCTTGCGCGGCCGCCTCAGCCGCCGCACTCAGCATGGCTCGTCCGCCCAACGCATGGACATTGAGCATCCACACGCCCAGGCGGGCGGCCGCACGCACGGCGGACGCCACTGTATTGGGGATGTCGTGGAATTTGAGGTCAAGAAAGACGTCGAAGCCTTCCGCCTGGATGGTCTCGACGCACGCCGGGCCGCTTGCGGTGAAAAGCTCCTTGCCGATCTTCAGCCGACACAGCCGCGGATCAAGCCGCCTGGCCAGAGACTGGGCCTGCGCCGCCGATGGACAGTCGAGCGCAACAATGATCTTAGGGTCACTCATCGGGGCGCGACCGCTTGAACGGTCTCCTTCTCCTCCCGGCGCCGCGCCGGAAACGTTTCCCAGCCGCCGCAGGCCGGGCAGTGCCAATAAAACTGGCGGGCATCGAACCCGCAGCTCTCGCAGCGATACACGGCGAGCCGCCGCGTATGCTGGTGAATGAGGTGCTTGACGAGCTGCATGTCCTGTCGGCGATCGGCACCGACATCCCCCCTTAGCTGGGCCGCCTCCAGCAGGCGATCGAGCCCTTGCAGGGTAGGATTTCTGCGCAGTTCGTCCCGCACCAGCTCGTAGGCCGGATCGGGACCTTCCTGCTCGAGCACGCCCTGAAAGACCGTGTTGAGGAGGTCGATCGACGGATAGCGGGACAGATAGCCGCGCAACAGGTCCAGCCCTTCGGCCGTGCGCCCCGCGGCGCGATAGGCGCCAAGGAGCTTGGCGCCCACGAGATGCAAGTACTCGGGGTTCTGGATCTCGACCTGCTTCCAGCGCGCGATAGCGGCCAAGGCATCGCGTCCCAGCTCGAGATCGCCATAGAGAATCGTCGCGCGCACGCAGCCGCGGTTCACCCGCAGCGCTTCCTCCGCATGGGCACGGGCAGCCTCCGAATGCGCCTGCGCCTGCTCCTGCTGCGCAAGTTCGCAATGGAATTGGGCGATTTCCTTGTGGTAGGAAGCGCTCGAAAGCACCCCGAGCTGGGATGCCGTGTCGATCGCCTTGGCCCAGTCCTTCTCCTGGACGTAGATACCGAGCAAGCGTTTCGAGGCTTCCTCGGCGAAGTCCGTGCCGCGAAGATCCTGGAACAGCGCCTCGGCCCGATCGAGCAGTCCCGCCTTCTGATAATCCTGTCCGAGTTCGAACACCGCGGCATGCTGCTGCTCCCTCGGCAGGCCCGGCCGATCCAGCAGGTGCTGGTGCATACGGATGGCCCGTTCGACCTCCCCGCGCCGCCGAAACAGCCCCCCCAGGGTGAAATGCAGTTCGATGGCCTCCGGCGCCTCGCTTTTGACGACCTCGATCAAGGCCTCGACCGCCTCATCGGGCTTTTGATTCAACAGGAAGTTAAGGCCCTTGAAGTAGGATTCCGGAAGACTTCTCGACTCCGACAGGAGTTCTTTGATGTCGATGCGCGCAGCCAGCCATCCAAGGCCGAAGAACAGCGGCAGGGCGAGCAGCCACCAGTACTCAAATAGCATTATGCTCCGAAGCATCCGGTTGGGTCCGGGCTTCGCGTCTGAGCGCGAGAATCTCGCGCTTTTGCCGCCACAACACCGCGACATTGGCGCCGATGCCGATCACCACGCCCCCGACGAAAAACGCGAGAATGATCAGGATGAGGGGTGCGCGCCAGTTGTAGCCCAGATAATAATTGAGCGTGACCATCTCGCTGTTCCGGACGGCGAATCCCAGAAGGATGATGAACAGAGCCAAGCGGATCAGCCAAGAAAGGTAGCGCATCGAACCCTCGAATTGCAAGCGCGAAACAAAGGGCGTGACCTTCGCCCATGGCCCGTGGCGAACGGCATCCGCAACGCGGCCGCGCCGCGTGCGGAAATCCTACTCCTGGCGCGGGTAATCGACACGCTCACGCAATTCCTTGCCCGCCTTGAAGTGCGGCACGTGCTTGTCGGGTACGGAAACACGATCGCCGGTCTTGGGATTGCGCCCGAGCCTGGGCGGGCGATAGCTCAAACTAAAACTGCCGAATCCGCGGATCTCGATGCGCTCCCCGCCCGCCAAGGCCCCCGTCATGGCATCGAGGATCGCCTTGACGGCCAACTCGGCGTCCTTCGCCACCAATTGGGGATAACGCGCCGCCAAGCGGGCGATCAGCTCTGATTTTGTCATAACCCCTTCCTTGATCCCTTCCGCGCGGGGCAGGCACTGCGCACCTGAGGGCGCATGCCGGCCATAAAAAAGATCGCGCCTGTCAGAAACTCCCGCCTCATCACACCGCAGCAGGAGCCATTCATCGCGACATATTGTGACAGGGGCAGTCCGAAAAACGGGAAAGCCCCGGCTTGACGCCGGGGCATGGCATTACGACTCGGAGGATTCGTCCGATTTCTTTTCCAGCTTAGCCTTGAGCAATGCCCCGAGACTAGTGGTGCCAGCCGAGCCGGCATGCTCGGTCGCCATCTTGGCGATGGCCTCCGACTCCTCCGCGGCATCCTTCGCCTTGATGGAAAGGTTGATTGAGCGATTCTTTCGGTCGATGTTGATGATCATCGCCTCCACCTCATCGCCTTCCTTCAGGTGCGAGCGAATGTCCTCGACCCGGTCGCGTGCGACCTCGGATGCGCGCAGGTAGCCTTCGACTTCACCGCCCAGCCCAATTTGCGCGCCCTTGGCGTCGATCGTCTTGACCACACCCTTGACCACGCTACCCTTTTCGTGGGTCGCGACGAAGTTGCTGAAAGGATCCCCCTCCAACTGTTTGATCCCCAGCGAGATCCGTTCCCGCTCCACGTCAATCGCGAGCACCACCGCCTCCAACTCATCGCCCTTCTTGTAAGAGCGCACCGCCTCTTCGCCCGGCATGTTCCAGGACAGGTCCGACAGGTGCACGAGGCCGTCGATCCCGCCCTGCAGCCCGATGAACACCCCGAAGTCGGTGATGGATTTGATCTGACCGCGAACCTTGTCGCCCTTCTTGTGGTTGATGGAAAACTCTTCCCACGGATTGGGCTGGCACTGCTTCATGCCCAACGAAATCCGGCGTCGGTCCTCGTCGATGTCGAGAATCATGACCTCGACCTCGTCGCCGAGCGAAACCACCTTGGACGGATGGACATTCTTGTTGGTCCAATCCATTTCCGACACATGCACCAATCCTTCGATGCCCTGCTCGATCTCCACGAACGCGCCGTAGTCGGTCAGGTTGGTCACCTTGCCGAACAGGCGGGTACTCGTCGGGTAGCGCCGAGACAAGCCGACCCACGGGTCTTCGCCCAATTGCTTGAGCCCGAGCGATACCCGGTTCTTCTCCTGATCGAACTTGAGCACCACCGCTTCGACCTCGTCTCCCACGCTCAACACTTCGGAGGGATGCTTCACGCGGCGCCAGGCCAGGTCGGTAATGTGCAACAGCCCGTCGATGCCGCCCAGGTCCACGAAGGCACCGTAATCGGTAATATTCTTGACGATGCCCTTGACGATGAGGCCTTCCTTGAGGCTCGCGAGCAGCGCCTGACGTTCCGCTCCTTGCGTCTCTTCCAGCACCGCACGGCGCGACACCACGACGTTGTTGCGTTTGCGGTCAAGCTTGATGACCTTGAATTCGAGTTCCTTGCCTTCGTAGGGGGTCGTATCCTTGACGGGACGGATGTCGACCAGCGAGCCCGGCAGGAAGGCGCGAATCCCGTTCACCATGACCGTCAGGCCGCCCTTGACCTTGCCCTGCACCAGCCCGTGCACCAGCTTGCCCTGCTCCATGGACACTTCCAGGTCGGTCCAGGCGGCAAGCCGCTTCGCCTTCTCGCGTGACAGCTTGGTCGAGCCGTAGCCGTCCTCGAGCGCCTCGATGGCAACCGCCACGAAGTCGCCCGGCTTGACGTCGAGCTCGCCCTTGTCATTCTTGAACTCATCCGCCGGAATAATGCTCTCGGACTTCAACCCGGCGTTGACGATCACAATGTTGTCGTGAACCTCCACCACCTCGGCGGTGATGACTTCACCGGCGCGCATTTCCTGACGAGCCAGGCTCTCTTCGAACAGCGCCGCAAAACTTTCCATGGATTCCTGGGTAGTAACCGTAGATACAGTAGACATTAATCAATACCTGACAACCACAAGGCCACACGCCTCGCGGATGCCGCAGTGGGAGGTGACAAAAAGCCGGATGCCGCTTCCGTTCGAGCCCGATTCCCTTCGCGGGGGGCGGGCAGGCCTTGAGAAGCGGCGCCGGCGCCTAGCACGGAGAAACCTGCCGATAATACGCCAGGACCGCCTCCACCGCGTCATCGATGGAAAGCCCGGTCGTATCCAGCAAGCGCGCATCCGCGCCCTTTTTCAGCGGGGCCACGGCCCGGGTGCTGTCTCTCTCGTCCCGTTGCCTCACGTCCCGCAAAACATCCTCCATATTAGCATGCAAGCCTTTGTCGATCAACTGCTTATATCGACGATCGGCGCGCACTTCGGCGCTCGCCGTCAAAAAGACCTTGAGCGTCGCATCGGGGAAGACCACCGATCCCATATCCCGTCCGTCGGCCACGAGACCGGGCGGCTTGCGGAAGGCGCGTTGGCGCGCCAGCAGCGCCTCGCGCACGGTGGGCCAGGCGGCGACCCGGGAAGCGCCGTGGCCGCAGGCCTCGGAGCGCAGGGCAAGCCCGACGGGGTCGCCGTCGAGCCAGACTTCGTCGTCCGCGAACCTAACGTTGAGCATGCCCGCGAGGGCCGCGAGCCGCGGCTCGTCCTCGGGGCTCACCCCTGCGCGGCTCGCCGCCAGGGCCACCAGGCGGTAGAGGGCCCCCGAGTCGAGATAATGAAAATGCAGCCGCTGCGCCACGCGCGCGGCGACCGTTCCCTTGCCCGAGGCGGATGGGCCGTCGATGGCGATGACCGGAACCGGGCAGGAAGATCCATGTTGATGTTCCACAGGCGCACTCTCCCAGGCAGGGCCTGACGCCTCAGGGTTGCGCCGTCACGCGCAGGCCGGCGCGATTGGCAAGGGCGACGAAGCCGGGGAAAGAGGTCGCCACGTTCGCGCAATCGCGGATGCGGATGTCGCCTCCCGCACGCAAGGCGGCGACAGCGAAGGACATCGCGATGCGGTGGTCGCCATGGCTGTCGATCTCCCCGCCCGTATACGCGCCGCCCCGGATGCGAATGCCGTCAGGCGTCGGCAGGGCCTCCACGCCCAAGGCCCACAGGCCCTCCGCCATCACCTGGATGCGATCGCTTTCCTTGACCCGCAGTTCCTCGGCGCCGGTGAGGATGGTCTCGCCGGTCGCGTTGGCGGCCGCGATGAACAGCGCCGGAAACTCATCGATGGCGAGCGGCACCAGCGCTTCCGGGATTGGGATCCCGCGAAGCGGCGCATGGCGCACCCGGATGTCGGCCACCGGCTCCCCGCCGAGGCGACGCTCGTTGGTGAGCACGATGTCCGCCCCCATCGCCTTCAGGATCTCGACGATGCCTGCACGCGTCGGGTTGACGCCGACATTGAGCAAGGTGATGTCGGAACCGGGCGCGATCGAGGCCGCCACCAGGAAGAAGGCCGCCGACGAAATGTCCGCGGGCACCTCGATGTCCGCGGCGGTCAGTCGTCCGCCGCCCTCCACGCATACCGTGGCACCTTCCCGTTGAACCGGGTACCCGAAGGCTTCCAGCATCCGCTCGGTATGATCGCGGGTGGGCGCGGGCTCCACCACGCAGGTGCGCCCCTGCGCATAGAGGCCGGCAAAGAGCACGCAGGACTTGACCTGGGCGCTGGCCATCGGCAGGACATAGCGCAACCCGGTGAGCCCATGCCCGCCGCGAATGCACACGGGTGGGCGCCCTTCGGCCCCCGTCTCCAGCACGGCCCCCATCGCGCGCAGCGGGACCGCGATCCGGTTCATCGGGCGGCGCGAGAGCGAGCTGTCGCCGGTCAGGCAGGCATCGAAGTCCTGGCCGGCCAGCAGGCCCGACAGGAGCCGCATGGAGGTGCCGGAATTGCCGCAATCGAGCGACCGAGCCGGCGCCTTGAGTCCGCGCATGCCGACACCGCGAATCGTCACGCGCCCTTCAACGGGTCCTTCGATCTCGACGCCCATGGCGCGAAACGCATTCATGGTCGCCAGGGCATCTTCGCCTTCCAGGAAGCCCGTGATCCGCGTCACCCCTTCGGCCAGCGCCCCGAGCATCACGGCGCGATGAGAAATGGATTTGTCTCCCGGCACCGCGAGCGTGCCCTGGAGGCGCCCGCCGGAGGAGACGAGATAGTTGAGGGTCATGATGTTCCGTTCGCCTTGAATTTGTGATAGGTCCACCGCATCGAAGCTCACGGTTCCGCGAGCCAGGCGCGGCGCGCCGACCGCGCCGCCGCAAAGATCGCCTCGAGCCCGTCGGCATCGCCGCGGGCCAGCTTCGATTTGATGTTCGCGAGCGAGGCCAGATAGCGGTCCAGTTCGTCCAGCAGGACATCCCGGTTCGCGAGACAGATGTCGCGCCACATCTCCGGGGAACTGCCGGCAATGCGCGTGAAATCGCGGAACCCGCTGGCGGCGAAGCGGAAGAGCTCGGGCGCATCGCCGCGTCCCGCGATTTCCGCGACCAGCGCGAATGCCGCCAGGTGGGGCAGATGGCTTACCGCGCCGAAAATGGCATCATGCTGGGCGGCAGGAAGCGTGCTGACCAGCGCCCCGCAGGCCCGCCACAGGCTTTCGACCTGCGCGATGGCCCTCGCGTCATTCTCCGGCAGGGGCGTGAGCACCACGTTGCGTCCCTGAAACAGCGCCGCACGGGCCGCCACGGCCCCGCTTTGCTCGGCACCGGCGATCGGATGTCCGGGGACAAAGCGTGCCAGATGGGGCGCGAGGTAGCAGCGAGCCTCCTCGATCACGTCGCGCTTGGTGCTCCCGACGTCGGTGACCACGGTCGCCGCCTGAAGCCAGGGCGCAACCGCCTGCATGGCCGCGCCCACCTGCCCGACCGGGACCGCCAGGAGCACGAGATTCGCCGCGGGCACCGCCTCACGCGCATCGGTCGCGACCTCGTCGATCGCCCCCAGATCGAGGGCCCGCTGAAGGTTCTCACGGCTGCGGCCGATGCCGACCACCCGGCCCACCGCCCCCGCCTCCTTGAGCGCCAGGCCCACCGAGGCGCCGATGAGGCCCACCCCGAAAACGACCAGGTTCCCGATCATGCCCTGTCCGCGCTTGCGCCGATCGTCAGATCGTGCGGCCGAGAACCGGCGCGATGCCGCGCAGTTCGCCCATCAGCGTGTTGAGTTCCGCGGGACTCAAGGCCTGATCCGCATCACACCACGCCTCGCACGGACTCGGATGCATCTCGACCAGCAACCCGTCGGCGCCCGCCGCAATGGCGGCCCGCGCGAGCGCGGGGACCATCCAGGCCTTGCCGCCGGCATGGGAAGGGTCGATGATCACCGGCAGGTGCGTCTCGCGCTTGAGCACCGGCACGGCGGTCACATCGAGCACATTCCGGTAGTAGGTTTCGAAGGTCCGGATCCCGCGTTCGCAAAAGATGATGTTGTGGTTGCCCCCGGCCGCGATGTATTCAGCCGCCATCAGCCACTCCGAGATGGTCGCCGACATGCCGCGCTTGAGGATGACCGGCTTCGAGATACGTCCAACCTCCTTGAGCAGATCGAAATTCTGCATGCTGCGCGTGCCGATCTGGATCACGTCCACGTCATACTCGAGAAAGGTCTCGAGGGTCCGCACGTCCATGAGTTCCGTGACAATGGGGAGGTTGTGGCGGTCGGCCGCCTTTCGGAACATGGCGAGCCCCTCGACCCCTTTGCCCTGGAAGGTATAAGGGCTCGTGCGCGGCTTGAAGGCGCCGCCACGCATGAGGCGGCAGCCCGCATCCACGACGGCCTGGGCCGCGCGTTCCATCTGCTCGTCGGTCTCCACCGAGCACGGACCGGCGATCACCTGGATTTGCTGCCCGCCCAGGGGAACGCCCCGGATATCGACCACCGTGTCTTGCGGATGCCACTCGCGCGCGACGATCTTATAGGGCTTGACGATGTGCAGCGACTGGTCGACGCCGCCCAGGATGTCGAACTGCTCCGGATCCAGTTTGCGCTCGTCGCCGATCGCGCCGATGACCGTACGCTCGGTCCCTTTCGACACATTGGCATCGAGACCGAACTCGCGGATTTTGCGGACGACCGCTTCGATCTGCGCTTCGGTCGCCTCCCGTTTCATGACAATGATCATTAAGCCAACTCCTCAAGCGTCTTTTCGAGCGCCCGCAAGAAGCGGGCATTCTCCTCTTCCAGTCCGACGGTCACCCGGAGGTATTCGGGCATCTCATAGTTCGCGACCGGTCGCACGATGACCCCGGCCCGCAGCAGGGCCTGATAAACAGGCGCGGCATCGCGGCCCACCCGGATGGCGACGAAATTCCCCACCGAAGGGATATGGGACAGACCCAGACGGCTCGCGCCGTCGGTGAGCTGCGCCAGCCCCGCCCGATTCAGTGCAAAGCTTTCCTCGATGAACGAAGCGTCCTCGAGCGCGGCGCAGGCGGCGCCCAGCGCCAGGCTGTTCACGTTGAAGGGTTGACGCACGCGGTTCAGGAGATCGGCAACATCCGGATGCGCCAGCCCGTAGCCTACACGCAGCCCCGCCAGCCCATAGGCCTTGGAGAAGGTCCGCACGACGATCAAGTTCGGCCACTCGGCAAGCCACCGCTCCGACGCCATCCGGAGGTGCTCAGGCAGGTATTCCCCGTAGGCTTCGTCGAGCACCACCAGCACGTCCGGCGGCACCTGCCGCAGGAAGGCCTGCAGCTCCGCGGCC
Source organism: Pseudomonadota bacterium (assembly GCA_021817985.1). Classification (GTDB taxonomy): domain Bacteria; phylum Pseudomonadota; class Gammaproteobacteria; order Burkholderiales; family JAKAFK01; genus JAKAFK01. The sequence continues at coordinate 14,727 of JAKAFK010000033.1, read as the reverse complement.
GGAAGGAAGGTTCCGGTCGGGTTGTTCGGGTTGGCGAGGAAGATCACGCGCGTATCGGGCCTGATCGCGGCCGCCATGGCCGGCAGATCATGCCCGTATGCCCGCGCCGGCACTTGGCGCCCGACGGCCCCGCAGGCCTGCGTGACCAGCGCGTAGACCGCGAAGCTGTGTTGCGCATAGAGGCTGGACGCCCCGGGGGCGAGGAACGTCCTGGCCACCAGGTCGAGCACATCATTGGAGCCGTTTCCCAGCACGATGCCCTCGCGCTCGACGCCCCAGCGCTGCGCGAGCGCGGCCTTGAGTTCGAAGCCGTTGCCATCGGGATACCGCGCAAGGCTTGTCAGCTCATCCGCCACGCGCCGCAGCGCCCGTGGGCTCGGCCCGCGGGGGTTCTCGTTGGAGGCGAGCTTGACCGCCTGGGTGATACCCAGCTCGCGCTCCAGCTCGGCGATAGGCTTGCCCGGCTGATAAGGGGCGATCGCGCGGACATAAGAAGGTACGCGCTCACAGAGGTCTGTCATTTGGCCACTCGTGCCGTTTCGTCTTTCTCGAACGGTGTCGACATCTTAAAGAACGGCGGCGGGATAGGAACCCAAGATCTTGACGAAGGCGGCATGCGCCCGCAGTTCGTCAAGGGACCGAGCCACCGCCTCATCCTGGCGGTGGCCCTCGATATCCACGAAGAAAACGTATTCCCACGGCCCCATGCGCGACGGTCGGGATTCAAGCTTCGTCATGCTGACTCCATTGCGCGCAAACGGCGACAGCAGCTCGACGATGGCGCCCGGACGGTTGGTTGCCGACAGGATGAGCGATGTCTTGTCCCGCCCGGAAGGGGCCGCATCGTGCCGGCCGATGACCAGGAACCGCGTCGTGTTGTTGGGGTCGTCCTCGATATTCTGCGCCAGGATGGAAAGCCCATAAAGAGAGGCCGCCGCTTCACCGGCAATGGCCGCAGCCCCCGCCTCCTGCCCCGCCAAGCGCGCCGCTTCCGCGTTGCTGGCGACGGCGACGCGAGAGACGCCGGGAAGATGCTGGTTGAGCCATTCGTGGCACTGGCCAAAGGACTGCGCATGGGAATACACCCGCCGGATGTCCTCGAGGCCTTCCCCCCGCCGCAGCAGATGCTGGTGGATGCGCAAAGGCACTTCCCCGCACACCTTCAGGGGCGATTGAAGGAGCAGATCCAGCGTGCGGTTTTCCGCCCCGAAAGTGGAATTCTCCACCGGCACGACACCATAATCCGCGTGCTCCGCTTCAACCTGGCGGAACACGTCTTCCCACAATGCGCACGCCTCGGTTCGGACCGACTGCCCAAAATGCTTGACCGCGGCGGTCTGGGTGAAGGTCCCCGCGGGCCCCACGTAGGCCACGAGGAGCTCCTTTTCCAAGGCCAGGCACGCCGACATGATCTCGCGCATGAGCCGGCCCACCACGTCGTTGGTGAGTGGCCCCGGATTGTTCGCCTGCACGCGCCGCAGCACCTGCGCCTCTCGCTCGGGCCGGTAGATCACCGCGTCCTTGAGCTTGCCAATCGCCTGCGCGTGGCTTGCGCGCTCATTCAGCAGGCGCACGATCTCGTCATCGAGCGCATCGATGCACTGGCGATGGCGGCGCAGTTCCTCACTCATGTTCGACCATCCAACGTGGATCCCCTACCCATTTCCCGCGGCCATGCCAAGCACCGCAGGCCGCATCGCCGCGATAATTTAGACTCATTCTAAACGATCATGCGCCGCGCGGCAATGACCTCACCATCAGGACGCCCGGGACCGCGCGGATCGCCTCGATCACGTTCGGCGTGATGGGGCTGTCGGTATCGACCAGCGTGTAGGCCATCTCCCCTTTGGACTTGTTCACCATGTTGCTGATGTTCAATCCCGCCCGCGCCATCGCCGTGGAGATCTGTCCCACCATGTTGGGGACGTTGGCATTGGCAATGGCCACCCTGAAGGGCGACTCGCGCGCCATCGTGATGTTGGGAAAATTGACCGAGTGCAGGATATTGCCGTGCTCGAGGTAGTCGGTGACCTGATCGACGACCATCACGGCGCAGTTCTCTTCCGCCTCCTGGGTCGAGGCCCCCAGGTGCGGCAGGGCCACCACGCCGGCCTGTCCGGCGAGCCGTCGGGAGGGAAAATCGCACACATAGCTCTTGAGCTTCCCGCTCGCCAAGCCGGCCAGAACCGCCTCCTCATTCACGATCCCTTCGCGCGCGAAATTGAGGAGGATCGTCCCTTGGCGCATCAGCGCGACCCGCTCCGCGTTGACGAGATCGCGCGTGACGTCGAGCAGGGGTACATGCAAGGTGATGAAATCGCTGTTTTTCATGACCTCGTCGATGGTCGCCGCGCGCCTGGCCTGCGACGGCAGGCGCCAGGCGGCTTCCACCGTGATCTCCGGGTCGTAGCCCAGGACATTCATCCCGAGCCGGATGGCGGCTTCCGCGACCAGGCTGCCGATGGCGCCCAGGCCGACGATCCCGAGCGTCCGATTGGGCAGTTCGATCCCCGCGAAGCGCTTCTTTCCGCTTTCGACGTGCTTGTGGATCGCCGCATCGTCTCCCGTCAGGCTGTCCACGAAGGCGACCGCCGGTATCAGGTTGCGGGCCGCCATCAGCATGCCGGCGACGACCAACTCCTTGACCGCGTTGGCGTTCGCCCCCGGGGCGTTGAAGACCGGCACGCCGCGGGCGCTCATCAGCTTGACTGGAATGTTGTTGGTGCCCGCGCCCGCCCGCCCGATGGCCTTGACGGAGGTCGGGATTTCCATCTCGTGCATGTTGTGGGAACGCACCAGAACCGCATCCGGTTCGCTCGCCTCCGGCCCTACCGTATATTCCGCTGGGAAGCGGCTCAAGCCCTTGGACGAGATCTGGTTCAGGGTCAGGATGCGCTGGGGGTTAGCCATGTTTTTTCTCGAATTCACCCATGAAATCGACCAGCGCCTGGACGCCCTCCATCGGCATCGCATTATAGATCGACGCGCGCATGCCGCCCACCGACCGATGCCCCTTGAGCTGCACGAGCCCGCGCGACTTCGCCTGCTGCAGGAATTCGCCATCCAGGGCGGAATCCTTGAGCGTGAAGGGCACATTCATGAGCGAGCGATTCAGCTTCGAGGTCGGGCAATGGTAGAAGCCCGAACGGTCGAGATATTGGTATAGGAGCGCCGCCTTCTGGGCATTGACCTTGAGCATCTGTTCAAGCCCACCGTTGCGGGAAAGCCACTGGAACACCAGCCCGGCGATATAGATCGCATAGGTCGGCGGGGTATTGTACATCGAGTCGTTGTCGGCGTGGACCTTGTAGTCGAACATCGTGGGCGTGCCCGGGAGCGTCTCGCCGATCAGGTCCTCGCGGACGATCACCAGCGTCAAGCCGGCCGGGCCAATGTTCTTCTGCGCGCCGGCATAGATGAGGCCGTAGCGGGCGACATCGATCGGGCGCGAGAGGATATTCGACGACATGTCTGCGACCAGCGGAACCGACCCTGTTTCGGGCACCCAATGGAACTCCACGCCGCCGATCGTCTCGTTCGGCGTGTAATGGACGTAGGCCGCCTCGGGATCAAGGCGCCATGCGCTCTGCTCGGGCGCATAGGAAAAATTGGCGTCGGCAGAGCTCGCCGCGACATTCACGGTACAATAGCGCCCCGCCTCCTTGATCGCCTTCTTCGACCATTCCCCGGTGTTGACGTAGTCCGCCTTCGTCTTGCCGCGCAGCAGGTTCATCGGGACCATGGCGAACTGGGCCGAGGCCCCCCCTTGCAGGAACAGCACCTTGTAGTTCGCGGGAATGCGAAGGAGGGCGCGCAGATCGGCTTCCGCCTGCGCGGCGATCCCCATGAACTCCTTCCCGCGATGGCTCATCTCCATCACGGACATGCCCGAGCCTTGCCAATTGACCAGCTCCTCACGCGCCTGCTCCAAGACTTCCAGGGGCAGCGCAGCTGGCCCAGCGCTGAAATTGTAGATCCGTTCCATCGATCGCCCTCTCGTGATTAGCCCATCAGTCCGCACCCGCCGCGTGCAAGGCATGCGGCGGACATCCGTCACTCGCCTTCCTCGCCTTCCTCGGCGCCCTCTTCTTCCGCCTCCACGACCCGCTCGAGCCCGGCAAGCGTTTCGCCTTTCCCCAGACTGATCAAGGTGACCCCTTGCGTCGATCGCCCCATCTCGCGGATCTCGGACACGCGCGTGCGAATCAGGACCCCGCTCGTCGTGATCAGCATGATCCCGTCCTCCGCCCCCGCAAGCGCCGCCGCCACGACCCGCCCGTTGCGGGGCGAGGTCTGAATCGCGATCATCCCCTGCGTGCCGCGCCCATGCCGCGTATACTCCGCGATCGGTGTGCGCTTGCCGAATCCGTTCGCGGTGGCGGTCAACACCGACTGGCTCTCGTCCGCGGCGACCAGCGATGCGATCACGCGACTGCCTTCCGGGAGCCGCATCCCGCGCACGCCGCGCGCGCCACGCCCCATCGCCCGCACGTCGGTTTCCGCGAAGCGCACGGCCTTGCCGGCATCGGAGAACAGCATCACATCGTAGCTGCCGTCGGTGATCGCGACCCCGACCAGGTAATCGCCCTCGTCCAGCGTGACGGCGATGATACCGCTCGCGCGCGGGCGGGAGAATTCCGACAGCGGCGTCTTCTTGACGGTGCCTTGCGCCGTCGCCATGAAGACGAAGTGGTCCTCGTCGAAGGACTTGACCGCCAGCACGGCGTTGATCTTCTCGCCTTCCTCGAGCGGGAACATGTTGACGATCGGCTTCCCGCGCGCGGTACGGCTGCCCTGCGGCACTTCATACACCTTGAGCCAGTAGACCCTCCCGCGGTTGGAGAAGCACAGGATGTAGTCATGCGTGTTGGCGACGAAAAGGTTCTCGATGAAATCATCCTCCTTCGTCGCCGCCGCCTGCTTGCCGCGCCCGCCCCGCTTCTGCGCCCGATAGTCGGACAGCGGCTGCGACTTGATGTAGCCGCTGTGGGACAAGGTGACGACGACGTCCTCCGGCGTGATGAGGTCCTCCAGGCTCAGATCCTGCGCGTTCTCGACGATCTGGCTGCGGCGCGCATCGCCGAACTGCTCCTTGATGGCCGTGAGCTCGGCGACGATGATCGCGGTGATCCGTTCGGGGCGGGCCAGGATATCGAGAAGATCGGCGATCCGGTCCATGATCTCGCGATACTCGGCAACGATCTTGTCCTGTTCGAGCCCCGTCAGGCGCGCCAGGCGAAGATCCAGAATGGCTTGCGCCTGCACCTCCGACAGGCGGTATCCGCCGGTGCTCAGCCCCAACTCCGCCGCCACGCCGGCCGGCCGGGACGCTCCGCCTTGCGCCCGCGCGAGCATTTCCTCCACCAAGGGCGAGCGCCAGGCGCGCGCCATCAGCTGCTCCTTGGCCACGGCGGGCGTGGGCGCCGCCTTGATCAGGCTGATCACCTCATCCACGTTGGACAGGGCAACCGCCTGTCCCTCCAAGATATGGCCCCGCTCGCGGGCCTTCCGCAATTCGAAGACGGTTCGCCGTGTCACCACCTCGCGCCGGTGCCGCAAGAACGCTTCCAGCATCTGCTTCAGATTGAGCAGGCGCGGCTGATTGTCGACCAGGGCCACCATGTTGATGCCGAAGGTGTCCTGCATCTGTGTCTCTTTGTACAGGTTGTTCAGCACGACGTCCGGCATCTCGCCCCGCTTGAGCTCGATGACCACGCGCATGCCCGACTTGTCCGACTCGTCGCGCAGGTCGGAGATGCCCTCGATGCGCTTCTCGCGCACCAGCTCGCCGATCTTGATCAGGAGATTGGCCTTGTTGACCTGATAGGGCAGCTCGTCGACGATGAGGGCCTGACGGCTGCCCTTCTCGATGTCTTCCACGTGCGTCTTTGCCCGCATGACGACGCGCCCGCGCCCCGTGCGATAGCCCTCCTTGACGCCCGCCGTCCCGTAAATGATCCCGGCCGTCGGAAAATCCGGTGCAGGGATCATGTCGATGAGCTCGTCCAACCCGAGCTCCGGATTCTTGAGGAGCGCAAAGAGCGCATCCACCACCTCGCCCAGATGGTGCGGCGGGATGTTGGTCGCCATGCCCACCGCGATCCCCGACGAGCCGTTGATCAACAGGTTGGGGATCCGCGCCGGCAGGATCAGGGGCTCGTGCTCCGAGCCGTCGTAGTTGGGGCCGAAATCGACCGTTTCCTTGTCGATGTCGGCGAGAAGCTCGTGGGCGATCCGGGCCATGCGGATCTCCGTATAGCGCATCGCCGCCGCGTTGTCGCCGTCGACCGAGCCGAAGTTGCCCTGGCCGTCGATCAACGGATAGCGCAACGAGAAGTCCTGCGCCATGCGCACGATCGTGTCGTAGACCGCGGTATCCCCATGGGGATGATACTTACCGATCACATCCCCCACCACGCGAGCCGACTTCTTGTAGGCCTTGTTCCAGTCGTTGGACAGTTCGTGCATCGCGAACAAGACACGCCGATGGACCGGCTTCAGTCCGTCCCGCACGTCCGGAAGCGCCCGGCCGATGATCACGCTCATGGCGTAATCGAGATAGGAACGGCGCATCTCCTCTTCCAGACTGACCGGCAGCGTCTCTTTGGCGAATTGTTCCATGGTTCAAATTTTTATATCAAAAATCAGGACAATAAAAGCGGAATTCTACCATGCCGATGCCCCTGCGGCCACTGCCGCTGCAGCCGGTGCCGCCGCCCCGGACACAGGGCCGGGCCCGCTTGCACTCCATGGGACGGATGCTAAGGTTAAAGGGGGATTTCCCGCCACGCCTCTTGAAGATCCGGATCTGAGTGGGCGTGCCGCCCCCTTTGCGTCGCACCTCCCATGGGCGGGCTCGCGGCCGTCCGCGCACCTCGCCGCCCTCCCAGCCGCCGTTCGATCACGGCAGCGGTCTTTATGCAAGAAGGCCATACCATGAAGACATCATCGAAATTGCTCGCATCCACGTTGTTTCTCTTGACCATGCCCCTCGTCATGGCGCCCGCGCGCGCTCAGGATCTCTCGGGCTATCTGCGCGATTCCTCCGGCCATGTCGTCAAAGACGCCTACGGCGATTGCTGGAAGACCGGCCATTGGACGCCTGCCCTCGCAATCCCCGAATGCGATCCCGAGGCCCTCCGGGCGCCGGCGCCGGTGACGCCGCCCCCCCGCCCGGCGGCTCCCGTCCTGCCGACGGTAACCTTCCGGACCGAGACGCTGTTCGACTTCAACCGCGCGCAACTGCGACCCGCCGGAAGACAGGCGCTTCGCCAGCTGGCGGGCAAGATACAAGCGCAGGATCCGAACGCGCAGGTCGTCGTCAGCGGATACACGGACCGCATCGGCGGCGATACCTACAATTTGCGGCTGTCGGCACGCCGGGCCGCCTCGGCCAAGGCCTACCTGGTCTCCCAAGGCATGGGCGCCGACCGCATCGAGACGAGAGCCATGGGCAAGGCGGACCCCGTCGTCTCCTGCCGCGACGTACCGGGACCGGTCAACCATACCAATACCGCCCTCATCCGGTGCCTGCAGCCCAACCGGCGGGTCCTCGTGCGAATTCGCGCGCCCCAGGCCGGCCAAAGCCCGGCGCCAGGCGCTTCAGGCGACTGAGTCCCCGCCGCATCGGCGGCGACCGGCAAGTGCCCGTGCCACCCGCGCTGGTGGCACAACCGGTGCCTTGCTAGAATGAGCGGATGACAGCAGCCGAGCCCCTGCACGCGGACGCCATCATCGAGACCCGATGGCTCATTCCGGTTGAACCCGCCGACGCGGTTCTCTCGCATCACAGCGTGGTCGTCTCCGCCGGTCGCATCCGCGACATCCTCCCGACGGCCGAGGCGAGAGTGCGCTATGTCGCCGCGACACGCGTGTCGCTGGAGCACCATGTCCTTCTGCCCGGCCTCGTGAATGCGCACACGCACGCCGCGATGACGCTTTTGCGCGGAATCGCCGACGATCTGCCCCTCATGGAATGGCTGAAGGGCCATGTCTGGCCCGCCGAAAGCCAGCACGTCTCCCACGCCTTCGTCTACGACGGCACCTTGCTCGCTTGCGCCGAGATGCTGAAGGGCGGAACCACCTGCTTCAACGACATGTATTTCTTCCCGGAAGCGGCCGCGCTGGCCGCCCTGAAGATCGGCATGCGCGCCTCGCTCGGGGTGATCGCCATCGATTTTCCCACCCGCTATGCACCCGATGCGGCAGCGAGCTTGAGCCAGGGCCTGGCCACCCGTGACCGCCTGCGCGACGAGCCGACCCTGAGTTTCTGCTTGGCCCCGCATGCGCCCTACACGGTCGGCGACCGGACGCTCGAGCAAGTGCTGACGTACTCGGAACAACTGGACCTGCCCATCCATATCCATCTGCACGAGACGCAAGACGAGATCCGCCACGGCATCGACACGTTTGGCATACGGCCCCTGAGCCGCCTGCAAGCTCTCGGCATGATCAGCCCGAACCTGTTGGCGGTGCACGCCGTGCATCTCGAGCCGCAGGAGATCGCGCTCCTTGCGAGCCACGGCGCCCATGCCGTCCACTGCCCGGGTTCGAACCTGAAGCTTGCGAGCGGCTTCTCGCCGGTCGGGGAAATGCTTCGGCAAGGACTCAACGTGTGCATCGGCACGGACGGTGCGGCCAGCAACAATCGGCTCGACATGTTCGGCGAAATGCGGCTGGCCGCCTTGCTGGCGAAGGCGGTCACCGGCGCCGCCGACGCCCTGCCCGCCCACCAAGCCATTCGAATGGCTACGCTCGGCGGGGCACATGCCCTGGGGCTTGGGGACAGGATCGGCTCGCTGACGCCCGGAAAGGCCGCGGACATGATCGCCGTCGAGCTGTCGGCGGTAGAAATGCTGCCCTGCTATGACGTGGCCTCCCATCTCGTCTACGTGGCCGGCCGCGAGCATGTCACGCATGCCTGGGTGGACGGCCAGCTTCGCGTCGACGAAGGCCAATTGACGGCGGCCGACCCCTTTGAGCTGCGGGCTGCGGCGAGCACTTGGCAGCACCGGCTCGCCTCCGCGCCTCGGGCGACGTCGCCCGCACTTTCAGCGCCCCATTGAAAGCGCCTATAATCGCCGACAACCGCGGCTCGAGACTTCTCGGCCTGCGCGCCCCATCCCGGCGGGGCGTGCGGATGAAGGATCCAGGCGCATCGACCATACCCACGAGGATTCGGCCATGACCACCAATGTAGATCCCGCCGAGGTCAGCAAATTCAGCGAGCTCGCCCACCGGTGGTGGGACCCGAACAGCGAGTTCAAACCCCTGCACGACATCAATCCGCTGCGTCTCGACCACATTGACGGCATTGCCGGGCTTTCCGGCAAGCGAGTCCTCGATGTCGGCTGCGGCGGCGGCATCCTTGCGGAGAGCATGGCCGCCCGGGGTGCTCAAGTGACCGGCATCGACCTGTCCGAAAAGGCCCTCGAAGTCGCCAAGCTGCACCTGCTGGAAAGCGGCCGTGCGGTGGACTATCGCTCGATCTCGGTGGAAGCGTTGGCGCACGAGCAGCCGGCCCACTTCGACCTGGTGACTTGCATGGAGATGCTGGAACACGTCCCGGACCCCGCCAGTGTCGTCCACGCCTGCGCGCAGCTCGTCAAGCCTGGGGGATACGTTTTCTTTTCCACGCTCAACCGGAACTTGAAGGCGTATCTTCTGGCGGTCCTCGGCGCCGAGTACCTGCTCCGCCTCCTGCCGCGCGGAACGCACGAGTACGGGAAGTTCATAAAGCCTTCGGAACTCGCCCGTTTCTGCCGTAGTGCGTCCCTCGATGTCGAATCGGTGATCGGCATGACCTACAACCCCTTGTCCAAGACCTACCGTCTAAGCGATGACACGGACGTCAACTACATCTTGTCCAGCAAGCGAAGTGCCTGACGCATCGGGACGCCCGCGGCCGTTCGAGGCGGTGCTGTTCGACCTGGACGGCACGCTGGCCGATACCGCCCTCGACCTGGGGTATGCGCTCAATCTCCAGCGGGCCCGCCACGGCCTACCGCCCCTGGACGCGCAGACCGTGCGCCCGTATGCATCGCACGGCACACCAGGACTTCTGGGGATCGGGTTCGGGGTCTCCCCGGACGACGCCTCGTTCCGCGTGCTGCGAGAAGAGTATCTCGCCCTATACGAAGCCAATGTGTCCCGCAAGACGCGGCTTTTCCCGGGGATGGAGGGTGTGCTGGACACGCTCGAGCGCAAGGGCGTGCGCTGGGGCATCGTAACCAACAAGCCGGCGCGCTTCACGCTTCCCTTGATCGAGGCGCTCGACCTGTCGGCTCGCGCCGCTTGCGTGATCAGCGGCGATACCTGTCGCAACGCGAAGCCCCATCCCGAGCCCTTGATTCTAGCCGCCCAGCGGCTCGGCACCGAGCCTGCACGCTGCTTGTACGTGGGGGATGCCGAACGCGATGCGCAAGCCGCGCGCGCGGCGGGCATGCCCGCCATCATCGCGGGGTACGGCTATCTCGGCGAAGGCGACCAACCGGAGCGTTGGGACGTCGACGGCATCATCGATACGCCGGCCGAGCTCTTGACATTTTTGCCTTGAACCGCAATCCTATGTCCTGTTCGGAGTCGCGTGGGAACTTTTAGCCACGACGACTTGACTAACGAAACAGTTTTACCCACTGGGGGCGACCCGGTTTCGACGTGGGTTGCGAAGCAGCGTAGGGCATACCGAGGACCAGTTCCCTCGTAAATCTACTGGAAACCAATAGTCGCAAACGACGAAACTTACGCTCTAGCCGCTTAATCGGCTGGACTCCGCACCACTTTTCTCATGGGGTGGGCCGGGCAACCGGCGGCGGAGTCATTCACATGAGATCGTGCCATGCAGGGTTACTTTGGATGGCATTAAACACAAGGTGACTCGCTCGGCAATAGCCTGTCGGTTGGCGCTTGCCAGGTTAAATCAAACAACACGACTAAGTATGTAGAACTGCCTGTAGAGGACTTGCGGACGGGGGTTCGATTCCCCCCGCCTCCACCAATATCGATGCCAAACTGCGCACGCAGTTTGGCATTTTTCTTGAACTCCCGCGTGTCTGCGAGGGTTCGTGCGGATTCCTGCGGACTTCGAGGTTCGGCCGGGTCGCCTGAAAACGGCTGTTTTTACTCTCTCCAGGCCATTTTTCTCTCCGGCCCCGCTCTCCCGAAGTGCCCCGAAGTCCGCAAAGGCCGTCGCTGGCCCCTTTATGAATCAATAGGTTACGCGCGGACGAATCAAGCGGTTTGATTGCGGCATTGGGTACCCGCAGGTAATGAATCCTGGGGGTTCCGACAATCACCGCATTTTTGGCTGTCGCGCCAGAGAACCCGATGAGCCGAGGTTGCATGAGTCTGTCAGCCATGTAAGGCCGCGATCAACGGGCAGGAAACACTGCCGCGGTGCGCATTGCACTCGCTCACCAACCGCGAGAGCACCGTCTCCATCCGCATGAGGTCCGCCAAGCGGGCGCGCACATCGGCCAACCGCAGGGCGGCCAGTTCCGCCGCCTCGCTGCAATGGGTACCATCCTCCAGCTTCAGAAGCTGGCCGATTTCGTCCAGACTGAACCCTAGGCGCTGGGCTGATTTGACGAACTTCACTCGCGCCACGTCCGCCTGACCATAACGGCGGATGCTGCCATAGGGTCGATCCGGCTCCTGCAGCAGGCCCTTACGCTGATAAAAGCGGATAGTCTCCACGTTGACCCCGGCCGCCTTGCCGAACGCCCCGATGGTCAGGTTCTCTAAATCATTCTCCATAGCGCTTGACTCCGTACTTGACTACGGAAGTAACGTTACAGCATCAAGCGAATTCCTGGAAGGAGAACCTCATGTCGGAACCCAAGAACAGTCACGGTGCTTTGGCCGCCGGCGGCCTCGCCGCCATCCTCGCCTCGACCTGCTGCCTTGGCCCACTCGTGCTGGTCGCACTCGGCTTCTCGGGCGCTTGGATCGGCAACCTGACCGTCTTGGAACCGTACCGGCCGATCTTCATCGGCGCGGCGCTCGTGGCAGTGTTCTTCGCCTGGCGGCATATCTACCGCCCGCCGCAAGCCTGCAAACCGGGTGAAGTCTGCGCGATTCCGCAAGTCCGCACGACCTACAAGCTCATTTTCTGGATCGTGGCCGCCTTGATCCTGGTTGCCCTCGCTTTTCCCTACGTCCTGCCGCTGTTCTATTGAAAGGAGATGTCATGAAAAAAATCGCTACCCTTCTTGCCCTGTCCGCTGCCCTGAGCACGCCCGCCTGGGCCGCGACCCAGACCGTCACGCTGTCGATTCCTGGCATGACCTGCGGCGCCTGCCCGATTACCGTGCGCACTGCGCTCAAGCGGGTGCCTGGCGTGGAAAAGGTTGGCATCGACGAGGCGCAAAAACGGGTCACCGTCACCTACGACGACAGCAAGACCAACGTGCAGGCTCTGACCCAGGCAACCAAGGATGCTGGCTACCCTTCCAGCATCAAGCGGTGAGGGCTAGATCATGGCTGACACGATCACCCTTCAAATCGAGGGCATGACCTGCGACTCGTGCGCCGTGCACGCACGGCAGGCTCTGGAGAGGGTGTCCGGCGTGCGCTCGGCCTCGGTGTCCTATCCCCAGCGGCGAGCCGAGATCGAGGTGGACGCCGGCGTGGGCCTGGACCCGCTGGCTGCCGCAGTGGCCGCGCTTGGTTACCGCGCTCGGCTCCCTGACACGCCGAATAAGCCCGCCGGTCTATTGAACAAAGCGCTGGGCGGGCAGGACAACGAAACGAAGCGTAGCAGCGATGATGAGGCGCTGCATATCGCCGTGATCGGCAGCGGCGGCGCGGCGATGGCGGCGGCACTTAAAGCCGTCGAGCAAGGCGCACGCGTGACGCTGATCGAGCGCGGCACGATCGGCGGCACCTGCGTCAACATCGGCTGCGTGCCCTCCAAGATCATGATCCGGGCGGCGCACATCGCGCATATGCGCCGGGAAAGCCCATTTGATGGCGGCATCGCAGCGGCGGTGCCTGCGATTGACCGCGGCAAGCTGCTGGCCCAGCAACAGGCTCGTGTCGATGAGCTTCGACACGCCAAGTACGAGGGCATCCTGGACGGCAATCCGGCCATCACCGTGCTGCGCGGTGAAGCGCGTTTCAAGGACGACCAGAGCCTTGCCGTCCGTTTGAACGAGGGTGGGGAGCGCGTCGTGATGTTCGACCGCTGCTTGGTCGCCACGGGTGCCAGTCCGGCCGTGCCGCCGATTCCGGGCCTGAAGGAGTCGCCCTACTGGACTTCGACCGAGGCCCTGGTCAGCGACACCATTCCCGAACGCCTGGCCGTGATCGGCTCGTCGGTAGTGGCGCTGGAACTGGCGCAAGCCTTCGCCCGGCTGGGTAGCCAAGTCACAATCCTGGCGCGCAGCACGCTGTTTTTCCGCGAAGACCCGGCCATCGGCGAGGCTGTCACAACCGCCTTCCGTGCCGAAGGGATCACGGTGCTGGAACACACGCAAGCCAGCCAAGTCTCGCATGTGAACGGCGAATTCGTGCTGACCACGGGGCACGGTGAGATACGCGCCAACAAGCTGCTGGTCGCCACCGGACGGACACCGAACACGCGCAGCCTGGCACTGGACGCGGCGGGGGTCACCGTTAATGCACAGGGTGCCATCGTCATCGACAAGGGCATGCGCACCAGCACGCCGCACATTTATGCGGCTGGCGACTGCACCGACCAGCCGCAGTTCGTCTATGTCGCAGCAGCGGCTGGGACTCGGGCAGCGATCAACATGACCGGCGGCGATGCGGCCCTCGACCTGACCGTGATGCCGGCCGTGGTGTTTACCGACCCGCAGGTCACCACCGTGGGCTACAGCGAAGCGGAAGCGCATCACGACGGGATCGAGACCGACAGTCGTACCTTGACCTTGGACAACGTGCCGCGTGCGCTGGCCAATTTCGACACACGCGGCTTTATCAAGCTGGTCATTGAGAAAGGTAGCAGACGGCTCATCGGCGTGCAGGCGGTGGCCCCGGAAGCGGGCGAACTGATCCAGACGGCTGTTCTCGCCATTCGCAACCGCATGACGGTGCAGGAACTGGCCGACCAGTTGTTCCCCTACCTGACGATGGTCGAGGGGTTAAAGCTCGCGGCGCAGACCTTCAGCAAGGACGTGAAGCAATTGTCTTGTTGCGCAGGCTAATCTGGCTCGCTGACGCGCCTCATGCGCGCTCGCTGCTCCTCCCACACGAGCGGCGTCCCCGAGGCTAGGTCGAACAGCGTCATGTGGTTCGGCAACGTATCGTCCAGGATCACGGCCACGATGTCTGGCGCCAGCGTGGTCAGGTTGACCATCCGGCTGACGTAGCTGTTGTCGATCCCCTCCCGCGTGGCGATCTCCCTCAAGGACTTCGCTTCCCCCGATTCCAGCATGGCCAGCCAGCGGTGCCCCCTGGCCAGCGCCAGTTGCAGCGGCGTGGTGGCCGTATCCCACGGCCTGGCCTTGGCGGTTTCACCGTTCGGCAACGTAACCAGCTTGCGCCCGCTGCGCCGCTTGATCTGGATCGGCACCGACAACGTCAGCCGGCCATCGCTTGCTTCGATGACGTCGGGCTCACCCGTCTTCTGGATGCGGATCTCGCTCATGCCAATGCCTCCTCGGGCTGGACAACGCCCGCCGGTTGCAGTTCAAGCACCAAGCGCTCGATACCATTGGCGCGCAGTCGCGGTGGCAACGACCATCCTGAAGCTACCACTGAACGACA
>JAKAFK010000106.1 GCA_021817985.1 Pseudomonadota bacterium | reverse complement strand
TGCAGACCAGCGCCTGGCCGAAAAGCGCGGCGTCAAGGGAGTTCTCGTTGGCAAAAGCGGTCTTGGGAAGACCTCGCAACTCTGGACCTTGAACGCTACAGCAACCCTGTTCTTCGACCTCGAGGCCGGCGACCTCGCCGTCGAGGGCTGGGCGGGCGACACGATCCGCCCCCGCACTTGGCAGGAATGCCGCGATTTTGCGGTGTTCATTGGTGGCCCTAACCCGGCACTGCGCGAGGACCAGTCCTACAGCCAGGCTCACTTCGACGCGGTCTGCGCGCGCTTTGGCAACCTGTCGGTTCTGGATAAGTACGAGACCGTCTTCGTCGACTCGATCACCGTGGCCGGGCGCTTGTGCCTGCAATGGTGCAAGGGCCAGCCGCAGGCCTACTCGGAGAAGACCGGCAAGCCCGACAGTCGCGGTGCGTATGGGCTGATGGGCCAGGAAATGATCGGCTGGCTGACCCACCTGCAGCATACCCGCCGCAAGAACGTCTGGTTCGTCGGCATTTTGAACGAGGCTCTGGACGACTTCAACCGTCGGGTGTTTTCGTTGCAGATCGACGGTTCCAAGACCGGTCTTGAGTTGCCGGGCATCGTGGATGAGGTCGTCACCCTGGCCGAACTGAAGGCCGATGACGGCACCAGTTATCGCGCCTTCGTCTGCCACACGCTGAACGCCTGGGGCTTCCCCGCCAAAGATCGCTCCGGTCGCCTCGACCTCATCGAGGAGCCCCATCTCGGCCGCCTGATGGAAAAGATCGCCGGCCCTGCAAAGCCTGCCACCGAGCGACTCGATTTCGCACGCCCAGTACCCGTTTCCACCCCCGAATCCATTCCTACCCAGGAGTCCTGATCATGACCTACTTCGATTTCAATTCCGCTTCCGAACAGACCTCTTTCGACCCGATCCCCAAGGGCACACTGGTACCGGTGCGCATGACCATCAAGCCGGGCGGCTTCGATGACGCATCGCAGGGCTGGACTGGCGGCTATGCCACGCGTAACGACAATACCGGTTCTGTTTACCTGAACTGCGAGTTTATCGTGACAAACGGAGAATTCGCCCGTCGCAAAATGTGGTCGCTCATCGGCCTGCACAGCCCCAAGGGACCAGAGTGGGCCAACATGGGCCGGACTTTCGTCAAGGCGATCCTCAACTCGGCGCGTGGTGTTCACCCCAATGATGGCAGTCCTGTCGCACAGAACGCACGCCGCATCAGTGGATTCGCTGATCTCGATGGCATCGAGTTTCTCGGCAAGGTCGACTGGGACAAGGACCAAAACGGCCAGGACAAGAACGTCATCAAGGCAGCCATTCAGCCGGATCACAAGGAATACGCCGCCCTGATGGGGCAGCCAGTGCGCATGCCCAGCCATGTGCACTCTGCACCGCAGAACGCCACGCCATCTTTGCCGGCGGTTCCCACCCGTCCCGCATGGGCACAATAAGGAGAACCTCCGATGATGCTGCGTCCACGGCAACGGGAATTCGTCACCCGCTGCGTTACGGCCTTGAAGGCCCACGGCAACACCCTCGGCGTGGCACCGACCGGTGCAGGCAAGACCATTTGCCTGTCCGGCACGGCCGGGGAATTTCTTCAACATCCAGATGCCAAGGTGTGCGTCCTGGCCCACCGGGATGAATTGACCGCGCAAAACCGCGCCAAGTTTGGTCGGGTCAATCCGAAAGTCAGCACCTCCGTGTTCGATGCCCGCCAGAAGTCCTGGTCGGGTCAGGCTACCTTTGCCATGGTGCAAACCTTGGCTCGCAACCTTGAGCAGATGCCAACTCTGGACATGTTGGTGATCGACGAGGCCCACCACTGCGCGGCGCCGACGTATCGGCTGGTCATTGATTCCGTTCTCGCCAAGAACCCGCATGCGCTGATCTATGGCGTGACCGCCACGCCGAATCGCGGTGACGGCAAAGGCCTTCGGGAGGTGTTCTCCAATGTCGCCGACCAGATCCGGCTGGGCGAACTGATCCGTTCCGGTCATCTGGTGTCGCCACGCACCTTTGTGGTCGATGTTGGCACCCGTGACGCGCTCGATGGTGTTCGAAAACTGACCGACGACTACGACATGAATGCCGTGGCATCGATCATGAACACCACGCCAGTCAATGCTGCCGTCGTGCAGCACTGGCAGGAACACGCTGCTCGGCGCAAGACCATTGCGTTCGCAGCCACGGTTGATCACGCCCATGCCGTCTGCCATGCCTTCAATGCGGCAGGGGTTCGCGCCGCAGTCGTTCACGGCGAGATGACGCCTGCCGAACGTCAGGCCACTCTGGCGTCCTATGAAACCGATGACGTGATGGTGCTGGTAAATGTCGCCGTGCTGACGGAGGGCTACGACTACACCCCGACCTCATGCATCGTGCTGCTGCGGCCGAGTTCCTACAAATCGACCCTGATCCAGATGGTCGGGCGCGGTCTGCGCGTGGTTGACCCCGCTGAACACCCGGGCGTCATCAAGACGGATTGCGTGGTGCTGGACTTCGGCACGGCATCCTTGCGCCATGGCAGTCTGGAGCAGGAAGTCGATCTGGATGGCTTCGCCGGGGGCGGCGAGGCACCGACCAAACACTGCCCGCAGTGTGATGCAGAAGTGCCGATGGCCAGTCGCGAGTGTCCGCTCTGTGGCCACAACTTTGCCAAGCAGGTCGAGGAGATGCGCCATCAGATCAGCGATTTCGTGATGACCGAAATCGACTTGCTCAAGCGCTCCAACTTTGCCTGGTGCGATCTCTTCGGCGACGACTGCGCCCTGCTGGCTACAGGCTTCAAGGCCTGGGCGGGGGTCTTCTTCCTGAACGGACATTGGTATGCGGTGGGTGGCGCTGAAAAACTGCCTGCCCACTTGCTGGGTGTCGGTGAACGCACAGTATGCCTCGCCCAAGCCAACGACTGGCTCAATAAGCAGGAAATCGACGATGCCGCCCACAAAACCCGTCGCTGGCTGCAGGAGTCACCCACGCCCGGGCAACTGCGCTACCTGCCTGCGCCACTGCGGGTGGATTTCAGCCTGACACGCTATCAGGCCTCGGCGCTGCTGACCTTCCAGTTCAACAAGGCGGCCATCCAGCGCCTGGTGACGACTGCCAACGATACGGTGATGACCGAACTTCTGGAGACTGCGTGAAATGTGCTGTGTGTTCCCGCCAAGCCAACGGTCTGGGGTATTTCAACCTACGCATGCGACGCTCCGATCCCCGTCGCTACAGCGATCACTGGGTATTCTGCTCTATGCGTTGCAAGAGCGCCTTCTCCAACCCTATGAATCGCCTGACTCAGTTTCAGGAGGACGCCGTGATTGATCCCAGTGACATGGAACTTGCTGCCATGCGATCCACACTCGCTCCGTTGGGTGAGTACGTCGCCTCCATCGGCATGGATCGCCTTCTGGCCGATTACGGCAAGGACGAGGTCCTGCGCCTCGTGGAGGTCGTGGTCGACGCCTATCAGGCCCACATGCTCGCCGAGCACGAACGCATGGTCGAGCGCGACCGCGCTTTCTTTGAACAAATCGCCAGCCGCAAGGCAGTTGCCTCGACCGGTGGCAACCACCACAGGATACCTTTTTGATGATTGACCTGAACCATCAACCAAAATTTCATGAGCAGGTGTCGGCGCTTTTAGATGCCGCCCTGCAAGCGGAGCGCAGTCAGCAGGCCCGTCGACGCTATCTGGGCGCCTCACGACTGGGCATTGCCTGCGAGCGCGCTCTGCAATACGAATACGTCGATGCGCCGATGGACAACGGTGCCGAGTTGCCCGGCCGGACCTTGAAGATATTTGAAGTCGGCCACGTCATGGAGGACCTTGCGATTCGCTGGCTGCGCCTGGCCGGATTCGACCTGTACACCCAAAAGGCCAGCGGCGGTCAGTTCGGCTTTTCTGTCGCGGGTGGTCGCATCCAGGGTCACGTCGATGGCGTGCTGAACGGTGGCCCAGCCGAACTTGGCATGACTTATCCCGCCCTTTGGGAGTGCAAGACCATGAATGACAAGTCCTGGCGGGACACGGTCAAGCACGGCGTCAGAAAATCCAAGCCAATTTATGCAGCGCAGTTGGCCGTCTATCAGGCCTACATGGAAGTTGCCATTCCCGGCATATCGCGCAACCCTGCGTTGTTCACCGCCATCAACAAGGATTCCGAGGAAATCTGGTTCGAGCAGGTAGCCTTTGATGGCGGTCTGGCGCAACGAATGTCCGATCGCGCGGTTCGTGTCATCACGGCGACGGACAGCCAGGAGTTGTTGCCGCGCCATGCCACCACGCCGACGCATGTCGAGTGCAAGTTCTGCCCCTGGCAGGACCGCTGCTGGGGTTCGACATGATGGCCGACAACATCATCTGGCACGATTTCAACGATGCCTCCGAGCAGCGCGACGATCTGTCCTCCGACACCAACGCGCTGCGCACAGGGCTTCTGGACCGGCTCGAGGCTGTCCTCCACTACCTGTTTCCGCAGGGATGCATCCGGGGTGGCAAGTTCTATGTCGGCAATGTGGATGGTAACCCTGGCAAGAGTCTGGTGGTTGAGCTAGACGGACCACGGCGCGGCCTCTGGAAGGACTTTTCCACCGACGAAGGCGGCGACGTCATCGATCTTTGGGCGCTTTCTCAAGGTCTGTCGGCAAGGCATGACTTCCCGCGCCTGGCCAACGGGATCCGCCAATGGCTGTGCGTGGCATCGCCGGCGCAGACAGTGACTCGTCGCGAAGGCCGCTCCGTGCCGGTTGATGAGTTGGGTCCCTACACCGCCAAGTGGGACTACCTGGCCGCTGACGGCAGTCTGATTGCCTGCGTGTATCGCTACGATCCACCCGGGCGAAAAAAGGAGTTTCGGCCGTGGGATGCCAAACGGCGCAAGATGGCGCCGCCCGATCCCAGGCCTTTGTTCAACCAACCTGGCATTGCCAATGCCGATCGGGTGATTCTGGTTGAAGGTGAAAAGTGCGCGCAGGCATTGATCGACGCAGGCCATTGCGCGACCACCGCGATGCACGGTGCCAACGCGCCCATCGACAAGACCGACTGGTCATCCCTGCAGGGCAAGCATGTCCTGATTTGGCCCGATCGCGACAAACCTGGCTGGGAGTACGCGATGAATGCCGCCGAGGCGGTCATGGCAGCGGGTGTCCAGCATTGCGCGGTGTTGATGCCGCCGGACAACCCGACGGCGGACGCGCCCCATGGCGCTGCGGATGGATGGGATGCAGCCGATGCGCTTGCGGAAGGCTTTGATGTACGGGGGTTCATTGCCAATGGTGAGCGCATTCATTTCCAGCAATCGACGGCAGACTCCACGCAGGCGGCAGATCCCACCGAGCAATCGGTCTGGGCCACCGAAGACGCGCTGGCGCTGACCTTCTCGGGTCGATATGCCAAAGACTGGCGCTATGTCGCCCTGTGGGGCAAATGGGTGTTCTGGACCGGTAAGCGCTGGCAAACCGAGGAGACGCTGGCCGCACACCACCTGATGCGGCAGATCTGTCGCGAGGCAGCACTCAAGGCCGAGTCGTACCGAGTCGCCGCAAAACTTGCCAGCAGTGGCGCGGTGGCTGGACTCGAGCGGCTCGCACGTTCTGACCGCCGGCACGCCGCCACCGCTGACGAGTGGGATGCCGACCCCTGGCTGCTCAACACGCCGGGCGGCATGGTGAATCTCAAGAACGGCGTCTTGCGTTCGCACGATCGTCTGGATCGGCTGACCAAGATCACAACCGCCACGCCTGCGGGGGATTGCCCAACATGGCGTCAGTTCCTCAACGAGGTCACGGGCGGTGATCAGGCCCTGCAAGCCTATCTCGCCCGTATGGCGGGGTATACACTGACCGGGTCGACACGCGAGCACGCACTGTTCTTTCTCTATGGCACGGGCGCCAACGGCAAATCGGTGTTTGTGAACACCTTGGCCACCATCCTCGGCGATTACGCGACCAACGCTCCCATGGACACCTTCATGGAAACCCGCACGGACCGGCATCCGACAGACATGGCTAGCTTGCGGGGCGCCAGGTTTGTCTCCGCCATCGAAACCGAGCAAGGGCGGCGCTGGGCCGAGTCCAAGGTCAAGAGTCTGACCGGTGGCGACAAAATTTCCGCCCGCTTCATGCGCCAGGATTTTTTCGAGTTCTTGCCACAATTCAAGTTGATCGTGGCCGGCAATCACAAGCCTGCGATTCGCAACATCGACGAAGCGATGAAGCGTCGCCTGCACCTGATCCCGTTCACGGTCACCGTCCCCTCAGAAAGACGAGACAAGCACCTGCAGCAAAAGCTCCTGGCTGAACGGGACGGCATTCTGTCCTGGGCGGTTCAGGGCTGTCTGGAATGGCAGCGCTTGAGTCGGCTCGATCCACCCCAGCAGGTGCTTGACGCTACCGACGAGTACTTCGAAGAAGAGGATGCCATTGGCGAGTTTCTGGACGAGGACTGCCAGCAGTCTCCCGTGGCGCGCGAAGCAATTTCCGCGATCTACCAGCGCTGGCGGGAGCGTGCCGAGCGGCGTGGCGAATACGTAGGCACCAGCCGCTGGCTCACCCAGCAACTCATTAACCGTGGGTTTTCGCGCACACGCCTACACGGCGGGGCAAAAGCCCTGTCGGGACTCTCGCTCAAACCTCGCGATTCGGGTGGCTACATGCCCTATCGCAATGACTGATCTGAATGGGTGACCGAAAGTGACCGGCATATCGTTATCTCTCTATACGTGTGTGCGCGCAGGCGCGAGCAGATAACGAGAAACGGGTCACCTTCGGTCACCAGATGCCAAAAACGCATGGAGTGACCAATGAACACAATGACCATCCTCGTCCTCGACTTGGGCACCACCACCGGCTGGGCACTGCTCGGGCGCGACGGTTCCATCACCAGCGGCTCGGAGTCCTTCAAGCCACAGCGCTTTGAGGGTGGCGGTATGCGCTACCTGCGCTTCAAGCGCTGGCTCACCGAGGTCAAACAGGCGGCTGGAGACATCGATGCCGTGTACTTCGAGGAAGTCCGGCGCCATGTGGGGGTCGATGCTGCCCACGCCTATGGCGGCTTCATGGCCCATCTGACGGCTTGGTGCGAACACCACCATATCCCGTACCAGGGTGTCCCGGTCGGCACGATCAAGAAACACGCGACCGGCAAAGGCAATGCCAGCAAGGACGAGATGATCGCCGCCATGCAAGCCAATGGCCACCCCGTCACCGACGACAACGAAGCCGATGCCCTGGCGATACTGCACTGGGCCATCAAAACACAGGAGGTGTGACATGAAGATCCCGGTACCGCGATATCACTCGCCTCTTGGCCGATTGCTGCCCAACGCTACCGACCTCGAGGCCATCAAGGAAAAAGGCTGGCAGGACCAGCACATCCTGGTGGTATCTGAGAACGACAAGCGACTTGATTTCATCGAACGCGAATTTGTGCGCCAGCTTGGCGAACGTCTTTATGGGGGGAAACGCCATGGCTAAGTGGGCGATCGATGATGTTGCCTTGCGCTTTAGCCAAGCGGCCGATGTGGCGCGGCGTTTACCAGCAGTTCGTGTCCAAGGCTATTTCAATTGCTGGCCGAAAATCAAACGTGGCGAGCATGAAAATCTCGGAACTGATGATCGTCCACCACTCTTGTCCAAAATAAGTTTTCACGAAAGTTGTTTTGGACAGCATATTTGATTCAAATGCCGACGCTGTAGTGGGATACCACCCCGAAACAGGCTTGTAGAGCGGGATGGGAAGCGGTGGTTAGC
>JAKAFK010000105.1 GCA_021817985.1 Pseudomonadota bacterium | reverse complement strand
CTCGCCGCCCTTCAAGGAGCCAAGGATGACTGACGAGAAGATGCTGGAACTGGCGGAGTCCATCCGCGCCGCCATGGAGGCCGACAAGTGAGCGAGATCGACATTGCCCTGGCCGCCGTCCGGCTGTACGCTGAGACGCACCCGCGGCCGCCGCACGTCACGCAGAAGGAAGCCGCCGAGATGCTGCGCATGTCCGAGCCGACCATCCGCAAGCTCATCCAGTCCGGGGCGCTCAAGCTCAACCGCGCCGGTCGCATCCCGATCGCCATGATCGACGAACTTGCTGCCTCCCCAGGAACTCCCCACATCGGGCCGAAAGCCGCGTGATTGCTTGGCCGTTGGCGCCCCCTCCCGGCACCACGACAGCATGCGCAGGATTGCGTGGGGAGCGAAACCCCGGCAAACCCCGCGAAATCCCGTGCTGCTCCGGGGTCGAACTGGATGCGCGAACAGCGCCGGATTGCACCGGGAATGCAATTTCCCTAGACTGCGCTCCCCAGGCATTCCCCAGGGGTTACGCATGGCGAGCATTCAGCCGCACCGGGACGTGTGGCGCGCGCAGGTGTACGTGCGCGGCGTCCGCGAGTCGGCCACATTCCGCACGCAGCGCGAGGCCAAAGCGTGGGCCGCGGCCCGCGAGCACGAACTGCGCGAGCAGTCCCAAGCGCCCGAGGACGCGAGGCGCACCGTGCGTCAGATGCTGGAGCGCTACAAGGCCGAGGTGTCCGTGCGTAAGCGTGGGGAGCGCGCGGAGAGCCTGCGGATCGACGCTTTCCTGAAAGAATCCGGGCTGGCCGACAAGCGGCTGTCGGAGGTCACGACACCCGACATCGCGGGATGGCGCGACAAGCGGCTGCAAGAGGTCACGCCGGCCACCGTACAGCGCGATATCAACTGGCTGCGCAATGCCTGGACGGTCGCAAGGGATGAATGGAAGTGGACGAGCGCGAACCCGTTCAAGGGGCTCAAGATGCCAGGCGACAATCCCCCCAGGACGCGCAGGATCGCCCCAGGCGAGGTCCGCAGGATCTGCCGGCACCTGTCCTACCGGAGCGGGGTTGCGCCGGCTTCCAAGGGCCAGGAAGTCGCCTTGGCGTTTCTCGTCGGACTTCGCACAGCCATGCGGGCCGGCGAGATCCTGAGCCTCGGGAAGTCGACGCTGGATCTGGATCGAAGGGTCGCCCGGATCGTGCAGCACAAGACCGCGCACCTGACGGGGCGCCCCCGCGAAGTCCCGCTGACCCGCGCCGCCGTTCGGTTGCTGCGCCCGGTGGCGTCTCGAGACGCCTGTTTCACGCTGACGCCGGCGAGCTTGGACGCCCTGTTTCGCAAAGCCCGCGACAAGCTGCTGATCGAGGATCTGCACTTCCACGACACGCGAGCCGAAGCCCTGACCCGCCTGGCGGCCAAGGTGGACGTGATGACGCTAGCCAGGATCAGCGGGCACAAGGATCTGAGGATCCTCATGTCCACCTATTACAGGGAGACGGCCGAGCAGATCGCAGCCCGGCTCTAGGCCAGCGCCGCCTCGACGTTTGCGATCAGGTGCTGTTGAAATTTACAGCATTGACGCATAGGATAGACTCGTCGTGCTGCGGCTAGGGTAGCTCCCAAACGCCGATCCCTTGTCGGTCTGCCGCAGCCTTTCCTCAAGGGTTCTGATCTAAGGAATCAGACATGAAAGAAATCCCTCTTACGCGGGGCCTCGTCGCCACTGTGGATGACGAGGACTTTGCTATTGCCCGTTATTTTAAGTGGCATGCGTTGCCTTCCGGCTACGCTGTAGCGGCAATTAAATTACCAGATGGCAAAAGGGACTGGATCTATCTCCACAGGCTTCTTTTCGGGTTCCCGGAAGGCTTGCAAGTCGATCATATTAACGGGAACAAACAAGACAATCGCAGAGACAATTTGCGACTTTGCACGCACGCTCAAAATAAACACAATACAGGGCGCTACGCAAACAATTCATCTGGATTTAAAGGCGTAGGATTTTCCAAGCGCAATAAAAAATGGCGCGCCCGAATTAGCAAAAACGGAAAGCAATTTGAACTAGGTTATTTCGATAACCCTGAAGAAGCGTATTCCGCATATTGCAAAGCAGCACGAAATGTACACGGCGATTTTTCGAATGTTGGCTAAGAAAGTGACTTAATGACGTTTTCTATTTCATGATAGAATAACGGATCGAGGTGCGCCAGGTCGAGCCGCCCGATGTGCGCCAACTCGCCCGGGAAGCTCATCAGCGGCGGCACCCACGGCACCGGGTCGATGCAGTTGCAGGTCGCCCAGACGGTGACGCCGGCTTTCTCGAGCACCTGGCGCAGCGTGTCGTCCAGGCACAGCCGAGGCGGCTCGAAGCAATACACGATGCTCGGGGGCGTGCCGGCGCGGCAGAGCATGCCGGCGTAGATCACGGCCAGAGCACCACCTTCGGAGTGGCCTGCGATGCGCTGCGGCGCACGCGCGAGCAGTTGGGCCTCCAGCGGCAGCCACGCGCCCCAGAAGCCGTCGTGCAGCTTGCCAAGCGGGGTGTCGGCGGTCAGGATGTCGCCATCAGCCAGCATCGAAGCCGGGTTGTCGGTGCCGCGGAACACCACATCATCACCGTACAGGTGAGCCCGCCCGGCTGAATCCGCGGCACCGTATGTCGGCGGATCGACGTAGGCGCGGGCGCAGAGCGCCGCCATGTAGCGAGCCGTGGGGTCGGCCTTGATGTCGATCATGCCCCAGCCCTCAGATTCACACGCCGGACCTGCTCGGCATGATGAAGCGCCCGCAGCCCAAAGCGCGCCACGATCAGGCGCGATGCCTGTGTGATGGCCTGCGAGTGGCAGACTGCATTCTCGAGGTCGTTGGCCTTGAGGACGGCCGACACCTGCTCGCGCAGTAGAGGCTTTGAAGCCAGCGACATGACTTCCTGCGCATAGCGGGTGCAGATCGCGCCGACCGGATGCAGCCCGATCGCCACCGCCAGCAGAAGGGGTTTCATGGCGCAGTAATGCCCTTGGCCGCAGCAGCCGCGTCGATCTGCGCTTGATTGGTCTGGACGCCAGCGATCATCGCGGACAGGATCTGCGCGAGTTCGTTCGAGCCGGCGCCGCGCATCTGGATCAGTTGCACGATGACGGGGGCCAAGGCGGCAGCGGTTGCCGCGGCAGGATTCGCTGCCGAAGCGCCTGCGGTCATTCCGGCCAGGATGACAGGGATCAGTTGCTGCGCCGTTGCGATGGCGGTCTGCTCGACCAGCGTGGCGGTGGATGCTTGAGGTGCGCTCACTTGATGACTCCGGTGGCCTGGGCCGCGCCCAGGATGGTGATGGTGGTCACAGCCGAGGTGATCTGGACCGTGGCCTGTTGCAGGTTCGCCGGCTGCTTCTCGCAGATGGGCGTGATCTGGTGGGTGACCGTCAGGGCCTCCTGGAGTTGCGTCTTGTTCAGCTTGCCGATGTTCACCAGGAGCGCCTTCTGAGCCCCTTCGTAGGCCAGACACGCCTGCAGCCAGTTGGCCTGCAGTTGGGCTGCGGAGGCTTGAGCCGTCACCGGGGCCGAGCCCGGGGCCACCGTTGCACAGCCGGCCAGGGATGCCGCAATCGCTGCGGCGAGGATCAGTCGTTTCATTTGGACGAACTCCCGAGAACGTGGATGATCCCCACCGTCGTCATGGCCTGGATCACCAGCATGCGAAGGTCGGGGTCTTTGATGCCCGCGTAATCCATCCACGCGAGCAGTCCGAAGCCGGCGCATCCAGCGATCAGCTTGAGGACATTCGATTGCAGGGGCGTCATGGAGTCAGCTCCGGTAGAGATGCAAAAACAAAATCGGCGACCCGATGAGGACGCCGAAGATGACGATCGAACACAGGTCAGGCCAGGTCATAGCCAGATCCAGGGCGCCATGCACCACCACATCAGCCAGAGGTATGGCATGTCAGTCTCCGTTGGCTGCGCACTGCTTTCGGTCATGCTCATAGCCGTCCGCGCACGCGCCATCGCAAAACAGCCGGTTGTCTCCGATGCCGAAGGGCTCTCCGCAGCCATAGCATTCCCCACAGGGCGGCAGATCGAAGCCGTTGCGACTGAGCCTTTGGTGGTCTGCGAGAGCGTCATCGCGCATTTCCTGCTCGCGCTCTTGCGCGCGATCCACATCGTCAGGCATCCAGGAACTCCCGTTTCTCCGCAAGCCTTCTCCGAAGCAACCCAGCGACGACCTGCCCGCCTGCGTGATCCCACAGCACGAACTGATCGGCCGCGCCCGCGATGTCATCGGCATTCAGCAGGCGCAGCAGGGTCGAGCGCGCGAAAGCTGCGGCGCCCAGGTTGAACACGAAATCGACCAGCGCATCGAACTCGCCTTGGTTCAGTTGGATCTGCACCAGATCGTTGACCGCTTGCACCGCTGTCTGCGTGTCAAGGATCAGCCACGCCATGGCCTGCTGCTGGGTGCAGGTCTGGCCCTCGTGCACGTCTGGCCCAGTGTGGCCGTAGCCGATGGTCAGGACGCCTGCAACATCGCGGTACGCCTCCAAACGACAGCCCTCAAAACGCTCGGTCAGTGCGAGGCCGGTCTTGCTGTACTGCAACGGAATCTTCATGACGATGAGCAGGCCAGGATGCCCTTGAGCGTGACCACGTTGTTGCTTTGGGAGGTCTGACAGGGGATGCGGATTTCATACGTCGCCCCATCCGCTGGATTGGTGGCGACGATCTGCACCCCGAGGTTGGCTCCGATCGCGATCGGGATATCCGGGGGGTCGGCAGCGATGGGCGCGGTGTTGATCGTGGCCCCAGAAAAGACGCTGGCGAAATTGGAGTCCGACCCGGCGAGAACCTTGATGATGGGAGACCCCACGATGGATGTGTACGTCACTCCGGAGGGGACGGAATCCGTCCCGTCGATGGTCAGGACTTTTGTCTCTGCGGGGTCCATCACCCCGGGAAAGGTTTGTGCGGGCATGTCGGGGTTGTCCATCACGTAGAAACTGCGGGCCTGTCCCGCGACCTCGAACGCTCGGGGAAAGGATGCGACCTCGAACGATCGGGGGGCTGAAGCCACCTCGAACGCCCTGGCGGACGCCTCGACCTCGAACGATCGGGGAGCCTGTGCGAAGTAGAAATTCGGATCGGCCGGATAGCCGACGAAGGGAGGTAATGCGCTTCCTGATGCGGACGGGGAAAGCGTCGCCGAGCCTCGCGCCGCCTGGGAAGCAAGTGCCGTCGCCCTGGCAAAGGGCGTCAGCGTGGCGGACCCTATCGCAGCGTTCGTGGTGATTTGCTTGGCCGACCCCGCAGCAGTCGGACTGAGCGCTGCCGACCCCTGGATGCTGAGTCGAGCCGAAGCAGAGCCCTGCGAAGAAGGGAACAGGATGGCCGAGCCCGACGCCTCGTTGGACGAGAAGGCTGCGGCGCTCGCTGCTGGCTTGATCGATGCGGATCCGGTGGCAGAAGCGATCGCCAGCGCAGCGCCAGCCGCTCCGATGACGAGGGTCGCCGCTCCTATTGCCGATTGCAGTGCCTGCGCCCCACCGCTCGCCGAGGGGATCAGTGTGGCCGAGCCGACCGCGGTGGCTACCCCCGTTGATCCGTCCGCCGTGGCGTAGGTGTTGTCCGCCGTGATGACGGTTGTGTCAGCGGTCCAGCCCATGGCTTATTTGATGAGCGCGCCCTGCAAATACGTGTTTTGTATCCCCGTCGCCAGCGATTGACTCGATCCCGATAGCTGTCGATACCACATCTCGATGTAGTCCGTCGAGCCATTCATGTAAACGATCGCGGTAATTCCGCACGAAAAGCCGCTTGCCAGCGGACCGCCATTGTGAATGGCCCCGTTTTTGTAGAGCGCCAGATCAGCGAGGTACGCCGAAGCGCCCGGAATGGCCGCGTACCCATTGAACAGGTAATACCCCGCAACGGTCGGTTTGAACTGGTAAGTACTGGTGTCGAATGCGCCAGTTGTATCAAAATCGGTGGTGTTGACTGGAACAATCGCCCATGTGCTATTTGCGTAGGTTGGGGATGTTCCCGTCATATAAATGTTGAACGCCTGCGGGCCGTTATCCCATGCCGGGACAAGGCCGGATGCACCACTGCTCATTGACAGCAACTGCGCTGTCGCGCTGCCCGCCGGTAGTTCCAGGATCGACCCACTGGTAGCACCCCCGAGAACCATTGCGCCCAGGCTCGTCGGGTACAGGTCGTTGAAATCGTTGTTGACCTTTTGGAATGCCGTTCGCGCGGGGTCGCCCAAGCCGTCGTTTGGAGCGGCGCCGACGTTGATGGTTTCCTGCGTCATGGCTTAGACCGACTGACTCGGGATGGTCAGTTGCATGGACATTTCCACGGTCGTTCCTGTAAGGATCGTGGTATTGCCCAAGATGACCTCGGCGCCCGAAGTTCCCACGGTCAGTTGCTCCCTGGCCACCGAGCCTGATGTAATAAGGCGCGCGAAAGTGGCGGTGCCCGAAGCCGCTGGCGAATATCCCGAGGCAGTGAACGTCCCAGAAGAACTCATGCCCGAGGTGGATGCGTTGTAGGTTGGAGTCCCCCAGCTCGAAATGCCACCGGAAACCAGCGCCGTATTTCCTGAAAGAGCCGTGTCCGGGCCGGCGGGCACGGTCCCCGAGTAGATGACGAGGGATGGATTGGCGCCGAGATCAGATGTCAGCGCAGCCAACGTGGTCGAGGCGGCTTCTTGCGAAAGAATCATGATGGAGCCTTTCGGGCATAAAAAAGCCGCCCGGAGGCGGCTGGTCGTGGTGGGTGAGGGAGGTCAGGTCGCGTGGTGCACGATCTCGACATCCGAGAGCTTGTAGCCCTCCGGGGCGTAGCGCTGCCACACCCACAGCGGGAACGGCATCGCGTGGATGCCTTCGTCCTTTCCGATGTGATGGGCCGCGCACAGCAGCATTCCGTTCACCGTCATGTCGTCGACGAAGGTGTACGGATCGGCGGCGCTGAATACGCCCCAGTCGAAGGCTTGAGCGTGCGGCCCCCACGCCCCGGCCTTGGCATCGCGTGCGAAGCGGTTCCAGTTCCAGGCCGTCGCCAGCGAGCGTTCGACGGGGTAGTGGTGCGCCTGCAGCGGCGCGTCGTGCGTATCGGGACACCCGCAGATCCAGCACACACGGTCGCGCGCGATCAGCGCCTTGCGCGTGCGCTCGAATAGCGGCGTTGCCGCGCGGGGCGCGTGGCCCGGCAGCAGCACGTCCACCGCCAGCGTCTCCTTTTCCTCGTGGGTCTGCTCGACGGTCATTTCGTTCCTCGCGATTTCCAGGCCACCCAAGCTGCAGCCGTGGCCGCGACGATCGGGGCGAGCCACGCGCTAATGCGCGCGACCCATGCAGCAAAGCGAAACAGCGCGCGGCCTGTCTCCAGCACCTCGCGGATGTCGCGCGTCAGGTCGGTGTTTGCGCGCAGCTCGGAACGCAGTTCCGCCAGCCGTTCCTCGATCGAGGTCATGCGCACGTCGCCCGCGTCCAGGCGCCTTTCCACGTCGGCCCCCGCCATGGTCAGGCAATCGTCACGTCCGCCGACGGCAGACTCGCCCCCGGCGCGCCGGCGGCGTACAGATCCAGGTCGGCGACGAAGTTCGCGACCGCCGTGGCGAACTCACTGAAGATCGCCGTGCTCGGAAAGACGTGCGGCGCGCCGGCGGCGTCGTAGTAGGCGAGCTGCGTACCGCTCGATCCCGGGAAGGCGCCGTTCTTGAGGATTGCTGTCTCGATCGCGTTGATGCGCTGCTGCGCCGCTGGATCGACGGCGTAGGTGCCATTGAGCGCCGGCGTCGAGGTGCTGGTGATCGTGATGCCGGCAGCGAACACCTTGGCCACCTGGG
>JAKAFK010000104.1 GCA_021817985.1 Pseudomonadota bacterium | reverse complement strand
TCTTGCGCAGGTGATGAGCGCATGGCGCGGATTCTACCGCTACCTGGGGCGCGATCACGGCTTCGAACGCAATCCCTGTGTCGGCGTGCGCGCGCCCAAGTCGCCGTCCAGGCTGCCCAACACCCTGTCGCCCGACGAGGCGGCAGGGCTCCTTGCTTTCGCGCCGGATACCGTGCTCCAGGTACGCGATCGCGCGATGTTCGAGCTCTTCTACTCGTCGGGGCTGCGGCTTTCCGAACTCGTGGACCTGGACTGCGGGGGCATCGACTGTCGCGAGGGCGTGGTGCGCGTGGTGGGCAAGGGGAACAAGGCGCGCGTAGTGCCCGTGGGCAGCTTCGCCGTAGCCGCCGTGGAGACATGGCTGGGCGTGCGCGCCCAGTGGGCGGCCCCGGAGGAAAGGGCGCTTTTTGTGACGCAGCGCGGCCGTCGCCTGCGCGCGCGCGCCATCCAATACCGCATCAAGGCCTTGGCCCTGGCGCAAGGGATCTCGGCGAGCGCCCATCCC
Organism: Pseudomonadota bacterium; assembly: GCA_021817985.1. Lineage (GTDB taxonomy): Bacteria > Pseudomonadota > Gammaproteobacteria > Burkholderiales > JAKAFK01 > JAKAFK01. The sequence goes on along the minus strand of JAKAFK010000104.1, from coordinate 7,353 downwards.
CACGTGCTGCGACACTCCTTCGCAAGCCATGTCCTGCAGTCGAGCGGCGACCTGCGGGCGGTGCAGGAGATGCTGGGGCATGCCAGCATCTCGACGACCCAAGTCTACACCCACCTCGACTTTCAGCACCTCGCCAAAGTCTACGACGCTGCGCATCCGCGGGCCAAGAAGCGTTCCTAAGGCGTCTGCGCCCCGGGCGGCGGGCGTCTTTTGTTGCTAACATGAGGATAGGGCGTTTGTTTTGCCCCGAGAGCGCGCTTCGATCCGGGCGGCCAGCGGCCATGCCGGCGCTCGTTTCGCACGGCGGGTGCGCCGGACCGGTTCACCGACTGAACCCCGCTATACCGTGGAGTCGTAGGGAGCGTCATCATGCAGATACCCCTGCAAATCACCTTCAAGGACGTTGGCCCGTCCGAGGCCATCGAAGCGCATATTCGGGAGAAGGCGGAGAAGCTTGAGCTCTTCTATGACCGCATCATGGGTTGCCGGGTGGTCGTCGGGATGATTCAGAAGCACCAGCATCAGGGGAAGCTGTACAACGTGCGCATCGACGTGACGGTGCCGGGGGGCGAATTCGTGATCAATCGCGACCGGGCCGAAGACATCTACGTGGCGCTTCGCGACGGCTTCGATGCCGCCAAGCGCAAGCTGGAGGACTATGCCCGCCGGCAGCGGGGCGACACCAAGCTGCATGAGCTGGAGCTGCACGGGCGCATCGCTCGGCTCTTCAGGGAAGAGGGCTACGGCTTCATCGCGGCGGACGATGGACACGAGCTGTATTTCCATCGCTACAACGTCGTTCGGCCGGATTTCGAGGACCTGAAGGAAGGCACGGAGGTCGTGTTCATCGAAGAAATGGGCGGAGAAGGCCCGCAGGCCAACCGGGTCAGCGTCGGCAAGCACCATCCGATGGGCTGACCCCGGTCCGGGCGGGGCGCGGCGCGTTCCTCCCCTGCCCGGATGACTGTGCCGTGCGTCCGTCCGCCTCGTTTTTCTGCGCCCCTTCTCTTGAATTAGTTGGCTCAAAACCCCATCATCAGGAGTGCCCCGCCTGCCCGGCGCCCTGCCGGTTCCCGGACAAACGGGGGCGTGCGGGCGTCATTTTCGGATTGGGAGAGCGATGGAACAGTTTCACGGCACCACCATCCTGTCGGTGCGGCGCGGGTCCCAAGTCGCCTTGGGCGGCGACGGCCAAGTGACCTTGGGCAACGTGGTGGTGAAGGCTTCCGCCCGCAAGGTGCGGCGTCTGTTTCATGACCGGATCCTGGCGGGCTTCGCGGGCGGGACGGCCGATGCCTTCACCTTGTTCGAACGGTTCGAGGCGAAGCTCGAGAAGCATCAGGGGCATCTGCTGCGTTCGGCGGTCGAGCTCGCCAAGGACTGGCGTACGGACCGGATGCTCAGGCGCCTGGAGGCGATGCTCGCGGTGGCCGACCGCGAATTTTCGCTCATCATCACCGGCAATGGCGACGTCCTCGAGCCGGAGCAGGGGCTGGTGGCCATCGGCAGCGGCGGCCCTTATGCGCAAAGCGCCGCGCGTGCGCTTCTCCAGCACACCGCGCTGTCGGCGGGCGAGATCGTCAAGGAGGCGCTCACCGTCGCGGCGGATCTGTGCATCTATACGAACCAGAACCATATTGTCGAGGTGCTGGAATAAGCGGTCGGCCGTCGAACGGCGGTGTTTTCGGGACGCGGTGCCGCGTGCGCGATGCTTCGCAGGACTTAACGTTATGGCAGATGAAATGACTCCCCAGGAGATTGTCCATGAGCTGGACAAGCACATTGTCGGGCAGCACCAAGCCAAGCGCTCCGTGGCTATCGCCCTCAGGAACCGCTGGCGCCGGGCGCATGTGCCGGAACCCTTGCGCCAGGAAATCACGCCCAAGAACATCCTGATGATTGGTCCGACCGGCGTAGGCAAGACCGAAATCGCACGCCGGCTGGCGAAGCTCGCCAATGCCCCGTTCATCAAGGTCGAGGCGACCAAGTTCACCGAAGTGGGCTACGTCGGGCGGGATGTCGATTCCATCATTCGGGATCTGGTGGAGATGGCGATCAAGCAGATCCGCGAGCAGGAGGCCAAGAAGGTCCAGTTTCGCGCCGAGGAAATTGCCGAGGAGCGGGTCCTCGACGCGTTGCTGCCGCCGGCCCGGGATGCGACGTACGAGCACTTGAGCAAGGAAGGGGAACCGCCGCCTGCCGAGAGCGTGACCCGCCAGAAGTTTCGCAAGATGCTGCGCGAAGGCCAGTTGGACGACAAGGAAATCGAGATCGAGGTGGCCGCGGCCCAGGCCCATATGGAAATCTTTGCGCCCCCGGGCATGGAGGACCTGACCTCGCAGATCCAGGGCATGTTCCAGAACATGGGCAGTACCCGCAAGAAGGCGCGCAAGGTCAAAGTCCGCGAGGCCATGAAGCTTCTCGTCGAAGAAGAGGCCCTGAAGATGGTCAACGAGGATGAGCTCAAGCTTCGCGCGGTCAACGAGGTCGAGCAAAGCGGCATCGTCTTCCTGGACGAGATGGACAAGATCACGAGCCGTTCGGAAGGCAACGGCGCACAGGTTTCGCGCGAGGGGGTGCAGCGCGACCTGCTCCCGCTCGTGGAGGGTACGACCGTGTCGACGAAGTATGGCATGATCAAGACGGATCACATCCTGTTCATCGGCAGCGGCGCCTTCCAGCTGGCCAAGCCCTCGGACCTGATTCCGGAACTGCAGGGACGTTTTCCGATTCGCGTCGAGCTCGATTCCTTGGGCGTCGGGGACTTCGAACAGATCCTCACCGGGACCGATGCGTGCCTGACGCGCCAATACGAGGCGCTGCTGAAGACAGAGGACGTTGGGCTCGAGTTCACGCCGGCCGGCATTCGCCGCATGGCCGAGATTGCCTTCGACGTGAACGAGAGAACCGAGAACATCGGCGCCCGCCGCCTTTACACGGTGATGGAACGCCTGCTCGAAGAGATTTCCTTCGATGCGGGCTCGCACGCCCGCGAGCGGGTGAGGGTCGACGATGCCTACGTCAACGAGAAGCTGGAGGGGCTTGCGAGAAGCGAGGATTTGGCCCGCTACGTCCTTTGACGCGGCCTTGACTGCAGTCCCCCGCCGGTCGGCGGAATCGCGTAAAGGCGGCCTTCTTGCCCGTGCCGGATCTCTCCGGCCCGCCGCGGCGTCTGCCGAACAGGTGCCTCGACTCTTAGCCGAATGGGCTCACGCCGATGAGCCATCCATGCACATAGAAGGCGAAGATCGCCCATGCGACCCCTCCGATGATCGCCGCCCTCGCATCGCGCGCGGCAAAACCCGCGGGGTAGCGGGTACCCGCCTCGCGGTCCCGCCGTCGGCATGAAACGAAATCGGCCAGCGACCAGAGCAGGAAGCTCCCGAACAGGACGGCCGCCGCGGCCGTTCCAATCGCAAGGAGATGCCCTATGGCCCACAGTTGCACGCCGAGCAGCATCGGATGTCCCATGCGTGCCCTGATTCGGGTATTCGGCACATAAGCGGCGGCGACCAGGATGAATGCCAGCGCCGTCAGGGTGGCGGTGACGAAGCGCATGAGAAACGGAGATGCCCAGAGCGTGACGGTGCGCTCCCGCGCGAGGACAAAGCCCCATACGATGAGCGCGAACCCGATGATGGAGGCCAGGGCATAGACACCTTTCCACCGTCGTTCGCCGATGCGCCGGACGGCTGCCGTGCGCCACGACGGGGCGACCATGCGCAGCGAATGCATGCCGAGAAAGACCACGAGTCCCAGAACCAAGATGCCCATCTCGACCCCCCTCTGCTCGCCTTTTCGAGCGCGACACTTCAATGTTCCATGATAGCGTGGCAATGGCTGCCGGGGAGCGCAATTGTTGCGGGGGCTCTTCGGCTTTTTCGCTGTGCTAAACTACACATTTCGCACCGGAAGGCCAGCGGCTGGCGCGATGCGCGTGCCGGGGGACGGCGGGTCCCTTCGAAGCCGTTTCGGGCGTAACTCGATGCAGATGAGGCAGTCATGTTGAAACAGTGGGTAACGAGGTGCGTGCTCGCGGTCCTGATGGCGGCGGCCTGCGCGGCGCAGGCCGCGGGGATCAAGGTGGAGAATGCCTGGGCGGTTGCAACGGTCCCCGGGCAGACGGTCGGCGGCGCCTATATGACCATTACGAGTCCCGTTGCGGCGACGCTGGTCGGCGCGCAGAGCGAGGCGGCCGGCAAGACCCAGATTCACAAGATGGCGATGGTGCAAGGGGTGATGGAAATGCGCCGCATCCGAAGCCTCGCCCTTCCTGAAGGCCTGTCGGTGGTGCTCAAGCCCGGCAGCTACCACATCATGCTGATGGACCTCAAAGCCCCCCTCAAAGTCGGTGGCCGGGTTCCCATCGTGCTCACGGTTCGGGTGGGCCACCGTTCAGAGCGGATCAAGGTGAGCGCGCGGGTGCGGCCCCGCAGCGCCCTGGTCGGCATGATGCACTGATCGCCGCTGCCGGTTTCTCCTTTCCCGGACACGCTTTGCAAGGCTATGCCCTTGAAAAGCGGGCGCGATCCCCATATATAAAAATAAGGCTTGACTCGGCCGGAAACGCGCATTGCGCGGCGAGGCCGCGGGCTTGCATGGGGTTTCCGCAATCGGCAGGCATCCTAAAGGAGAAGCTATCATGGCGAATTTGATGACCCGGGTCGGTCCCTTCGGCCTGGACGATCTCTTCGACGATTTGACCAAGGGTTTTTTTGTGCGCCCCGCCCGGTTTGAGAAGGAAGTGGCGGCCGCACCCAGCATGAAGATCGACGTGACCGAGAACGAAAAGGCTTATCTCGTGGCCGCCGAGGTTCCTGGCGTCAAGAAAGACGACATCGAGGTCAACATCGAGGGCAGCCAGGTGACCATTTCAGCGACGGCGAAACGCGAAAGCGAGGAGAAAGGCGGCGAGAAGGTGCTGCGGCGCGAGCGCTACTATGGCAAGGCTCAGCGCAGCTTCGTATTGCCGCAGGAGATTGACGAAGCCTCCGCCCAGGCCAAATACGCGGACGGGGTGCTCGAACTCACCCTGCCCAAGAGGGAAGCCGCCGTCGGCAAGAAGCTGACCATCCAGTAGGGCGCAAGACCGGTTGTCGAAGAATCCCCCGTGCTCATCGAGCCGGGGGATTCTTTTGCACGCAGGCGCGACGCCTTCCGCGCCACCGCCCGTCCTCGGCGCCGGCTACGCGCGGCTGAACAAGGTGGGTAATCAGGTTCGGCCATCTCCTCTGTTCATGTTTCATATGGCGTCATCGGCACGGATCGAAGATCGCGCGCATCGGCCATTTTGATGCCATTGCCGACGGGCGTGCAAGCGTGCGGCCCTGGGCTGGGAAGCGTCCGGCGCAATTTGCTAGAATGCGCGGATGCCCCGCCGGACATTCGGCGCCACACATGCAGCGAGGTCATACCCATGTCGCTTGATTTGCCTGCCTCGACCGCCCAGGAAAAAGCCCAGGTGCTGTCCGAGGCGCTTCCTTACATCCAACGTTTCTTCGGCAAGACCATCGTCATCAAGTACGGGGGCAATGCGATGACCGACGAGGGCCTCAAGCAGGGCTTCGCGCGCGACGTGGTGCTTTTGAAGCTCGTCGGCATGAATCCCGTCATCGTGCACGGCGGCGGGCCCCAGATCGGCGAGATGCTCAAGCGCGTCGGCAAACACAGCGAGTTCATCCAGGGCATGCGCGTGACCGACCGGGAGACCATGGACATCGTGGAGATGGTGCTGGGCGGGCTCGTCAACAAGGAGATCGTGAACCTGATCAACCAGCACGGCGGGCGTGCCGTCGGGCTGACCGGCAAGGACGGGCGGTTGATCCGCGCGAAGAAGCTTCTGATGAAGCATGCCGAGAAGGCGGATGAATGGCTCGATATCGGGCAGGTGGGCGAAGTACTCGAGATCGATCCCGAGCTCGTGGCCTTGCTCGACGGCCACGACTTCATTCCGGTGATTGCGCCGGTGGGCGTGGGGGCGCAAGGCGAATCCTACAACATCAATGCGGACCTTGTGGCCGGCAAGCTGGCTGAAACCCTGCGCGCAGAAAAACTGGTGCTGCTGACCAATACGACGGGGGTCCTCGACAAGGAGGGCCAACTCCTGACGGGGTTGACGGCCGAACGGGTCGATGCGTACATCCAGGACGGCACGATATCCGGCGGGATGCTGCCCAAGATCCATTGCGCCCTGGAGGCGGTGAACAACGGCGTCAAGTCGTGCCACATCATTGACGGACGCGTGGCCCATGCGCTGCTGCTCGAGGTCCTCACGGACAAGGGCGTGGGCACGCTGATTCACGGTGCGTGATGGGACTCGAGAGCTATTTGGCGGCGTGCCCGGAGCTTGCCCGGCTCACCTCGCAAAACGGCTGGATCGACAACGCAACCTTGCGCATCAAGGTGCTCGCGCAAGGCGGCGGGTGGGTTCGGGCCGCCGTGCAATTCGAGGAGGTGGTCATGGAGGGGGCGGGGTGCGTGGCCGACCGCAAGGCATGCTTCGGGCTCGTGCGGGCCGAGCTGAACGGCGAGGGCGCAGTGACCCGCCTCGAGATTCTCTGAGGCACCGGCGCGGGTTTTTGGCATGAGGTCCTCGCTCACCTGGGTCTTCGATCTCGACAACACGCTGCATGATGCGAATCCGTATGTCTTTCCGCACATCAGCCGTGCCATGACGGCCTATCTCGAGCGTTATCTGGGCCTCGACCGCGAGGCGGCGGACGCCTTGCGGATCCGGTATTGGCATCGCTACGGCACGACCCTCGCGGGGCTCATGAAGCATCATGCCGTCGACCCCCATCATTTTTTGTGGCACACCCACCAGTTCCCGGCCCTTAAGGCCCAGGTGACGGCTGAGCGAGGCCTGCGCCAAGCGCTCAAGCGGCTGCCGGGCCGCAAGATCCTGTTTTCCAATTCGCCCCAGCACTACTCGGCGGCGGTGCTCCACGTGCTGGGCATCCGGGAGCTCTTCGATGCGGTGCTGGCCGTGGAGCAGACGCGCTTTCACCCGAAGCCCGCCCGGTATGGCTTCTATCGTCTTTTTGCCCGCGAGCGCGTACGGCCTTCCCGGTGCGTCATGGTGGAAGATTCCCTGGAGAATCTTAAAACGGCGAAGGCGCTGGGAATGTCGACGGTTTGGGTGCGGCCGGCCTCATCGCTTCGGCACCCCGCGTACGTCGACGTGGGGCTTCCCTCGGTTCTCGACCTTCCCCGCGCGGCGGCGCGGCTCTAGCCCATCTTTACCCATTCGGCGGAAAAACTCCGGTTTTAGGGCGGATTTTGCGCCGACATCTTGCTTAACCTATTGATCTAGCGAATTCGTGTTTGCTGTCGCTGATAGAAACCGCTTGTAGT
>JAKAFK010000103.1 GCA_021817985.1 Pseudomonadota bacterium | reverse complement strand
CCAAGGATGACGAGAACGTCAACAGCCAGCCCTTCATGCGTTGGCGCCAGCGCTTCGACTTCGTCATGGAGGCGATCCATAAGGCCGAGCGCGAGACCGGCGAGCGCAAGGGCCACTACCTGAACGTCACCGCCCCGACCCCCGAGGAGATGTACAAGCGGGCCGAGTACGCCAAGGAGATCGGCGCCCCGATCATCATGCACGACTACATCACCGGCGGTTTCTGCGCCAACACGGGGCTGGCCAACTGGTGCCGCGACAACGGCATGCTGCTGCATATCCACCGCGCCATGCACGCCGTGCTCGACCGCAACCCGCACCACGGCATCCATTTCCGCGTTTTGACCAAAATCCTGCGGCTGTCGGGCGGCGACCATCTGCACACCGGCACCGTGGTCGGCAAGCTGGAAGGCGACCGCGAGGCCACCCTGGGCTGGATCGACCTCCTGCGCGAGAAGTACGTCAAGGAAGACCGCAGCCGCGGCATCTTCTTCGACCAGGACTGGGGCTCCATGCCCGGCGCCTTCGCCGTGGCCTCGGGCGGCATCCACGTCTGGCACATGCCGGCGCTCGTGACCATCTTCGGTGACGACGCGGTGCTGCAGTTCGGCGGGGGAACGCTGGGCCACCCCTGGGGCAATGCCGCGGGCGCGGCCGCCAACCGGGTCGCGCTGGAAGCGTGCGTCGAGGCCCGCAACCAGGGCGTGGCCATCGAGAAGGATGGCAAGGCGATCCTGACCAAGGCCGCCGAATCCAGCCCCGAACTCAAGATCGCCATGGAAACCTGGAAGGAGATCAAGTTCGAGTTCGATACCGTGGACAAGCTGGACGTGGCCCACAAGTAAGCAACGTGCGGGCGGGAGCGCGCTTCGGGCCCGCTCCCGCCGCCAGGCAACCGTATACGAGGAAACTGAAATGCAAGACTACAACTCCCGTCTTTCCGACCCGGCGAGCCGCAAGTTCGAGACCTTCTCCTACCTGCCGGCCATGGAGCAGGCCGAGATCCGCAAGCAGGTCGAGTACCTGGTCAAGAAGGGGTGGAACCCGGCCATCGAGCATACCGAACCGGAGCACCTGATGGACTCCTACTGGTACATGTGGAAGCTGCCGATGTTCGGCGAGACCGACATCGACCGCATCCTCGCCGAGGCCGAGGCCTGCCACAAGGCGAACCCGAACAACCACGTGCGCCTGGTCGGCTACGACAACTTCAAGCAGTCTCAGGGCACCGCCATGGTGATCTACCGCGGCAAGACGGTCTGAAGCGCGGCGGCCTGAAGTACCCCACAGCCCCCGCCGCGCCAGACGCGGCGGGGGCTTTTGCTTTCATGGGCGGGCGTTTGCCGGCCGACAAGACAATCAGGAGCGGACATGTCCAATGTCATCGACCAATACCGTATCGAAACGGAACCCTATTACCGGCCCGTGGCCGACGAGGTGGAATTGTTCGAGGCCGCCTACTCGGTACGCATGCCCTTGATGCTCAAGGGCCCGACCGGTTGCGGCAAGACCCGCTTCGTCGAATACATGGCGCACCGCCTGGGCAAGCCGCTGATCACCGTGGCCTGCAACGAGGACATGACGGCGAGCGACCTGGTCGGCCGCTTCCTGCTCTCCGCCGACGGCACGACGTGGCAGGACGGCCCGCTCGCGATCGGCGCCCGCCTGGGTGCCATCGTCTATCTCGACGAGGTGGTCGAGGCGCGCCAGGACACCACCGTGGTCATCCACCCGCTGACCGACAACCGGCGCGTGCTGCCGCTCGAGAAGAAGGGCGAACTGGTCCACGCCCATCCCGACTTCCAGATCGTGATCAGCTACAACCCGGGCTACCAGTCCCTGATGAAGGACCTCAAGCAATCCACCAAGCAGCGCTTCGGCGGCCTCGACTTCACCTATCCGGAACACGCCGTCGAGACCGAGATCGTCGCCCATGAGGCGGGCATCGCGCCCGAGGTGGCCGGCAAGCTGGTGTCCATCGCCGAGCGCTCCCGCAACCTCAAGGGCCACGGCCTGGACGAGGGCCTGTCGACCCGCATGCTGATCTACGCCGGCAGCCTGATCCGCCAGGGCGTCGCGCCCCAGGCCGCGTGCCGGGTCGCCCTGGTGCGGCCGATCACGGACGATCCCGACATGCGCGACGCCCTGGACGCCGCGGTCACCACCTTCTTCTGAGCCGGGCCGTCATCACCCGCCGATCGAGGGCCCGCGCCCCGTCCGGCGGGCCACCGGGGGCTTGGCCGGACGGCCGAGCGCTTGGCTTTCCCGAACGACGAGGAACCACCATGTCCGTCAACCTCGAAGACTACGGCGAACTGCTCGCGAGCCTGAGCGAGCACAGCCGCGCGGTGCTGGAATCGGTCTGGCACGAAGCGACCCGGGTGCTCTCGCCCCGCGCCCTGGACAACTACCTCAAGGGCGCGGCCGCCATCCGCGGCCTCGGCCGGGGCGACGCCGTGGTCGAAACCTGGCTGGAAAACGCGCCGGAGGTGGCCAAGGAAGTCGGCGAGGATGTCATCTCGGACCTCGCCACCGCCTCGCTGATGCTGGCCTCCAAGACTTCCGGCGCGGTGATCGAGCTCCTGCTCGCCACCTCGCCCACCGCAGCCGGCCGCCTGGGCGATGCGGAATTGTTCCGCATGTACCTGCAGTTCATCAACACCCTGATCGCCCAGGCCCCGCGGGGCGTGCGGCCGATGCTGGACAAGCTCGACGTGCTGTTCCAGCAGCTCACCCTGGGCGGGCTGCGCCGGTGGGCGCTGTGGGGCGCGCACGCGCATCGCACCAACTACGAGGAGCAGATCCGCTACTTCGGCCTCGAATCCAAGGAGTCGGTGGCCATCCTCCAGAAGGAACGCAAGGGGACCCTCCTGGTGGACGTCCAGCGCCGCATCAACATGTACCTGCGGGCGCTGTGGGCGCGCGACTTCTTCATGCGTCCGACCTCCGGCGACTACGAGAACCGCGAAGGACTTCGGCCCTACATCGAGGACTACCTGCTGCACCTGCCCGATGCCTTCGACGACTTCCAGGGGGTGGCGGGCCTGGAGCTCTATCGCGCCGCCGCCGCCCATTGCGCCGCGCATGTGGTCGAGACCACGCAGCCCATCTCGGCCGAAGGCCTCAACCCCCTGCAGATGGCGGTCATCGGCGTGATCGAGGACGCCCGGGTCGAAACCCTGGCCATCCAGCGCTTCCCCGGCCTGAAGCCGCTCTGGAGCCGGCTGCACGTGGCCACCCCAGCCCTGTCCGCCAGCGTCGGCGACTACCTCAACCGGCTGGCCCGGGCGCTGCTGGACGAGACCTACCGCGACGACGATCCGTGGGTGGCCCAAGGCCGCGCCCTGTTCGCGCAGGCCCTGGCCGGGGGCAAGCTTAGCGCCAACGCCATGTCCTGGGACATCGGCGTCGCCTTGGCCCACGCCTTGAAGGAAAAGGGGATCGGCTTCAATCCGCGCAGCGACGGGCTCACCGCCCCCTATCGGGACGACAACCGCTATTTTTGGGCATTCGAGGAATTCGATTTCGGCAAGGCGGCCAACGCCGGCTTCGAAACCGTCAAGCAGGTGCGCAAGTATGTCAGCGTGCTGGAGATGGTCAACGAGGTCGACAACGAGCTGGCCGGCGACGATGCCCAGGAAATCTGGGTCCTGTCCACGCCGTTCTACCTGGACCAGGAGGGCTGCACCATCAACGAGCTGGAAGGCAAGGAGCCGCTGTCCGAGCCCTTCCACTACCCGGAGTGGGACTACCAGATCCAGCTCGAGCGGCCGGCCTGGGCCACGGTGCAGGAAAAGCGCGCCAAGTCCGGCGAACTGGACCTGATCGACGGGATCGCCGCCCAGTACAAGCGGGAGATCCATCGCATGAAGTTCCTGCTGGACGCCATGCAGCCTCAGGGCGTGCAGCGCATCCGCAAGCTGGAGGACGGCGACGAGATCGACATCAACGCCGCGATCCAAGGCCTGACCGACATCCGGCTGGGCAACCAGCCCGACCCGCGGATCATGATGCGCTCGGTGAGGAAGACCCGCGACTTCTCCATCCTGGTCCTGCTCGACCTGTCCGAGTCCACCAACGACAAGGTGCACGGCCAGGACTACAGCGTGCTCGACCTCACGCGCGAAGCTTGCGTGCTGTTGTCGGACGCCATAGCCAAGGTGGGCGACCCATTCGCCATCCACGGCTTCTGTTCGGACGGCCGGCACGGGGTCGAATACTACCGCTTCAAGGACTTCGACCAGCATTGGGACGAGGTCCCCAAGGGGCGGCTTGCCGGCATGACCGGCCAGCTTTCGACCCGGATGGGCGCGGCCATCCGCCACGCCGGGCACCACTTGAAGCTCCAGCGCTCGGCCAAGAAGCTGCTCATCGTGATCACCGACGGCGAGCCGGCTGACGTGGACGTGCGGGATCCGCAATACCTCCGCCACGACGCCAAGAAGGCCGTCGAGGATGTCGCCAGGCAAGGTGTGGTAACCTACTGCATGAGCCTGGATCCCCGTGCGGACCACTACGTGAGCCGCATCTTCGGCCAGAAGCACTACATGGTGGTGGATCACGTGGAGCGGCTGCCGGAAAAGCTGCCGCTCCTGTACGCGGGATTGACGCGATGAGCGCGCGTGTTCGCGCCACGCCTGCCACCTGCGCGATCGCCGGACGCCGGGACACCCACAGGAGAGCAAATGAGCGCCGAGACTTATGCAGGCTTCCACCAGGACAAGCACGGCATCACCCAGCTCGGACGCATCGTGCTGGACGGCTGGCTGTTCAGCCTCATTCCCGAGACCGAGGACTGCGCCGGCTGGGAGATCGGCCGCATTCAGGCCTTGATGGAGCAGGTGGAACGCGAGTGGGACAAGTACGGCAACCTGCCCAGCCGCCTGCCGCCGGCGCTGCGCCAGCGCCATCACGACCTCTATGCCCGCGCCACGGCGGCGGCACGGGTCAAGGGCTGGGACCCCGAACTGGGCGACGAGGACTGACCCTTGCGGCCGCGGGCCCGGCCTTATCGGCCGGACGCCGGCCGGGTGAACCTGAGCACCCGGGCAGGCGCCGCCTCGTGCGCCTTCGCGGCCAGCGCAGCCAGCGCCTTGGGCAGTTCCGCCTGCAGGCGGCGCATCAGCGCCGGGCCATCCTCGCGGTAGTAGACGGCGCGGTAAGGCACCGGGTCGTCGAGCGCGCCGCGGGCCTGCGGCCGGAAGCGCTGCCAGGCGATGACCGCGAGATCCTTGCGCAGGTGATCGACGAACACGATCTCCTCCGGATCGATGATCGCCAGGAATTGCATGCTGCGGATCGGCACGAAGGCGACCCCGCGGCTACGCGCCAGCAGGACGTGGGCGAGGTTGTAGCTGGCGGCCGGAAGCTCGCGCGCCTCCTCGGCGAGCGGCTCGCCGCGACTGACGACGATCTGCATGGTGATGGCCTCGGCAAAAGTGAATCAAAGCGCTCAAGTCATCCGAGCGTCGGCGCGCCCGGGTCCGTCCACCATAACGCACGGTCGAACCCCTTCTCGGAGTCGACGCCAGCGCTGGAGGTGACGTAGAATGCTATCGGTCCAGGACGTTCAAGGCACCTTTCGCTGGCGCCGCCGCTGCAAGGCCCGCCCGCCTGACAAGGCGGCTTCCGATGCCGGCGGACATCAGGGCGCAAGCCCGGCATCCACGGCGCGCTGCGACGAACACGATGCGCGCATCCTCGGGGCCGGCTCGCTCGAAGCGAGCCCAGATCAAGCGGCTGGCCGGGACGCTTTCCACGCTGTGCATGATTTTAAAACGATAGCACGACGACAATCCTCATGAATACACCGTTATTTGAATCGACGATCAAGAGCCTCAAACTCCTCAATCGCGGCAAGGTCCGCGACATCTACGAGATCGATGCCGAGCGCCTGCTGATCGTCACCACCGACCGGCTGTCGGCCTTCGACGTCGTGCTGCCGGATCCCATCCCGGGCAAGGGCGAGGTCCTCACGGCGGTTTCCAATTTCTGGTTCGGGCGCCTGGCGCACATCGTGCCCAACCATCTGACGGGCGAGCCCCCGGAGTCCGTCGTGAGCGATCCGGCGGAAAAGGCGCAGGTCCAAGGGCGCGCCATCGTGGTGCGGCGGCTCAAGCCTCTGCCGGTGGAGGCCATCGTGCGGGGCTACCTGGTGGGCTCCGGCTGGAAGGACTATCGCCGGACCGGCAGCGTGTGCGGGATCCCGCTGCCGTCGGGTCTGCGGGAAGCCGAGAAGCTGCCGGCGCCGATCTTCACCCCTTCGACCAAGGCCGAAGCGGGCGCCCACGACGAGAATATCAGCTTCGCACAGGCCGCCGAACTGCTCGGCGAACCGCTGGCGATCCAGGTGCAGGACGTGGCGCTCAAGCTCTACCAGGCGGCGGCCGACTATGCGGCGCTCAAAGGAATCCTCATCGCCGACACCAAGTTCGAGTTCGGGATCGACGGGGCCGACCGCCTTTACCTCATCGATGAAGCCCTCACGCCTGATTCGTCGCGTTTCTGGCCTCTTGATCAGTATGCCGTGGGGAGCAACCCGCCGAGCTTCGACAAGCAATACGTGCGGGACTATCTGGAAAGCATCGGCTGGAACAAGACCCCGCCCGCGCCCAGGCTTCCCGCCGACGTGATCGCCAAGACCACCGAGAAATACCGTGAGGCCCTGCTGCGCCTCACGCGCGCGTGAGAGCGCTCGACATGGACCATATTGACAAGCTCATCGAGGGATTCGGGCGCTTCCGCAAGACGCACTATGGCGGGCAGCCGGACGTGTTCAAGCGGCTCGTCAAGGCGGGGCAGTCCCCGCGCACGCTGATCATCGGCTGCTGCGATTCCCGGGTGGATCCGGCCATCATCACGGACTGCGACCCGGGCGACTTGTTCGTCATCCGCAACGTCGCCAACCTGGTCCCGCCCTTCGAGACCGGGGGCAATTATCACGGCACCAGCGCCGCCCTGGAGTTCGGCGTCCGCCGACTCGGCGTGGGGCACATCATCGTGCTCGGCCACACCCATTGCGGCGGCATCCGGGCGCTCATGGAGAATCCTGGCGAGAGCCCGGAGGACTCCCCGTTCGTGGCGAGCTGGATGCAGGTGGCAGGCCACGCCCGCAACCGCGTCCTGGCGCGTGCCCGCGACCTGGATGCCGAGGCGTTGGCGCGCGCCTGCGAAAAGGAGGCGATCCGGGTCTCGCTCGACAATCTCCTCACCTTCCCGTGGATCCTCGAACGCGTCGCCCAGGGGACACTGACGCTGCACGGGTGGCACTTCGATCTCGAGGAAGGGACGCTGTTCGGCTACGATCCGCAGGATCCCGAAAGCGCAAGAGCCTGGCAGCCGATTCAGCCGGCCTGACGCCCCGCGCTGGCTCGCACTTCGGGAGACAGCAAAGGCTAATTGCCGGATGGACATTCAGGCACAAGACGCCCCGATGCCTCCTATCGACGCAAGGTCGAAGTGGAAACATTCAGGGCTCCGGCGACGACATGCGTTTACATAATTTCTCATATTGCCCACGAGTGCATGGATTTGAGAAATTATGGGTCAAATCCCTCGATGTCCTGTGGCAGCCGGGTGGATAGGGCTTGGCGCAGCTTCATGGCACGGCCTCCCACGGATTGATGGTGTTCAATTCGGCGGCCTGGAATGGGCTGGTGTCGCGCGTTGCAACCATCAAACCGTGAGCAGCGGCTGTCGCGGCGATATAGCCGTCGGCCTTGCCCCCTGCCTTCACCCGCGCCATCAAGTCGGCATAGGCTTGGGAAGCGTCCAGTAAGCCGAAACCGCCGAAAATTTTGTCAACCGAGATCGGATAGGCGTTTCGCACAATTTTACAGCGAAGTTGGTTTGGGACGACGTCACCCTGTATGGAATGTCCGCGCAATCCAGGGGTT
>JAKAFK010000032.1 GCA_021817985.1 Pseudomonadota bacterium | reverse complement strand
GCGAATTGCATCACAAATAATGTTACCGAAGCGGGGTGGGAAAAAGGATCGTTGCATCAAATTGATGGTTACCAAAGGAACAGAGGTGGCCATCAATGGGAAAGAGCGAGAGGCGCGCATATCTTGATCAGATCCGGAACCGCTATCAACGCGCCAAGCGGGCCGACAAGGCGAAGATCCTCGATGAGTTCTGCGCGGTATGCGGGTATCACCGCAAGCACGCCATACGCCTGCTGAGGCGCCAGCGCAGGAAGGCGGCGCCCAAGCAACGCCCTGGCCGCAAGCCACGCTTTGACCATCCGCAGTTGCTGCAGGCGATACGGACGATCTGGCTGGCCAGTGACCAGATGTGCTCCAAGAAACTGAAGGCGGCACTGCCACTATGGATCCCTCACTTTGAAGCCGAATACGGGCCCCTGGAGCCTGCCGCACGGGCCTTGCTTGCGGAGGTCTCGACCTCCACCCTGGATCGCCTTCTCAAGCCCATCCGGGTAGAGATCCCGGGCCACGGCCTGTCCGGCACCAAGCCGGGAACGTTGCTCAAGAACCAGATCCCCATCCGCACCGACAACTGGGACATCTCGCAGCCCGGCTTCGTCGAGGCCGACACCGTGGCGCACTGCGGCAATTCCTTGGCCGGAGACTTCGCCTGGAGCCTCACCATCACCGACATCCACACCGGCTGGACAGAATGCCGTGCCACCTGGAACAAGGGCGCAGAGGGCGTCGTCGCGCAGATCAAAAACATCGAGAAGGCACTGCCGTTCCGCCTCAAGGGCTTCGATTGCGACAACGGCTCGGAATTTCTGAACTACCACCTCTTGCGCTACTTCGCCAGCCACCACAACAAGCCAGGCTTCACGCGCTCACGCCCCTACAAGAAGAACGACAACGCCCACGTCGAGCAGAAGAATTGGACGCATGTGCGTCAACTGTTCGGCTACCAACGCTTCGAGGATCCGCTCCTTGTCGGTCTCATGAATGACCTCTACGCCAACGAATGGAGCATGCTCCATAACTACTTCTCTCCGTCCATGAAGCTCAAGGAAAAGACCCGCGTCGGCAGCCGCTACGTCAAGAAATATCACGACCCCGCCACGCCCTATCAGCGGATCATGGACTCCCCCCACATAACCAAGGCGAAGAAACGCCAGCTGGAATCGACCTTCCTAGCACTCAACCCGTTTGAACTAAAGCGCCAAATAGAGGCAAAATTGAAGCTCATCTTCAAACACGTCTCGGTAACATCAATTGCGAGGCAACGTATCTGACCATTCGGTAACATTTACTTCTGATGCAACGCGACAGGGCGTTGGCTTTGAACACCCGCCTCGTTCTCGATGATCTCCGGATGACCGAGAATTCCAGACGTGCGGCTCAAGCGACTTCCTGAGGTGGCGCAAATTCACCGTGGCTTACGTGGCCCGCAGCAAGGCGATGGCCGCGCCACTGCCGCCGTCCGCCGCGCGTGCCTGGCAGAAGGCCAGGACTTCGTCGCGCTGCATCAGCCATGCCCTGACGCGTCCCTTGAGCACGGGTTCGCGCTGGGGGGAGCCATGGCCCTTGCCGTGGATGATGCGCACGCAGCGCAACCCGAGCTGCGTGGATTCGGCGAGGAATTGCGCCAGCTGCCCGCGCGCCTCGTCCACGGTCAGTCCATGGAGGTCGAGTTCGGCCTGAATGCCCCAATGCCCTCTGCGCAGGCGGCGCAGGATCTGCGGGCTCAAGCCCGGGCGCAGGAAGCAAAGCGCCTCGTCGGATTCGGGCGGGTTCTCCCACGGCGAGTGATCGCTCAGCGAGTCGGCGAGCGCCGGGCGCTCGTCCGCCGTCCGGCGGTGGGCCACGGGGCGCGGGAGGACACGGGGGTGTTCAGCCCTGGGGGACACCTGCAAGGGCGTCACATCCTGCACGGCGGCGCGAAAAGTCACCGACTCCTCGGCCGTCACGGCGGCCAAGGGTTGGGGCACGTTCCGCCGCCGGCTTCCCATGCTCAGTCCAGTTCTTCCAGGTAGCGTTCGGCATCCAGGGCCGCCATGCAGCCCGTGCCGGCGCTCGTCACCGCCTGACGGTAGATGTGGTCCTGGACGTCGCCGGCGGCGAATACGCCCGCGATGCTGGTCGCGGTGGCGTTGCCCTTGCGCCCGCCGCGCGTGACGAGGTATCCGCCCTCCATGTCGAGCTGTCCGGCGAAAATCTCGGTATTCGGCTTGTGGCCGATGGCGATGAAGACCCCCTGAAGTTCGGCGACGCGGGTCGCACCGCTGTGGAGGTTCTTGATGCGTATCCCGGTCACGCCGGTGGCATCGCCCAGCACTTCGTCAAGCGCGCTGTTCCACTCGAGGGTGACATGCCCCTGGGCCGCCTTCTCCAGCAGTTTGTCGATCATGATCTTTTCCGCGCTGAAGCGCTCACGCCGATGGATCACCGTGACGTGGGAGGCGATGTTGGACAGGTACAGCGCTTCCTCGACGGCGGTGTTGCCGCCGCCCACGACGGCGACCCGCTGATTCTTGTAGAAGAAGCCGTCGCAGGTGGCGCAGCCCGAGACGCCCTTGCCCATGAAGGCCTGCTCGGAGGGCAGCCCCAGGTATTTGGCCGAGGCGCCGGTGGCGATGATGAGCGCATCGCAGGTGTAGGTGCCCTGATCGCCGACGAGCGTGAATGGACGCTCGCGCAAGTGCGCCGTGTGGATGTGATCGAAGACGATGTCCGTGTTGAAGCGCTCGGCGTGCTTCTGGAAGCGCTCCATGAGTTCCGGCCCTTGGACGCCCGCGACGTCGGCGGGCCAGTTGTCGACTTCAGTGGTGGTCATGAGCTGGCCGCCTTGGGCGAGCCCAGTGACGAGAAGCGGCTTGAGGTTGGCGCGGGCGGCATAGACCGCCGCCGTGTAGCCGGCGGGGCCGGAACCCAGAATAAGCAGGCGAGTGTGTCTGGTGGACATGCGCAATTTTCTCCCGAAGGTTTCTTGAGGCCAGTGACCGCCCGGCGGCGTGCTGGGTGAGCCTTCAATCCAGCCTGTGCGCTGCGGACGGCGAGTTCTAGGATCGGTCCATAAAGGGTGCGTCTTCTTCTGCGGGACGCGCCCGCGCGGGTGCGGCGCGCTCAGGCGCAGGCTGTCGCTTCGAGAGACTCGTGGACCTGGCCGACGCCTGGGCCGCGATGGCGGGCCGCGGGGCAAAGGCCACCGTGCCTTTGTGGTGACCAGTTTCCCGCATTTTGCGAATTGCCGCAACCATTTCGCTCGCCGCGCGCGGCCGGGCCCGCGGTGACCCGGGCAGGCCGAATTGCTATAATCCCGCACAGTCAATCCAGACCCAGACACAATCATGGCCCAAGGGAAGAAGACGGCTGCCGGCAAATCGGAGCGCAAGCCTTTGCCGCCCAAGATCGCAAGCTTGATGCGCGAGGCGTGGTGGCTCGCATCGGTGGGCATGGCGGTATATCTTGCCGTCGTGCTGGTGAGCTACGATCCGCGGGATCCGGGCTGGTCGCACAGCGCAAGCCAACTGGCGGTGCACAATGCCGGAGGTCGGGTGGGCGCGTGGATCGCCGACATCATGCTCTCCGCCTTCGGGCTTTCCGCGTACTGGTGGATCGCTTTGCTTCTTTATCTCGTGTTTTGGGGCTACCGCCGCATCGACGCGGCGGCGGGCGGCGATCACCGGTCGCTGTTCGTCGCCTTCGGCGGCTTCGGACTCCTGCTCTTCGGAAGCGCGGGCCTCGAATGGCTGCGCCTGCATTCCCTCAAGGCGGCGCTGCCCCTCGGCCCGGGTGGAATCCTGGGGGCGCAGGTCGGACACGGACTGTGGGGCGCCGCCGGCTTCACCGGCGCGACGCTGGTCCTGCTGCTCGGGATCCTGATCGGCTTGAGCCTATTGACCGGCGTGTCGTGGCTGTGGGTCGTCGAGCGGCTTGGCGGGCTGTTGGAGGACGGTTACTTCGGGCTCACCCGGGCCTGGGGGGACTGGCAGGACCGAAGGGCTGGGGCGAGCGCGACGGTGGAGCGCACGGCCACCGTCCAGGAAGAAAAGAAGCGCAGGGAAGATCACGCGCCGCTTCGCATCGAGCCGCCCGTGGCCGAGATTCCGAAGTCGGAGCGTGTCGACAAGGAGAAGCAAGCTCCCCTGTTCGAGGATCTGCCCGATTCTGCGTTGCCGCCTTTGAGCCTGCTCGACGAGGCGCAGGCCAATGTCGAGCTCATCAGTGCGGAAACCCTGGAATTCACCTCGCGCCTCATCGAACGCAAGCTTCTCGATTTCGGCGTCGAGGTGAAGGTGGTCGCGGCCTATCCGGGCCCCGTGATCACGCGCTATGAGATCGAGCCGGCGACCGGCGTCAAGGGGAGCCAGATCACGAATCTCGTGCGCGACCTCGCCCGGGCGCTGTCGGTGGTGAGCATCCGCGTCGTCGAAACGATCCCCGGCAAGTCGTGCATGGGCCTTGAGATTCCGAACCCCCAGCGGCAGGTCGTCCGGCTGTCGGAGATCGTGAGTTCGAAGGCCTACGCCGACATGGGGTCGGTGCTGACCATGGCCATGGGCAAGGACATTGCGGGGAAGGCGGTGGTCGCCGACTTGGCCAAGATGCCGCATGTGCTGGTGGCGGGAACCACCGGCTCCGGCAAGTCCGTGGCCATCAATGCCATGATCCTGAGCCTGCTTTACAAGGCGACGGCCGCGCAGATCCGGCTCATCCTGGTGGATCCCAAGATGCTCGAGCTGTCGGTGTATGAGGGGATCCCGCACCTGCTGGCGCCGGTCGTCACCGACATGAAGCAGGCGGCCCATGCCTTAAACTGGTGCGTGCGCGAGATGGAGCGCCGCTACAAGCTGATGTCGATGGTGGGGGTGCGCAATCTGGCGGGCTTCAACCAGAAGGTCCGCGAGGCCCAGAAGGCCGGCGCGCCGTTGGCCGATCCCCTGAGCCTCACCCCGGACGACCCGGCGCCTCTCGATGAGATGCCGCTGATCGTCGTGGTGATCGACGAGTTGGCGGACCTCATGATGGTGGTCGGCAAGAAGGTCGAGGAACTCATCGCGCGGCTCGCGCAGAAGGCCCGTGCGGCCGGCGTTCACCTCGTTCTGGCCACGCAGCGGCCGTCGGTGGATGTGATCACCGGGCTCATCAAGGCGAACATTCCGACGCGGGTGGCCTTCCAGGTCTCGAGCAAGATCGATTCGCGCACCATCCTGGATCAAATGGGGGCCGAGGCGCTGCTCGGCCAGGGCGACATGTTGTACCTGCCGCCCGGCACCGGCTATCCGCAGCGCGTTCACGGGGCGTTTGTGGCCGATCAGGAGGTTCATCGCGTGGTGGCCCATCTCAAGCGTGTGGGGGCGCCCCAATATGTCGAGGGGATCCTCGAGGGCGACGAGGCGGACGCGGAGGGGCGGGCGGAAACTTCCGGTTCGGAAGCCGATCCCATGTACGACGAGGCAGTGGCGATCGTGCTGAAATCCAGACGCGCGTCCATCTCGCTGGTACAGCGGCAATTGCGGATTGGGTATAATCGGGCCGCTCGGCTGATCGAACAGATGGAAGCCGCAGGGCTCGTGTCCAGCATGCAAAGCAACGGCAATCGCGAAGTGCTGGCGCCCAGCCACGACTGATCGTTGCGTTTTCCCTATTTCCGACATTTTTCCGTGCAAGAACTCAATGGCTAAAATCCTCCTATTTGTCCTGGCCGCCTGGCTGTCTACGGCGGACGCCGCCGCCGCGCCGTCTGCGCCCGCGTTGCTGCGCGCATTCATCGTGGCCACCCATGGGGCCCGCGCGCGATTCACGCAAACCGTGGTCGACCAGAACGGCCGCGTGATCCAGACCACGAACGGAACGATGGCATTCTCCCGCCCGGGCCGATTCCGCTGGGTCTACGAAGCGCCCTATCGGCAGGTGATCGTGGGCGACAGCAAGACGCTGTGGCTGTACGATCCGGACCTGAACCAGGTGACGGAGGAACCGCTGGGCCAAGCCATCGGCGAGAGTCCAGCGGCCCTGCTGGCGGGCAGCGACGACATCGAGAAGCTGTTCCTGGTGCGTACCGTGCCCGGACCGGGCGGACTGCACTGGATCGAAGCGGTGCCGAAGTCGCGGGAATCCACTTTTGCGGCGGTGCGCATGGGCTTTGCGCCAGGCGGGACGCAGGGCCCTGGCCTGCGCGAGATGATCCTGAAGGACAACTTCGGACATACGACCTACCTGCGGTTCTCTGACTTCGTGCGCAATCCGGCATTCCCTCCGGGACTTTTTCACTTCGTGCCGCCCCAGGGGGCCGATGTCCTCGGGGCGCCCGGCGCAGCCCCGCAACCACGGGGCGCCCCTTGAGGGAGAAACCCGACCTGTTCTCGCAGGCGCCGCGCGAGGTTCCGCTCGCCGAGCGGCTGCGCCCGACGCGGTTGTCCGAGGTCGCCGGGCAAACGCACCTCCTGGGGGACGGTCGACCGTTACGGCTTGCCTTCGAGGCGCAGCGGATCCACTCGATGATCCTGTGGGGGCCGCCGGGGGTCGGCAAGACGACGCTGGCCCGCCTGATGGCCCAGGGATTCTCGTGCGAATTCATCGCATTGTCGGCGGTGTTCGCGGGCGTCAAGGATATTCGGGCGGCCATGGACGCCGCGCAGGAGACTCTGGATGCGCGGGGGCGCGCAACGATTCTGTTTGTCGACGAGATTCATCGCTTCAACAAATCCCAGCAAGACGCCTTGCTGCCCTATGTGGAATCCGGGCTGATCACCTTCATCGGCGCGACGACAGAAAATCCCTCGTTCGAGGTCAACGCCGCCTTGCTCTCGCGGGCGGAGGTGTATGTCCTCGAGCCGCTCTCGGAAAATGATCTCGGAACGCTCGCGGCAAGGGCGCAGTCCCAGTTCCTTTCCGACCTCGCCTTCGATGATGCCGCGATGAGCGCGCTGGTGCACCAGGCCGACGGCGATGCGCGGCGGCTTTTGAATCGGCTGGAGCATGCGGCGAGCGCCGCGCGTGCCGCCGGCATGGCGCGCGTGGACCTTGCATTCTTGGGCGAGACGCTGGGCGCGAGCCTGCGCCGGTTTGACAAATCCGGCGATCATTTTTACGACCAGATCTCCGCCCTGCACAAGTCCGTGCGGGGCTCTTCGCCGGATGCCGCGCTATACTGGCTTGCCCGCATGCTGGACGGCGGCGCCGATCCGCGCTACCTCGCCCGCAGGATCGTCAGGATGGCCTGGGAAGACGTGGGGCTGGCCGATCCGAGGGCGCTGACGATCGCCAAGGACGCGGCCGATACGTTCGAGCGGTTGGGATCTCCCGAGGGGGAATTGGCCCTCGCGCAGGCCGTGCTTTACTTGGCCGCGGCGCCGAAGAGCAACGCGGGCTATGTCGCCTATCAGCGCGCGCGAGCATTCGTCGGGCAGGATCAGTCGCGGCCGGTGCCGCTGCATCTGCGGAATGCGCCCACGCGTCTCATGAAGACATTGGGGCATGGGGCGGAGTACCGCTATGCGCACGATGAGCCCGGCGGCTATGCCGCAGGACAGACGTACCTGCCGGAGGGTATGGAGGCGCCCGGCTGGTACCAGCCGTCCCCGCGCGGACTGGAAGCCAAAATTGCCGAGCGTCTGGCGGAACTGCGCGAGCGCGACCGGCGGGCGAGGACGCCGGAGGACGAGCAGGCGAGGGCGCGGGATCGGCGCCCCAATGAAGAATGATGAACCTCGGAGCGTAGACTATGCTGGACGTACAGCTATTAAGAACCGACGTGCAAGCGGTCGCAAAGCGCCTGTCGACGCGGGGATTCGAACTGGACATCGCCCGGTTCGAACAGCTCGAGCAGGAGCGCAAAACGCTGCAGGTGCGCACCCAGGCCTTGCAGGCCGAACGCAATCAGGTCTCCAAGCGGATCGGGCAGGCCAAAGCGAAGGGAGAGGATGTCTCCGCGGTGCTCGCAGAGGTGGCCCATCTGGGGGACGAGCTCAAGGCGAGCGAAGCGGGTCTGGAACGCGTGCAAGGCCAGCTCGACGAGCTGCTGTCGGGGATTCCCAATGTGCCGCAAGACGACGTCCCCATTGGAGCGAGCGAGGCGGACAACGTGGAGAGGCGGCGTGTCGGGACGCCACGGGCCTTCGACTTTCCGGTGGTGGATCATGTCGAGGTCGGTGAACGCCTCGGGCTGCTCGATTTTGCCCGTGCGGCCCGGATCAGTCGTGCACGTTTCGTGGTCATGCAAGGCGCGCTGGCGCGCCTGCAGCGCGCCCTGACGCAGTTCATGCTCGACGTCCATACGACGCGGCACGGTTATACCGAAGTCTACGTTCCGTATCTGGTCAACGCAGACAGCTTGCGCGGCACCGGGCAATTGCCGAAATTCCTCGAGGATCTGTTTTGGCTCGAGCGCGACGAGCTTTTCCTCATCCCGACCGCCGAAGTTCCGGTGACGAACATGGTGCGCGGCGAGATCGTGCCGCTGGAGTCCCTGCCCCTCAAGTTTGTCGCCCACACGCCCTGTTTCCGCCGGGAAGCAGGCTCCTACGGCAAGGATACGCGGGGCATGATCCGCCAGCATCAGTTCGAGAAGGTCGAACTGGTGCAGATGGTGGAACCGAGCCGATCCAATGAGGCGCTGGAGGCGTTGCTGGGGCATGCCGAGGGAATCCTCACGGCACTGGATCTGCCTTATCGGGTGGTCACCCTCTGCACGGGCGACATGGGGTTCTCCAGTGCCAAGACCTATGATATCGAGGTCTGGCTGCCCGCGCAGAACACGTACCGGGAAATTTCGTCGTGCAGCAACTTCGAGGCGTTCCAGGCGCGCCGGATGCAGGCGCGCTACCGCAGCGACAAGGGGCGACCGGAACTCCTGCACACCTTGAACGGATCCGGCCTCGCGGTGGGGCGCACGCTGGTCGCCATCCTGGAGAACTACCAGAACGCCGATGGAAGCGTCACGGTGCCCAGCAGCCTCAGGGGATATCTGGGCGGGGTGGAGAAAATTTCTGCGGAGGCAGAGGCCACGCGAGATTGAAGGGTGCGTGCAGACGCCCCAATCGGGCGTTGCCAAGCGCTTCCTCAAGCGATGGGGCCCCGGCGGGGGCCTCGTGCGGGTTCATGCGCGTGAGGATGTCGTAGTAGGTGCGGATGTTGGCGACGAAGGCGACCGCTTCGCCGCCGCGGCAGTAGCCGTGCTGGAGCGTGGAATAATATCTGGTTTCGGACAAGCGCGGCAGCACGGACGCCACGTCGGTCCAGGAATCCGGATTGAGCCTCATGCGCTGGGCCAGAATGCGCGCATCTTCCAGGTGGGCGAAGCCCACGTTGTAGGCAGCCAGCGCAAGCCACATGCGATCAGGCTCCTTGATCCGGGCAGGAATGGTGTGCTTGAGCGAAAGCAGATACCGCGCCCCCGCCAGGATGCTCGGGCCGGGGTCGAGACGGTTCTTGACGTCCATCTGATCGGCGGTGGCATTGGTGAGCATCATGATCCCGCGGACGCCGGTGGGAGACGTCGCGAGCGGATCCCATTGCGATTCCTGGTAGGCGATGGCCGCCAGTAGCCGCCAGTCAATACCGGTCGCAGCCTGGGCTTCCTGGAAGAAGGGCAGATACGTCGGGAGCGTGTTGTCGAGTTTCTGGAAGAACCCCGCGACATCCAAGGGGCTGACCGCCTTCAAGTGCGCGTAATAGCGGTTGAGGAGCCGCGTCAGCGTGCCGTTACGCGCAATCTCCTGGAAAAAGCGCTGGGCCTTTTGATAGAGCCCCCCATCGCCGTGCTTGGGGAAGGCCCATGCGAGCTCGTCGTGGGGTGCCAGGACGAGACCGATGGCCAGGTTCGGGTGGAGGATTCGGGCCATGGCGAATACATCGGAGTCCGCGATGACGTAGTCGGTATCGCCTTTGGCGAGCCGGCCGAGCAATTCCTCGCTTTCTTCGGTCGGGATCGCGTGCCAGCGCAGTCCCGGATACTGCTGCCGCAGCTTTTCGAGCGTCCGGACGTAGCTGCTCCCCGCGACCACTTCGATGTCCTTTCCGACCAGATCGGCGATACTGCGGGGCTTGGCAAAATCGGTGTTATAGACCACCACTTCCTGCACGGTTTGGTAAGGGGGGCCGAAGCGCACTTCCCGCGATCGTTGCGGCGTGATGGTGAGCCCTGCCGCCGCCAGGTTCGCCTGGCCGGCCGCGATGGCCGGAAGAATGGCGTCGAAGCGGGTGGCGACGATAAAGCGGACGGGGACGCCGAGTTGCTTGGCGAAAAGCGTCACCAAGTCATGCTCCAGGCCGACCTCCTGTCCTTGGGCGTTTTCGAAGTAGGTGGTTGGACTATTGCGCGTGATGACGACCAGTTGCCCGCTCTGGGCGACGGGCGGCACGGGTTTTGTGCGGGGCCCGCAGGAGGCAAGGGTAAGGCACAATGCCAGAGAAAGCGAGATGCGCGCGGCGGCAAGGCAGGACGAACATGGAGTACGAAGGCGCTTGTCGAGCATGGCGCCCAGTGTGGGGAAATTTTTATGCTTTGTAAATATTTTTTTGTCTAAACAATCGGGGCGGAAACTGCTAAAATGCAGGCCTCCGGAGAGGTACCGAAGCGGTCATAACGGCGCTGACTCGAAATCAGATGGTCGGGTTTCCCGGCACGGGGGTTCGAATCCCCCCCTCTCCGCCATAACTATGCTTCAGGTTTTTGATAAATAAATAAAATATTATTCGCTTCTCGGTGCGTCTCACAAAACGCTCCACATTTTCGACCACGCGTTAACGATTTTGCACCGCTGGAGTGGGTCGCCTGGTTCAACCAACCTCCGCTCATCGATCCCATCGGGTATATCCTACCGGCCGCGCTCAGAAGGCGAGCTACCGGGGGAATTAACTCAAACCAAACGGCCTTCACGAAACGCGGGGCGATTCATGCTGAATCGCGGAGGTTGCTAGCTTGCCGCAACCCGACGACCCGGAACTCAAGAGGCTCGCGCTCGACATGGGCCTCCTTGGCGCCCAAATGCATGGTCTGACGCTTGGTTACGGGATCTACGTTTGTCATGGCGCCAGTGGTATTCGGCTGATGTCTCATGAGTTCAGACATGTTCAGCAATACGAAGCAGCTGGGGACAGCGCCAGCTTTTTGGCAGTTTATTTGAAGCAAGTCGCTAAGTTCGGCTATGAAAACGCGCCGTACGAGGTTGATGCCCGAGCACACGAAGTTGATCACGACTAACTCTTTTGGAAAGGACAGGAATGAAATCAGTCATGCTCATCGGGGCTGTGTTTTCGCTTTTCACAACCGTAGCTTGGGCTAATCCGGTATCGCGCGAGGCTCTAATCCAGAAGATCGAAGGCGAGTATTCCAGCACGACGTTCTTTTCTCCGGATTCTCCGTTGGTGCAGACACTGTTGGCCCCCGCGAAGAGCGTCAACCCCGGCGTCAGCAACGCGGTCTGGCAGGGCATCGCGAAGGAAATTGCGCCGGCGTTAGGCAGGGCTGTTAACGGCAAGGGCGGGGTGATGGATTCAGTGTTGCGGACGCCGCTCGAGACCCTTTCGGATTCCGATTTGCAGCGGCTCATGGTGATTCTGAGCGATCCGGTGTATAAAAAATTCCAGACAGCCATAACATCGCCGGCTGCGCAACGGCGAGTGGTGCAGTCGATGATGGCGAATGCCTGGAAACTCAATGTGGTTGTTGACCAGGCGCTGACAGAGCACAAACTTAATGTGCCGCACTAGCAGGGTGATGAAAAACGCCTCAAATTTCGTCTTTGGCCCTGATTTACGACCTTCGGTGACTGGTCGACGGCTTTGCGACAATTGCAAATCAATGGATTACAAACATACCGCGTGCAATAGGCTGGCGGACTCGGGTGAATTTGCGAGTTTTTCATCAGCCTGCTAGGCAGTGAATTTTAGGGCCGCCGCGCATCAAAAACCCTTGTGGGAGGAATGTGTGCGGCGCCTTAATCGGTGACTGAGCCGGCAGACGTTCACAGTGGACTTCAAGGTCGAGGCCGTGACGCTCAAGCAGGCGGAGGGCCTGTCGTACAGGGATGTCGGGCGCAGGCTGGATGCGCTGCCGAAACTGGTCGAGGATTGGGGGAAGCAGTATCAGGCAGGGATGCTGTTGCCGGAGAAGGCCAAGCGGCGGATCGCGCCTGAACAGCAGGAGATCTCTGAGCTGAAGTCGCACCTTTCGCGCCTGAAGATGGAAAACGCGATTTTAAAAAAGGCCGCGGCGTACTTGGCGAAGGAGAGTCTGTGAAGTACGCATTCATCGTGCAGGAACGCTCCCATTATCCGGTCGTCGTGGCTTGCGGGGCACTGGAGGTCTCGCCGGCGGGGTGCCATGCCTGGCGGGGTGCGACCGGAGGCGCCCAGAAGCCAGGACAATCGCGAGCTTGCGCGCAAGAGCAAGGAGATCTTCCTTGCGAGCGGCAGGATCTATGGCGTGCGGCGCATTGCATTTGAGCTGCGCGAGGCCCATGGGTACACCGGGGGCATCCAGCGCGTGCGACGCCTGATGCGCGCGGCGGGCCTGTTCCCGAAGGCCAAGCGCAAGTTCAAGGCGACGACGGACTCGAAGCACGCGTTGCCGGTGGCCCCCCAACTTGCTGGAGCAGAAGTTCCAGACTTCACGCCCCAATGAAGTCTGGCTGTCGGATATCACCACATCCGGACCCAGGACATTGTGGAAGACGCGCTGACGTTTGCCAAATTCAGGCGGCGCCCAGCTGCTGGCCTCACCGTCCACTCAGACCGTGGCAGCCAGTATGCCAGCCGTGCTGTGCGCGCATGGCTTGACCGGGAAGGTTTCCGGTGCTCGATGACCGGCACCGGCCACGGCTACGACAATGCGCCAATGGAAGGCTTTTGGCACACGCTCGAAAGTCGAGCGTGTGCATGGCGCAGGCTACGCGACACGGGAGGAAGCCACGAGGGACGTCTTCGCCTACATCGTAAGGCTTCTACAACTGCGATCGGCGTCACTCAACGCTCGGGTTCGTATCCCCCAGGGCGTTCCTGAATCAGTGTCATTCCTGGGGTTCGTCCGCCCGTGCAAACAGGACGAATAATCCCTCTACAAAAACTTGACCAGATCAGAGTGGTGGGACGCTAGGCCCACAAAAGGGGAAGGGCCACCAGCTCCACCGGTGCGCCTTTCACCGAGAATGATTTTACCGGGCCTGCGCGATTGCGATGCGCACGAGCTTGAAAGTGCACTCTTTAGGTTCTTCTTCTCGTTCTTCGAGAACGGCAAAGCTAGGGCAGTCGGCCGCCTGGGCGATGAGATCGTGCTACCTTGCCCTCCTGTCGTGGCATCGCAGTGCCACACCCTGTAGCGTGACTCGCGGACGCGTGAGAAGACCCTCTATGTGCTCGCTGAGCAGTACAACGGTGTCTGCGCCCAAAGCGGCGGCCGCTTCCCTGAGTCTGTGCCGGGCATCTCTGGCTGCGTTTTCCGGATCGAAAAAACGGGCGCCGCTTGCCGTGATCGGGCCGAGCTTCATGCACGATGGCGGCAGCGAACTGTTCGTTGACTGAATCTGGACGTTCCGTCCCGCTTGCGTGAGCGGGGTCACGGTCGCGCACGCGGCCAAAGCAGCACACATCGACAGCACCAGAAGGCCAAGCGTCATTCTCACGTTATCCTCGCATCCATGTGCGGCGCCGTCCATTCGCGTGGTGGCACAGTCTAGCTGAACCGGTGCGTATTGCTTGGAGCCGCCGTGAGCCAAGAATAAACGCATTGGCATTCCTGTTCAACATCAGGCACGTGCCCCTTGGTGTCGCGACAAAAGCACGACGGATCACGGCACGGTTCCCCAGCCTTTTCATCGGCGGTGGGCTCCACTGCCGCATCGCCGTCCTCACCTGTCTTGCCCTCGGCGGAGCGATTCAAAAATACTCCTTTACCCCAGCCCGCCTGGGCACGCCCCATCGATTCGGCTCGAACGGCGTGACGAGCTTTGCTTTACTTGAACTGTAGGGTAGCTAAACGGCTTGCGGCCGGGCAGCAACTGGCCGCGAGTCGGCAGGGGCCGTCACGCCGGGAATCCGGCAGCCAGGAGGTGTGCCTGGATATCTCGCATGCCATCCCGTCCGCCCGATGCAAAGTGGCGTTGCTGGCCTCAACACGAACGGGGCCGCATATGGCCATGAGCTGGTCGTGCGATAAGAACCTGCGAAAAGGCATGCATGCTCGGGCGTGTGGCGCGGCGGAAGCCGAGCCTGTGTGGTCTCTGTCGAGCGTTACGGTAAAGCAAAAGGAGCACGACATGGGACGTTCACGCGAAGTGAAGGGTGGAGGACAGTGGGAAGCTGACGGCAGGCACGGACGGGAAGTCGCCGCGGCGATCTGGGGGACGGGATGCAAGGTCCTCGCGCTGATGGCAATGGCGGTGCTCGCAGGGTGTGCGCCGTCGCCCCCGTATCCAATCTATCGGCGCCCGCCCCCAGCGGAGATCTACCCGTACCAGGAGCCGATCTATCCGTTCCAAGAACAGGAGGAGCAGGACCAGGGCGAGCACGAACGGCAGCAGGAAGAACAAGAACAGGACAGGCACTACGAGCATAGAGATGGGGAGGAGCGCGAGCATCGCGACCAAGATCCACAGTACCAGGAGTCGCCCTGAGCATTTGATCCTTGCGCCGAGCCAGAGCGTGCATGGCGCTTGCTCGATCATCCCTCGGGACAACACGGCACCTGCCCGAGCCTCCCGCGTATCCCGTGCTGAGATGGGCTAACCACCGCGCGCGAGGCGCCCGCGCCGGGGCGGACGGCCAAGGCCGTGATTGCCACCCTTCGCTGAATCATGCTCCGCTGGCGATCTTTTTCGAAGTTCGCCTGTCCAATCGACTGGCGGGTCGCCGGATGGCGGTGCTGGCCGTGCGCAGAACGCTAAAGCCGTGCGCTCGGGTGCCGATATGATGAGTGAGTCGGTCCGCACCGGTTGGTGATGCGAGCTCGCGCGGGGGCGCCCTTCGCGAAAATCGGTGGTGGCGATTCCAAAGCGCCGAGATAAGTGTAGAATGGTTTCGCAAGCCTTATTTCGGCGTCCAGCCCCAGAAGAACGTGAACGGTACTGACGGGGGTGCGTATGCAACTGCGGTCTCTCTGCGTCAGGGCGGTTTCGCCCTGTCTGGTCTTGCCGCGAGGGGATTTCCCCCGCGCCCCTGATTCCTCTTTCGCACCTGTGGTGCGCATAACAAGTCTAAGCCAAAACAAGAATAACCCCGTCGCCCCTGCGCGATGACCTTGTGGCATATCGTTTGCTTGCCAGAAGTATGGGTTTGGCTCGCGGCTACGAGCGACGCGTCATGGTCGGGTGGTCCAGACTGAATCCGTGGTCAATCTACTGTGGATTATTTTGCGAGAGCGAAAGAGATGAGAATTTTTGACCAGTACCGATCGCGCTATGAAGTCAGCAACGAAGAATATTCCATTCAGGAATACCTGGAAATTTGCAAACGCGACCCCTCTGCGTATGCGACCGCGGCTGAGCGCATGTTGGAGGCGATCGGCGAGCCGCAGCTGGTCGATACGCATCTGGATGCGCGGCTGAGCCGGATCTTTTCCAACAAGGTGATCAAGATCTATCCGGCGTTCAAGGATTTCTATGGCATGGAAGAGGCCATCGAGCAGATCGTCTCGTATTTCCGTCACGCCGCCCAGGGGTTGGAAGAGAAGAAGCAAATCCTGTACTTGCTGGGCCCGGTCGGCGGGGGCAAGTCCTCGCTTGCCGAGAAGCTCAAGCACCTGATCGAGAAGGTGCCCGTCTATGCTCTCAAGGGCTCGCCCATCAACGAGTCGCCCCTCGGCCTGTTCTCTCCGGACGAGGACGGGGGGATCCTGGAAGAGGACTACGGGATTCCCCGCCGCTACCTGACGGGCTTGGTGTCGCCTTGGGCGGTCAAGCGGTTGCGCGAGTTCAACGGCGATATCACGCGCTTCCGGGTGGTGAAGCTGATGCCGTCGGTGCTAGGCCAGATTGCGGTTGCGAAAACCGAACCGGGGGACGAGAACAACCAGGACATTTCGTCGCTCGTGGGCAAGGTCGATATCCGCAAGTTGGAGCAGTTCTCGCAGGATGATCCGGACGCCTACAGCTATTCGGGCGGACTGTGTCTGGCCAATCAGGGCCTGCTCGAGTTCGTCGAGATGTTCAAGGCGCCGATCAAGGTCCTTCATCCCTTGCTCACGGCCACCCAGGAGGGGAACTACAAGGGGACCGAGGGATTCGGCGCGATTCCGTTCGACGGGGTGATTCTCGCGCATTCCAACGAATCGGAGTGGCAGGCGTTCAAGAACAACAAGAACAACGAGGCCTTCCTGGACCGGATCTACATCGTCAAGGTGCCGTATTGCCTGCGCGTCTCGGACGAAGTGAAGATCTATGAGAAATTGCTGCGCAGCAGTTCGCTGGCGCAATCGCCCTGCGCGCCGGGTACCCTGAAGATGATGGCGCAGTTCGCCGTCTTGTCGCGCCTGCAGGAACCGGAGAATTCCAACATCTTTTCGAAGATGCGGGTGTACGACGGCGAGAACCTGAAGGACACCGATCCGAAGGCGAAGTCCTACCAGGAATATCGGGACTTTGCGGGGGTCGACGAAGGGATGACGGGGCTGTCCACCCGATTTGCCTTCAAGATCCTGTCGAAGGTCTTCAACTTCGACCATTCGGAGGTCGCCGCCAACCCGGTGCATCTGCTCTATGTACTGGAGCAGCAGGTCGAGCGCGAGCAGTTTGCGCCCGAGATCGAGCAGCGGTACCTGTCCTATCTCAAGGAATACCTTTCCGCGCGCTATGTCGAGTTGATCGGCAAGGAGTTGCAGACCGCGTACCTCGAATCTTATTCCGAGTATGGCCAGAACCTCTTCGACCGGTATGTGATCTATGCGGACATGTGGATTCAAGACCAGGAATACCGCGACCCTGACACCGGGGAAATCCTCGACCGGGCGGCCCTCAACGAGGAGTTGGAGCGGGTGGAGAAGCCCGCTGGTATCGCGAACCCCAAGGATTTCCGCAACGAGATCGTGAACTTCGTCCTGCGGGCGCGCGCCAACAACCATGGCAAGAACCCAGCCTGGACCAGCTACGAGAAGCTGCGGACGGTCATCGAGAAGAAGATGTTCTCCAGCACGGAGGATCTGCTTCCCGTGATCTCGTTCAATGCCAAGGCGTCCTCGGAGGATCAGAAGAAACACCAGGAATTCGTCAACCGCATGGTCGCAAAAGGCTATACCGAGAAGCAGGTGCGCTTGCTTGCAGAATGGTATCTGCGCGCGCGCAAGTCTTCCTGAGGCGGGGTGCACATGGCACAAATCATCGATCGCCGCCTCAGCGGAAAGAACAAGAGCGCCGTCAACCGCCAGCGCTTTCTCCACCGATACAAGAGCCAGATCAAGAGGGCGGTGGCCGACGCCGTATCCGGCCGCAGCATCAGCGACATCGAAAACGGAGAGAAGATCTCCATTCCCACCAAGGACATCACGGAGCCCGTCTTCCGCCATGGCAAGGGCGGGCGCCGGGAGATGGTGCACCCGGGAAACGCCGACTTCGTCACGGGCGACAAAATCGACCGGCCGCCCGAGGGCGAAGGGCAGGGGTCGCGTGCCTCCGACAGCGGCGAGGGCATGGACGACTTCGTCTTTGAGCTGAGTCGGGAAGAATTCATGCAGTTCTTCTTCGAGGACCTCGAGCTGCCCAATCTCGT
Source organism: Pseudomonadota bacterium (assembly GCA_021817985.1). GTDB lineage: Bacteria > Pseudomonadota > Gammaproteobacteria > Burkholderiales > JAKAFK01 > JAKAFK01. The sequence continues at coordinate 20,974 of JAKAFK010000032.1, read as the reverse complement.
CAAGACGCAGCTTGCGACATTGCCGGAGCACAAGCTGGTGCGCGCGGGCTTCCGCAGCGACGGCAATCCCGCCAATTTGCACGTGATCCGTTCCATGCGCAGCGCATTGGGACGGCGGCTCGCCTTGGCCGGCCCCCATGCCCAGCGTTTGCGCGAGGTGGAGGCGTCGCTGGCCGCATTGCACGATGCCGACACGGAGGACGAAGGCAAGGTGGCGGCGCTCGAAGAGGAAATGGCGCGTCTCAAGGCGCGGATCGCGGCCATCCCTTTCCTCGACACGATCGATCTTCGCTACAGCAATCGCGTCGAACAGCCCAGGCCGACCAGTCAGGCGGTGATGTTCTGCTTGATGGACGTATCCGGGTCGATGGATGAGGCCAAGAAGAACATCGCCAAGCGATTCTTCATCCTGCTCTACTTGTTCCTCACGCGGACCTACGAGCGGCTCGATCTCGTTTTCATCCGCCACCATACGGTGGCGCGGGAAGTGGATGAGAACGACTTCTTCACGTCGCGAGAATCGGGCGGGACCGTCGTCTCCAGTGCCCTGTCCATGATGCTCGACATCATTCGTGAGCGCTATCCGAGCGGAAGCTGGAACATCTATGGCGCCCAGGCGTCGGACGGCGACAACTGGGACGCCGATTCGCCCATATGCCGGGATCTCCTGATCGGATCTCTCGTCCCGCTGGTGCAATATTTCGCCTACATCGAGATCACGCCGGACGCGCCGCAGAATCTCTGGCGCGAGTATCTGAAGGTCAAGGACGCCTGGCCGCAGCAGTTTGCGATGCAGCGCATCGCAGGCCTCCCGGACATCTACCCGGTATTCCGCGAACTCTTTAGGAAGCAAGCCGCATGAAGGTCAAGCGCAAGGTGCTCTCGGAAGGGTCCGAATGGACCTTTGAACTCATCGAGCGGTATGAGCAGGAAATTCGCCGCGTGGCCGGCGAGTTCGGGCTCGATACCTATCCCAACCAGATCGAGATCATCTCGTCGGAGCAGATGCTGGACGCCTATTCGTCGGTCGGTCTGCCAGTAGGGTACCCCCATTGGTCGTATGGCAAGCATTTTCTGGCGACCCAGCAGCGCTACAAGCGTGGCCAGACCGGCTTGGCCTACGAGATCGTGATCAATTCCAATCCCTGCATCGCCTATCTCATGGAAGAAAACTCCATGATGATGCAGGCGCTGGTGATCGCGCACGCCAGTTATGGACACAATTCGTTCTTCAAGAACAATTACTTGTTCAAGACATGGACCAATGCGGAGTCCATCATCGATTATCTGGTGTTTGCCCGGAACTACGTGCTGGCCTGCGAAGAGCGTTTCGGCGAGGAGGCGGTGGAAAGCCTCCTCGATTCGTGCCATGCGCTCAGCAACTATGGCGTTGACCGCTACAAGCATCCCGGGCGCCTGTCCTTGCAGCGCGAGCAGGCGCGGCAGCGCGAGAGGGAAGCCTATCTGCAGGCCCAGGTGAATGTGCTCTGGCGGACCTTGCCAGAGCGCATCCTGCACGAGGAGGCGCAAGGCGACGAGCGTTTCCCCGCCGAGCCGCAGGAAAACCTTCTGTATTTCATCGAAAAGCACGCGCCCTTGCTGAAGCCGTGGCAACGCGAGATCGTCCGGATCGTGCGCAAGATCGCGCAGTACTTCTATCCGCAGCGCCAGACCCAGGTGATGAACGAAGGCTGGGCCACCTTCTGGCATTACACGATCCTCAACCGGCTCTATGAGGAGGGCCTGGTGAGCGACGGGTTCATGATCGAGTTTCTGCAGGCGCACACCAACGTCTTGTCTCAGCCGGGATACAACAGCGATTATTATTCCGGTCTCAATCCCTATGCGCTGGGCTTTGCCATGATGAGTGACATCCGCCGGATCTGCGAGGCCCCCACCGAGGAGGATCGGCGCTGGTTCCCGGAACTTGCCGGGTCCGATTGGGTGCAATCGCTGGACTTCGCGATGCGAAACTTTAAGGACGAAAGCTTCATCGCCCAGTACCTGTCGCCGAAGGTCATCCGCGATCTCAAACTGTTTGCGGTCCTGGACGACGAAAGCGCACCGCAACTGGAAATTGCCGCCATTCACGACGAGTCCGGCTATCAGCATATTCGGCAGTCGCTGGCGGACATGTACAACCTAGGGGGCCGCGAACCGAATATTCAAGTGTTTCGGGTGGACCGTTTCGGGGACCGCTCGCTGACCTTGCGTCATACGGTGCACAACCGGCAGCCGCTCCACGAAAGCACGGAGGAAGTGATGCGGCATCTGGCCCGCTTGTGGGGATTTCCCGTGCGCCTTGAGAGCATGGCCGATGACGGTCGCGTCGAGTTGGCGTATGAGATTGCCGCCTAGCGCCGAGAGGGCGACGGCATGCCCGCGCCCGCCGGCGGCGCTAGAAAATGGCGGCCTTGGAGATGCCGTTTTCTTGCAGCATGGTGCGAAGCGTTTCCAGGGATTCGATCTGGATCTGACGCACGCGTTCGCGGGTTAGCCCCAGGTCGGCCGCGAGTTCGTCGAGGGTCGACGTGTCGTTCCCGTCGATGCCGTAGCGGCGAGTGATGACCAGGCGCTGCTTATCGCTTAGTTCCCCGAGCCATTGCCGCACAAGGGCTTCCACGGCCGATTGGTGAAGGACCTCGTCGGGTTGGGGTGCATCCTCGTCGGCGACCGCTTCGGCAATAGTCAAGGACGGATCGACATCAAGCGGCGCGTCAAGGGAGCCGATGCGTTCGTTCAGGGCCAGCACGCGTCGGACCTCTTCCGCGGACTTGCCGACCATCTGGGCGACGTCTTCCACGCTGGGGTCGCGCGTCCCGGTCGCCTCCAGATGGCGAAAGGCGCGCAGGCAGACGTTGAGGTCCTTGATGATGTGGACCGGCAGGCGGATGACGCGGGACTGGTTCATGATGGCCCGCTCGATGTTCTGCCGGATCCACCAAGTGGCGTAGGTCGAGAAGCGGAAGCCGCGCTCCGGATCGAACTTGCTCAATGCGTGCATCAGTCCGAGATTGCCTTCCTCTATCAGGTCGAGCAAGGGCATGCCCCGGTTGACATAGTGTTTGGCGATGTTGACGACCAGGCGCAGGTTGTGCTCAATCATCTTCTGGCGGGCGGTGAAGTCGCCCAGCCGGACGGAGCGCGCCAGCTCGAATTCCTCGTCGGGGGAGAGCAGGGGATTGCGGCCGATTTCGTTCAGGTAGAGCTGCGTGATGTCCGCCTGCGACGCATCATAATAGTCTTCCTTGAACGCAGCTTCAGGTTCCGACAGAACAATATCCTCGACTGCAAAGTTGCCCTCTTCGAGTTGGCTCTCTTCCTCCATGATCATCTCCTTGTCGTTGTCTGCTCGCTTCTTGTTGTGAGCAATTAGCCTTGGATGAGGTCGCCGGCTTGCGCCGTCTTCAACTGCGTCGTACCGCCGGTCCAGCGATCCTTCGCGTGCTCGCCGATCGGGGACGCGCGAAGACGGCGTGCGGGGCCTTGCCGGTAGCAGGGGGAAGACCGGGTGTATAGGTGATTCGTCCAATCGCCTGGCGCCCTTAGGGCAGCCGTTCTGCGTTTTCCGGACGCATCATCCATTGTGGAATCCTCCCTACATGCGCGCCTGGGCTGCCGGGACCGCGCATCCGTTGCTTTACTTGTGTGCTTTGCTCGTGCCGCGGCGAAGCCGTATGCGGGGCCATGCCTTTGGGCTGCACCGCTGTGCGACCGCCTGTGGGGCCGCTGCGGCTGCCGGCCGTCACCTCATTGACGACCGCGCCGGCGGTCCCGGCGTGAAGATCCGCACGAGGCACGCGACACATCCGTTACGGCAACGAAATTACGCTACCCCACCTCGTCATGGTAGAAGAAGACTATGACAAAGTTATGATGTTGTCAAATGCGGCCGCAAACTAGAAGCACTCGCGTTCGCACCAGGGCTGCCCCGCCAAGGGGGGATTCATTCCAGCTTAGGCGCGTTGTTGGAAGCATAGTTCATTTTCGCGGAAAGCAAAGGGCAGTGCGCCCATCCGGCGCGCCGTTAGGGGCTAAGCGCCACGCAGGCGGAGTGATCCACAGGACGGACGCCTTGTGAACATGGGGTGTCTCAAAACGAAGACAGTCCCGATCCTGGGAACGTCCCTGATTTCACAAGGAGAACAAGATCCGCGCCGAAACCGCTGTTCCAACATTGAGACCATGTGCCGCAACAGTCCCTCAGGTCATGCGCGCCTTTGCGTTGAATGAACAACCGATTAGCGGTGTTCTGTCCATTGGCACGACTCTTGCAGTTACCGAGCCAGGCTTGGCGCCTCGCTAGGTCCAACGCCGTTACTTCCAGGTGTTGCTATGGAGATCCTCAATTACGGAGATCATCATGAAGAAAACGCTTATAGCATCTGCGGTGGCATTGGCTCTTGGGGTTTCCGCTCCCGTGTGGGCCGCCGGCAATCCCACCAATAGCCCGAGCAGTCCCCTCGTCAGACCCAATACCCAACCGGCGTTGGGCGCGGCAACCTCGCCGGCGGATGGTGCCGCGCTGAACGCGGGCGCGGCGGCGACCTATTCGGACACCAACAGCGTAAACGCGACCACCAGTCTGTCCGGCACCGTCACCGGCAACACCGTCAGCGGCACGGGCAACAGCGTGGGTGCGGCCAACGCGACGGGTAACGGCGGCGCTGGCGGGATGCGCGGGCACCGGCACGGGCACCAGCGGGCCGGCGGTGGGCGGCACGGGGGGCGCCGGCGCGGCCGGTACCGCAGGCGTGGCGAGCGGTGCGGCGAGCGGCAACGGGGCGATGGGCACAGGCACCGGGACCTGCGGACCGTCGACCTCGGGCGCCGGCGGCATGGGTGGCGCGGGCAGCGCGGTCGGGACCAGCGGGCCGGCGACCGGAGGGACCTCCGGGGCGGGTCAGGCGGGGACCGGGAGCGCGACCAGCGGGGCGTCCACGGGCGGGGCCTCCGGGGCCGGCGGGGGCAGTGCGGGTACCGTGTCCGCCGGGGCCGGGACGGGTGGCTGTGATAATCGTAGAAGACCGTGGTGATGAGGCGGCGTCGGGCCGGGCGCCAGGAGCGCGATCCATTCCACGTCGGGATGGTTGAGGATGAATTCCTCAAGCGCCTTATCCGGCCTTTCGTCATGAGGATCAAGGAAGGCCAGACCCACGGTCAAGGGATGTTGGGCGATGGCCTGTGCCGCCGCGCGAAGATCTCGCGCGGTCGACAGGTGCCAACCCTCGGCCCGAAGGGCTTGGGGGCACACCCCAGAGACATCTTCCGGGGCGAGCAGCAACGGGTGCCGGACGGTACCCGTATCTGAGGACATCGTGCTCGCTGGGTTGTTGAGAAGGATCGAACGGGGTGCTGATACGCCCCTAACGGGCTATGCCCAGATCACATGCATTGCGTCCGTGTATAGCCTTCCCACAAACGCTGAGTGCGACAACGGGACGAATCCATAGGCCTTAGAGCAGGAGCCGTTCTGGTCGCAAGACGCGGATGTTCGGACGGTCCGCATCCATTAAACGAAAACGGCGACGGGTCATAATTAGGCGCGGCAGGGCGTTCCAAGCGATCTGCCGTCGGCATCGGCGCCTGCATTACGCTGAAGTATAGAGGATCGTCGCCACGGCACAAGCATTCTAAATAGAACGCGCGGCACGCCGCGCAGGAAACGTGTGCCGGCTAGCCCGACGCTCCAGCCGCACGGGATTACCATTCCTGCAGATCGATGCTGACGCCCTGCCGTTCGAGGAAGTCAAGCGTCGGCTTGATGCACTGGGTGACGAACGCTTGTCGGGCGGGATTGCCGCGGGCCCGGCGCTGCCAGTCGGTGTCGGGTGCGAGTCCCGCCCGTTCATAAACCCATGCCGGAGGAACGTAGAACAGGCGCACGAGCTGGCGGGCCAAGGTCGTCGCCAGGACGGCAAGGACTCGGCGCCGCCAGTGCCCGGCGTCTTCAAGGCTGCGCTCGAGCGCGTCGCGCGCGTGAGCGATGTGACGCGCTTCGTCCGTGCTGTGGAGCGTGCACATTTGGGTGATCACCTGATTCACGAGGGGCGTGCCTTCCGTTCGGATATGGCGGTTCAGTCTGTTGGGGAGTTCCTCGCCGATGACGACGGCAAGCCAGAAGAGTGGACTGGCGAGGGGGGTGTGCCGGCCAATGACATCGGCTGCGCAAGACCTTCGGGTCTCGCTCCGCGGAAGGGCGAGCCCGCATTCTTGCAAGAAGTGCAAGAACATGAGGCTGTGCCCGGCCTCCTCGCGGATCTCGTGCAGGCGATAGGCGTGCTCCGGTGCGCTGACGGTCTTTCTGAGGTCCTTGCTCAAGCGCTCCATGAACAGGGCCTCAAGCCACAGTCCGGCCTGGACGAAGGCTGCGAATTCAAACTGCGACAGGCGCTTGCGCGTGGCTTCCGGCATGGCCTCGAACTCAGCGATGCCGTGCAACGAGATGGCATCAGGGGGCAGCCAATAGTCGGCGAGACTGAGCGCGGGCCAATGCAGGGCGGTCAGCGGGTCGGCGTAGGGGACGCTGTGTCGGTTGAGCTGGTCCAGCAGGGGAACGGGGTTTGTGCCCATCACGCCGCCCGCCGCAGGACGTGATGAGGGAGAGGGTCCGTGGAATGGGATCCTGCAGGCTCGTGCCGCGAATCCTTTTGGTGTCGTGCAGCAGCCGCCGAATCGACGCTGTGTTCTCGATCTGCCTTGCAGGCCATGTCGGCAATCCCCGATCGAAGGTAACCTTAGGCCGCCGTCAGGCATCCGGGAGGCGGCGGGTACGCGGCCGTGCGTGCATGCCTCGTGTAAGGTCAAAGACAGGCTTCTCAGATGCGCCGATGCGGCACATGGCCACCGATGACTGAAAATTGAAGTATATCGCAGCTCGGCCGTCCGGCAGGTGGTCGTGGGGACTCCGTCTCGCGGAGGGACACGGCGAGGCAGGACATCGCGGCCAGCGCGCACGCACATGCAAAAAAATTTGCTCCCCCGTCCTTCTTGGTTTATTCTTCACACCCTCTTTCCGCCTTTGATGCGCTCCGCGCGCGGCATGGGCGGCAGGCATGAGGATCGGAATGTCTCGCAGGTCTCTCGGAGAGGTGACCGAGTGGTTTAAGGTGCACGCCTGGAAAGCGTGTTTGGGTGAATAACCCAACGCGGGTTCGAATCCCGCCTTCTCCGCCACGTATTTATCATAACATCATGATAAATAATATAAAAATATATTGTTTGTCTATGATGCCCCACAAGAAAACCACAAATCGTGTTCCGTCGCGTGGCGGTTTTGGATGGTTCCCGCCTGGCATACACCAAGGATGAACGGGGCCTCAGAACGCATCCTCGGATCCTGAGCGCGGCTAGACATGTGAGCAAAGCCGCCAATTCGTAGACCGGTTGCGCGAACTGCGCAATGCGCAGGTGGGGCTGCGATTCGACCTCGGTCGTCTGTTCGGGCCACTGACCGCGCAGCATGCTCGGACTATATAGTGCGCCCCCGGTTTCTCAGGGGACCCATTTTCGGCGACGGGCACTCGCGCTTGACGGTGCGCAGCGATCTTCAGGATGGCCAGGAACCCTGGCTGTAGCGCTTCCGACTGTAGCAAGGAAAAAGATGGCAAAGACAGCGCGTGTGCAAACTAAAAAGGTTTATCCATCCGGCGGATCGACCTCGCTATCCATCGGGCGCTTGCTCACCGGCGCGTGGGCGGCGGGGGCGCTTCTTGGGCTGGCGGCGCGGCCGGCGGTTGCAGGGGCCCCGTTCATCACGGATGATCCCGGGATCGTGCCTTATGGGCACAACGAATTGTATGTCGCATCACAAGGAGCGCACACGCCCGGCAACTGGAGCGGCGACGTCCACATCGAATACAACCGCGGCATCTATCCTAACGTCATGGCCCACGTCATCGTTTCCGATGCCTATAACGATCCCTCCGGCGGGCTGCGCGCGACCGGCCGGGGCGACACCGAGTTGGGCATCAAGTACCAGTTCGTTGATCAAAACGCGTCGATCCCGGCGGTCGCGATTTTTCCGCTGGCCGAGGTACCGAGTGGCAACGAGACGAAGCACCTGGGGACCGGTCACACCATGTACTTTCTGCCGGTGTGGGCGCAAAAGGACTGGGGCGAGGGCTGGGAAACGTATGGCGGTGGCGGGTACTGGATCGACAACAATGCGGGCGGAAAGAATCACTGGTTCATGGGCTGGGAACTCTCGAAAGCCTTGTCGGAGCAATTGACGTTCGGGGGTGAGATCTTTCATCAGACCGATCCGGGATACGGACTGGGGGCGAACTCCGGTTTTAACGTGGGCGGCATTTACGATTTCGACTCGCACAACCACTTGCTTTTTTCGGCGGGCAAGGGAGTGCAAAACGTTGATCTGACGGATCAGCTCATGTATTACGCAGCGTATGAATGGACTTGGTGACGAGAAGGTCGTAAGCCCATCTCAATCGCGTCTTCGTCCTGTCGGGCTCAGCAGGTTTGGCGCTGCTCCCATCGGGGGCTTGACGTCGCTCACACCCGCGAGTGGGCAAAGATGGGCCAGCCATCCTGTGTCTGCAAAGCGCAGGCAGGGCACTCGCCTTTGCGAGCGGGACGTGACCCGCGTTCATCCCGCGGCACAGGGTCGTGTCGCGCGGCATCAGGGAAATTCATGAAACGCCGGGGCCGGCAATGCTTCATCTGGTGAACGCGCATGCGGGCGCGGTTGTCCGGCATTGCCGCTTTCGGAACGACGGCGCCTTGGCGATGAATGCTATCAATTGGGACCCGGCTGCTGTTCTGGGGCCACCTTGCGCGGGCGAGCATTTTCTTCGGTGAACCTGTCGATGGCTTGCGTTGGGCAAGGTGCGCATGCGCTTTGGAGGCGAGGCGTCGGGCTTGAGTTTTCCTTCGGCAGTGGACTGACCCACAGCAAAAGCCCATATTAACGGCTCAGGACGCCTTCGGTGGCCGCGCCACCCTTCGCCGTCCTCAAGGAGAAGGTTCCCGCGCACCCTGACCCTCCGTCAACCCTGTCTGGTGTCAATATCTGTCACCGCGTGGCGCTGCAGCCACTCGTCGAGTTGGGCGGGCGGCAATGGCCGCGAGAAGTGGTATCCCTGAACGATATTGCAGCCTACGGATTTGAGCAATTCGGCCTGGGGGCTGGTCTCAATGCCTTCGGCGACGACGCTGAGCTTGAGCGAGTGACCGAGGGCCAGGATCGTCTTCACAATTTGTGCATCCTCCTCTGCGCGATCCACGTTCATGACGAACGACCGGTCGATCTTCAATACGTCGATGGGCAGGCGGCGCAGGTAGGCGAGGCTCGAATAGCCGGTCCCGAAATCATCGACCGCGATGGTGATCCCCATCTTGCGCAGATGGGAGAAGACGATGGCGACCTCCTCGGGGTCGGCCATCACAGCGCTCTCGGTGAGCTCAATTTCCAACAGGGCGGGCGAAATCGCATGACGGACAGTGAGGGTCCGGATGCGCTCGACCAGATCGCCGTGACCCATCTGCTTGGCAGAAACGTTGACCGCGACCCGCAGCGTCGTGCCACGGGCCAGCCAATCGCTCACCTGGCGGCATGCCTCGTCGAGAACCCAGGCGCCGATGTCAACGATCAGGCCGCTTTCCTCCGCCAGTGCAATGAATTCGCTCGGGAGAAGCAGCCCCCGGTCGGGGTGCCGCCAGCGCAGCAGGGCCTCGACACTGAGGGCGCGTCCGGTTGCGAGGTCAACGCGCGGTTGGTAGTGCAGTTCGAATTCCTGCCTGGCCACGGCGCGACGCAATTCCATTTCCAAGGAAAGGTGGCGATTGACGTGCTCGAGCATCTCCTTCTGGAAGAAGCGATAAGTGCTCCGCCCAGCCGCCTTGGCCGCATACATCGCCATGTCGGCGCGCTTCATCAGTTCCAGCGCCTCGCTGCCGTCCTCGGGGAAGAACGCTATGCCCATGGACGCACCGACCTCCACGGTATGTCCTCGCAACGCCATTGGCTGCGCGATCCCGCGAATCAGCTCGTCGGCGAGGGTGGCGCAGTCCCCCGCGGTGTCGAAATCCTCCATCAGCACCACAAATTCGTCGCCCCCCATCCGGGCCACCGTGTCCATGGAACGCAGCCGAAGTTGGATCCGGTGTGCAACCTCCTGCAGGAGCAGGTCGCCGACGTCGTGGCCAAGGCCGTCGTTGACCGCCTTGAATCGATCCAGGTCGATGAAGCTCACCGACAGTCGGCGACCCTCGCGTTTGGCTCGGGCCAGGGCGTGTTCCAGCCGGTCATGCAGCAACGACCGGTTAGGGAGTCCTGTCAGGGCGTCGTGAAAGGCGAGATGTCGGATGCGCTCGTCCTTGCTGCGCATCTCGGTAATGTCGTGGAAGACCGCGACGTAGCGAATTGGGCGTCCAGAGGCATCAGTGATACGGTTGATCGTCAGCCATTCCAGGTACGCTTCGCCGCTCTTGCGCCGGTTCCATATCTCGCCCTGCCAGCGACCGTCCTTGATCAACCTGTCCCACATGGAACGATAGAACTCGAGGTCATGGCGGTCGGAGCGAAGCAAGCGGGGCTTTCGGCCTATCGCCTCGGCTCCCGTGTACCCGGTAATCTCGGTGAAGGCTGGATTGACCGAAAGGATGGTACTCTCGGCATCGGTGACCAGGACGCCCTCCACCGATTCGTGGAAAACGCTCGCCGCGAGACTCAGCTCTGCATTGGCCCGGGTCAGCTCCGCGCTTCGTTCGGCCAGTTCCGCCTCGGCTCGTTTGCGCTCGGTGATGTCGATGAAGGCGCCGATAATGCCGGCCACCTCGCCCCGATCGTTGGAGAACACGTTTTTGGCATAGAGCACCTGTCGCACCTGACTGAACTTGTCGACGATCTCGGATTCGTAGTGTTGGGGCGTTGGCGTATCCATCAGCTCAAGATCCTTTTGGTGATAGATCTTGGCCAGCTCACTCGGCCACAGTTCAAAAACGGTCTTGCCGCGGATCTCCGCCGCCGTCTTGCCCGTCGCTGCCGAAAAGGCGCTGTTGCATCCCAGATAGCGACCCTCGAGATCTTTGAAGAAGAGCGGGATCGGTATGGCGTTGAGAATTTCCTGCAGGAATCTCTCCTTCTCCTTGAGTTCCTGGGTGCGCACCGCCACGCTTCGTTCAAGGTCACGATCGGCATTCCAGCCCTCCTTATCCTCCTCCGGGTGGATGCAATCCACGATGCGTTTGCCTAACAGCCGGGCCGCGGAGGTCGCTCCGAACAATTGCACTGCTGCGGGGTTCAGATAGCAAAAATATCCGTGGGTGCCGATGAAGATCTCATCCAGGGCGCTGTCGGCCCATGGGTAGAATGGTTCGTCAGGTTTCGTCATACGGAGCTCCACACCCATATGTACCGTCGGATCTGCAAGGCGAAATCAGCATGCGGTCCGCTTGATCCCGGTGGCGCGCCCCCACCCGGGCCCCAGGGCTGGACGCGATGCGTCTGGGATGGACGACGCGGAAGGATCAGTAGAGCATCGTCTTGGAGATGTTGCTGTCTCCCAGTATGGCGCGCAGCTTCTTGAGCGCATCCAGATGAATCTGGCGTACTCTTTCGCGCGTCACCTTCAAGTCAGCAGCCAGTTCCGACGCATTCTTGGCTTCCGCACCTCCCAGCCCATACGATCCGCAGATGACCGTCCGTTGCTTCTCATTCAAGGCGGAAAGCCACTCGGCGATCAGGGATTCGAGGGATGCCTGATGCAGGCGATCGTGCGGTTGCGGCGTTTCCTCATCGGCGAGGCATTCGCCGAGGGTGCTCGACGAGTCGGAATCCAATGGCGCGTCCAGCGACTCGATCCGTTCGTTCAGATCGAGAATCCCGCGGACCCGCTCAATAGGCTCATTGAGCTGTCGGGCGACTTGGACCAGGTTGGGCTCCTCGCCGCTGGCGACTTGTAGTTCCCGGAAGGCGCGAAGGTAGGTGTTCATCCTGCGGAGTACGTGGACGGGCAGCCGGATGGTTCGCGACTGGTTCATGATCGCCCGCTCGATGTTCTGGCGAATCCACCATGAGGCGTACGTGGAGAACCGGAAACCGCGCTCCGGATCGAATTTGTCGAGGGCGTGCATGAGACCCAGGTTCCCTTCTTCAATCAGATCCAGGAAGGGGAGGTCCCGATTGATATAGCGCTTGGCGATGTTGACGACCAGGCGAAGGTTGTGCTCGATCATCTGCCGGCGCGCCGCGGGATCCCCTTTTTGCGCCAATCGGGTGAGGGAGCGCTCCCTTTCACCGGAAAGCACCTCGTTGCGGCCGATCTCGTTCAAGTATAGCTGGGTGATGTCGCCGCGCAGGTCTTGCAGCGTCTCTTCCTCATCGTGCGCGGTGTCGAAGAAGGTCGGTTCGATCTCAGCAACGGCGCCCTCGTATACGGCGTCATCAAGACTGTCCATGGCTATCTCCTTTTTATTGGCTGTGGATCATTTATCTCAGGACATGAAGCCGGTGCGGGTTCCGCTGTCCACTGCGGAACGATCCGGCACCTTCAACCGATCTCAAATTCCTGTCGTCCTCCTTCGTGTATGAGTGAGCGCGCGCCATAGAACAACTGCAAGGGGTTGCATTCCGTGCGCTCTTCCGGACTGCATTCGATTCCGGCAAGCGCTTGTTGGACCGGCATTTTCTCGAATAGGGTGTGCGCGCTGAGATTGGATGGGGCACGCGTGATAAAGAACGCCCCCGCGAGGCGCAGCGTATGAAGCCGCTCGAAAATGTTGCCCCGCAAGTCCAGCGACGTGTGGATCTTTACGGCCGCCTTTTCCAGCCCAAGGTCCTCGCCAAGATAGAGCGCGCGCGCCTGAGCGGTCAGGCGTTGCGCGAACGGCGTTTTGCCCGTGTTCATGCCGCCCTCCGGAACAAATCCCGGAAGGTTGCCCGAATCGCAGACCGATGTTCAATTTCAAATCGACACCCCCTGGTCGCCACGAACGCCGCGTCAATCAGAAATTCAGGTCATGGCCACAAATTTAACCGGATAGCAGTTATACTGATATTCTAATACTTCCATCTCCCTATCTCGGACTGCTGTCAGAACTGAGGCAGTTAGCGGCATCGTAGCCCAATGTGCGCCTGCTGTATGCGCCAAATAACACAGATAGGGCGATGCAACGTCGCATTTTGGCATAATAGGGACAATTGAGTCCGGTTAGGGTTGTCATCTATCGTCGGAATGGCCGGACCGGCGCGGTTTTCCCGTGATCCCGGTATGCCCAATTCAAATGCTGCGTGCGAACTTGCTTCGTGTCGCACGATTGCGGATTGGCACCAAGGAACGCCTACGTAACAAGCGCCGGATGATGCACAGCGCCGGCGGAACTGCGAGGCTCCGGTGGGGGATCGCCGGAAGGAGAGGACCTTCGGACGTTGGCGGAAACCCTTTCTCCTGGGGTATTTGGATTGTGCTCGCCACAGAAACCGTCCGGGTGAAAGGCAAGGCTCAGCCTTTTCATCCGGCGGGCCGGGAAATGCCGACCAGCTGTTCGAACAGGACGTTGAAGTCCGCCTTGTCCGTATCGATGAATACGCCCCGATAACCCTTTCCGCCCACGGCGACGGTCCATCGGCCGTTGGTATAGGCCCATCCTTCTGGCGGCACCCAGCTTTGCCCGCTCAGCTTGCTGAATGTCTGCGCCAGAACACGAAAGTTCATGGTGATGCTGGCGCAAAACTGGGCGATGAGTTCGCCTTCCTCCGTAGCGATGGGCTGCTTGGACCGGATGTCGCGAAGTCCTCCGGTGGGCGTCGCCTCGAACGCAAGCGTCACGCCTTCAATCGCAAGGAGAGTATCGAGCGTCGTTGTCATGGTGGGTCCTCCGCATGGTGATGAGGAGCGCCTTCCATCAGCGCAGCCGTTGCATTCGCACGAATCTTGTCGCATGCCGCCGGCCGTTCTGAGAAGCGTACTTCCTCTTTGCAGGATATCTCATCTGTGACGTTCACTGACCGACGTCGCGCCTTGGGCAGGCGATGCGCCTTGGCTCCGGGGGGCAGGGGCCAGACCCCATGGGCTCGGCAGAGGTCGGGTGACCAGCGGGTCAATGTCTACGCACGGCAGCATGGAACCCCTGCGGAAGCCGGGGTATGGGCATTCCCGGAGTCTTTGTGCGCGCCTGCAGGCGAGGCAGTACACGCGCAGTGCCGAGGGCGGGGCGAAAAGATGAACATCAAGGAAGGCAGTGCCGACGAAGGGCCCCCTGTTTCCGGCTCAAGTTGGCGCGACCCCGGAAACCGGTGCAATGCGCTGCCGTCGTGACTGCGAGATTGCCCGGATTAGATGGCGATGATCGGCGAAGCGGGGGGCGGTCGTCCTCTCCGTCCTAAGCTCGCGGCCATGCGCCAAGCCCATTACGGCCTGACTCACGCGGCGTTCGCGCGCAAGGGTGACCCTTGTGCTGCCCCGGGAGGCGTCCCCCGCATGCGGCAGGGGCATGCCCCGGGAACAACCGATTCTTCTATTGGCAACCCGGCTGGCTGTATCGGGGAATGTCTGGGTTGCACTCACGCCTGCGGGAGGGCGGTGGGTTGTCCGCCACGCAGCCGCGCTGAGCATAGGCGGGTATGTCAGAGTTGCATCGCTTCCCCATCGGGGGGTGGACGCCCGCATTTTGGCGTAGCGCCGGCGGACTCGAAAGCGGTTGCGCTCTGTGTGTCTGGGTTCCAAGCGGAGGGGCTTTGCCAACCAGTCGGTACGGTCCTGGCGCCGCCCCGACGGTCAGTTCACCGATCAGGACCCTCGCCTGTCCGGAATCTACGACAAGCCAGTATTTCCGCCCGGCGGGCGCGCACAAGTCAGTCTGGATGGCAGAGGCACTTGCCCGCCACGCCGGGCGAACCAGGGTTCCTTGGGGTTGTGGCCCGCCGTTGACAAATGAACCGATGGCTTGTCCCACGGGAACCAGTTCAGCAGAATTGACCCAACCCGAATAGCCGCCATACGCCGAAGGAAAATTAACAACAACGCTCAGCGCGGTCCACCCGGGAGGCACTGGCGTGCATCCGCCCTGTGTTCCAGAGCCATGGCGCGTCAGGGCATCCATGCCGACGCGCTCTTGTGCTGAGCGTAGCGTGGAGTCCACGCCGGCACTGGTCGCCGCGCCGAACTGCGCCTCGGCGATGCCGAACGGCAGAAAAACTGCCGCGACCACGGGCAGGATGAGTGTGGCTGCCCATAGGTATGCGATTTTCCGACGAGCACAACCCAATCGTAGTCCAGGCATTCTTTTCCCCTTTCTGCTAAGAGCCAGCTTTCGGAGGCGCCTTTCGCCCCTGTTTAGACGATCAGCCCCCCGAGAGCGATGACCAAAGAACGTGTCGTGGGACACGAACCCAAAGCCCCGCGTGGCCTCGGGCGGAGCCGTAACGCCGCAGTCGGCCCGCAGGCCTCAAGTCTTTGGCAAAGATCGATCGGCTGTTTCCTCGCCGGGTCTGACCCGAGTCCCTATCCGCCCGCTGCCCAATCAGTCGCTCGACATGTTCTTCTGAAAAAAAGCGCTCGATCTAGGCGGTGGCCCCTCGTCCTTTCCCTGTTCTTGTTGCCTGTCGTCGAGCCGTGTTCCCGGCGTGCCCGTGAGGGTTAGGGGGCTCTTTATGACTCCCAGTAGGCTTTTATCACGGCCAGACGCCATCGTACAAGGGTTTCGGAGCAGGCTGCTGGATCCGTTGTCGGGTGAACATGTTTTTCCGCTCATCCAGGCGCTAAGGCGAGCCTGGGGGCATCATGGACCGCCCGCAGCGGCGGTTGGGGCGGGCTTGCCTTGCGCCTGTGGCGCATGCGCCCGTCTCTTGGGGTAAACGCATGGTCACTTGCTGCGGGATCTGACAAGCCGACAGGCGCATTTGCGGCCGCACGGCGAGGGGTACGGCGTGAGCCAGCCAATAAAGCCGGCCTGACGCTTCGGGGCATGACGCAACCGACTATGCTCGCGGCCGCTTCAGTTGCGGGAGCACTGTTGTTGGAGAAATCTTGGGCGATTCGACCGACTCTCGGGGGCGAATGGGAACCCCATCCGCTGTGGCCGGAGGGGGCACTCAGGCGAACGGGCGCAGGTCATCCGGGGTTCGTTGGCGCTGACCGCACCGCGGCTTTCGGAGCCGTCTACGGATGCGGCCTTGGGCGCAAGATGAAGTGCAATGGCAGGAACGTGGCGCGGTGGGTGCCGAGTGTCTGAATGTCATCGGAGGAAGGCGTTGTGGCAGTGGCATTTCGCCCGGCCGCCGATGTTCCCTTGTGCGCGCCCGGCGGCTCGGTCGAGGCTATAAAGAACAATCGGGCGCTTCGGTTCGGCTGTCTTTGAAACGATCGTCCATCTGTCTCACGGCGCGCGTAAAGTCTGATAGGTCCGGCAAGGAATTCCGAGCGATTTTCGCGTCGAAAATCGACACCATCCTGCGCTCCGAGTTGTCGAAAACCGTGACCTGGCAATCGAGCCCATTCAGCGCAAGCGTCCACACGGTTTCATTGAATGCCTTGATGATTTTGCTGTGATTTTCGGCAATATCCACGAGCGAGATGTAGCGCCCATAATCCGCGTTCGCAGGATCGAAGTAGCGGGAAATCGCATTCTCAATCGAGTTTTCGATGCGGGTCGCCACATGGAAAAGCGACACCTTATGGGTCTTCGCGAGCGCAAAGATCATCTGCGCATCAAGCTTCGAATCGCTTCCGATCATCTCCACGACGATGTCCTTGTGGTGCCAGACCGCATAATCGTACAGGCACCAGTTGATCGGAGAGGTCAGTCGGTGCAAGAAGATCGCATCCGTGAGGCGCGCATTCTTGGCGAGTAGCGAATGATTTTTTATTTCACGAATGAAGGATTTCTTGATCTCGTCTCCGCAGATATAGACGTGGCCTGTGTTTTCGACGAGATCGTGCGAGAGAAAACTCTTTCCCGACCCAGGAACGCCCGTAATGATGCAGGCGTCCGGGTTCGACTTGCTTTCATGTTCGTTGATCGAAGTGACAAAAGCCGCTTCAACGCGGGCAAGCACTTCACGGATGGCCGCAGCCTCATTCTGAGACGCGATGTTCTCCATGAAATCGACGGCGTCCGCGTCAGTCGCGCTTGCCGCCCGAAGCTCGAGATCAAGCAGCGTGTTCTTGAGTTCTTCGTTGAGAGATTTCGGCAAAAGCTGTTCGATCGAGAGGCCCATGGAATAAGATCGGTCGTATACGATTGGTCATGCGCGAGGGAGTGTTTTCCGGCCCAGGAGTTCCGTGGCGACTATTTTCGCACATTTCCGGGCTTGCTTTGCGGGCTTCGCAGCGCAAGGCGGGCGACGGCGCGCAAAAATTTCTGCCGCCATCCTTTCGTTTGCCGAATCTCGGCCCATCCCGCCAGAAATGCATTGAAGGGACGTGTGCGAAGCCCATGATCGATGGAAGGGATCAGGCCTCGTCCCGGACAGCGTTCTCTGCATTGTCCGTGCAGCCGCAAATTGCGGGTGACTTTGGTGTCGAGTCCCAGTAAAATAAGTCCTTCTACAGATTGGTGAAGCGCTGCTGGGAGACGGCAGCCGATCGCGCGGGTTGCGCGTGATCGGGACGGCAGCGCGATGCTTAGAGTCAATGGCGGGCCTCCCCGCATTGCGGCGTGGTGAACCTGGTCAGGTCCGGAAGGAAGCAGCCACAGCTACTTACCGCAAGTGCCGGGGGTTGGGCTCGCCACCCTTATCCCATCAAGGATGCTCTTGCGGAATCCCAGATGAGTTATCAAGCGCTCGCGAGAAAGTGGAGGCCCCGGCGGTTTGCCGATCTCGCGGGGCAAGAGCACGTCGTCCGGGCGCTCACGCACGCGCTGGAACGGCAGACCTTGCATCATGCCTACTTGTTTACCGGCACGCGGGGGGTCGGCAAGACCACGATCGCGCGCATCCTCGCAAAATCGCTCAACTGCGAAACCGGCATCACGGCCACGCCCTGCGGGACCTGCGCGGCGTGCCGCGAGATCGATGATGGGCGCTTCGTGGATCTCCTCGAGCTCGACGCCGCGTCCAATACGGGCGTCGACAGCATGCGGGAAGTCTTGGACAACGCCCAGTATGCGCCGACCACCGGCCGCTTCAAGGTATACATCATCGACGAAGTGCATATGCTGTCCAAGGCGGCCTTCAATTCCATGCTCAAAACCTTGGAGGAGCCCCCGGAACACGTCAAATTCATTCTCGCAACGACCGATCCGCAGAAGATTCCCGTGACGGTCCTGTCGCGATGCCTGCAATTTGGCCTGAAGCATTTGCCTCCCGCACTGATTGTCGGGCATTTGGAGCACATTCTCCGCGCCGAGGGCGTGGCATGCGACAACGCCGCTTTGCCATTGTTGGCGCGGGGCGCGCAGGGCAGCATGCGCGATGCGCTGAGCCTGCTTGACCAAGCCATCGCGTATGGCAATGGACAGGTCAGTGAAGCGGCCGTGCGCGGTATGCTGGGAACGGCGTCAGGGAGCTACCTGTTTGATGTGCTTCGTGCCCTCGGCGCGCAGGACGGGAAGTCCTTGCTGGACCTTGCCGATGAGATGGCCGCGCGCAATGTCTCCTTTGACGCGGCCTTGCAGGAACTTGGCGTGCTCTTGCATCAGATCGCCCTCGCACAAGTCGTGCCGGAGGCCTTGGCCGAAGACGTCTCGGAGCGCGACCAGGTTCTCGCGTTGGCCCAGCAGCTTTCGCCGGAGACCGTGCAGCTGTACTATCAGATCGCGGCGCTGGGGCGGCGCGACCTGGGGCTGGCACCGGACGAATTCGCCGGGTTTACCATGACCTTGCTGCGGATGTTGGCGTTCGCCCCGGATACAGGTGGCGTGCCGCGAGCGAGTCGAGCCGACGCACGCCGTCCGGACGAGCCGAGCGCGGCCCCCGTGCGTGCAGTGCCGGAACGGGCGCAACGCGCATCCACCGTGGCGGCACACGCGATGGACGGCGATGTCCTGTTGCCCTCGGGGGCGGAATGGCATGCGCTGGTTGCGAAACTCAGATTGGTCGGCATGGCCAAGATGCTGGCTCAGCACTGTGAACTGAAAAGCAGCGACGGAGTGCGTCTGGCGCTGTGCGTTCCGGAGGCGCATAAGCACCTGCTCGAGAAGGCGTACCAGGAACGTTTGCTGAACGCGCTCCGGGAGCAGCTCGGCGACCGTGTGCAGGTGGAGTTCTCCGTCGGGACGGTGACCGGGGAGATTCCTGCGCGCATCGAGCAGAAAGTGAAGGAACAGCGCCAGGCAGAGGCCGCGGCGGCGATCCAGGGCGATCCCTTCGTCCGCGAGTTGGTCGAGAATTTCGATGGACGCCTGATTGAGTCCACGATCAAGCCGGTCGCGTCAAAGTCGGCCGATGGCAAAGGAGAGCAGACATGCTGAAGGGTGGTTTGGGCAACCTCATGAAACAGGCCCAGCAGATGCAGGAAAACATGCAGAAGATGCAGGAACAGCTGGCCAGCGTGGAGGTCGAGGGCCAGGCCGGCGCAGGAATGGTCAAGGTGGTGATGACCTGCCAACATGACGTTCGGCGCGTGAGCATCGACGAGAGCCTGTTGTCCGAAGACAAGGAAATGCTCGAAGACCTCGTGGCGGCGGCGATGAATGACGCGGTCAGGAAGGTCGCCCAGACGGTCCAGGAGAAAATGGGCGGCCTGACCGCGGGCATGGGGCTGCCCCCCGGGTTCAAGATGCCCTTCTAGCGCCACAGGGTGCCCTGCCGGCATGCGTCTGCGGCCCATTGCACCCGTGCCGCGGGGATGAGGCCGCGGCACCTGCATGGGCCCCGCCACACAGCACACCCGACCTTTCATGAAGATGCCCTCCAGCCTTGAAGACCTGATGCAGGCGTTGCGCTGCCTGCCTGGCGTGGGCCCAAAATCCGCGCAGCGCATGGCCTACCACCTCCTGCAGCGCGACCAGGGCGGCGCCCAGCGGCTTTCCCAGGCGCTGTCCAACGCGTTGGCGCGGGTGCGCCATTGCGAAAAATGCAACAACTTCACGGAGCAGGAGGTCTGCGTGCTGTGCGGCTCTCCACGGCGCGATGCGCGCGTGCTCTGCGTGGTTGAGATGCCGGCCGATCTCCTGATGATGGAGCAGGCGCAGTGCTACAACGGGATGTATTTCGTGCTGATGGGGCGCCTGTCCCCCCTCGATGGCGTCGGCGCCCGCGATATTCATCTCGACAAGCTGCTCAAAAGGGCGCTCGACGGCGAGGTGGAGGAGGTGATCCTGGCCACCAACTTCACGATGGAGGGCGAGGCGACAGCCCACTATATCGGCGAGCTGCTGCGCTCGCGCGGCGTGCGCGTCAGTCGCATCGCGCGGGGATTGCCGGTGGGCGGGGAACTCGAGCACGTCGACAGCGGGACGCTTGCGCAAGCCGTCGTGGAAAGGCGGGAACTGCCCTAGGTCGTGAGGCGCCGGTAGATGTCGGCCACCTTGAGGGGCAGTTGGCGCACCTCGTTGATCAGGACGAAATTCGATCGGCCATACATGTGAGGGAGATAGTCCTGCGCCTCTTGGTCGATGGTCACGCAAAAGGTGTGAATGCCGTTGCGGCGCGCCTCGAACAATGCCTGCCGGGTATCCTCGATCCCATATGCGCCTCGATAGCCATCGAAGTAGTCGTCCGGTTTGCCGTCCGATAGCGTGACGAGGAGTTTCGTGCGCGCATCGGTCGCCGCCAGCAGCTCGGTGAGATGGCGGATCGCGAAGCCCATGCGCGTATAATCCTGCGGCCGAATGCCGGAGATGCGCGCCCGCACTTCCTGGCTATATGGCTCGTCGAGGCGTTTGATGCGGTAGAGCTCGCAACGCTTGCGGGTGGTTCCGGAGAAACCATAGATCGCGTAACGATCCCCCAGGGTCTCCAGCGCCTCGCACAGCAGCACCAGCGCTTCGCGCTCCGCCTCATTGATCCAGCCCTTGGTCGACCCGCTCATGTCGATCATGAACATCACCGCGATATTGCGCTCGGCCCGGT
>JAKAFK010000031.1 GCA_021817985.1 Pseudomonadota bacterium | reverse complement strand
GAAGCCGCTCGTCCTCTTGACGCAGACCGCCTTGGAGGCGCAGCGGTTGCGTGAGGAGATTCCCTACTTCTCGCCGCAGGTGTCCATTCACTTGCTGCCGGACTGGGAAACGCTGCCCTACGACAATTTCTCGCCGCATCAGGACCTCGTATCCGAACGCCTTGCCACGCTGTATCAGATGCAAAGCCGGGCGGCGGACATCACCATCGTCCCGGCCCAGACCGCGCTCTATCGCCTGCCGCCGCTGGAATTCCTGGCTGCGCACACGTTCTTCATCGCGCAAGGTGACAGGATCGATGTGGAGGGCTTGCGCGCGCAGTTGTCCCTCGCGGGCTATACCCACGTCACCCAGGTCTTGAGTCCCGGCGAATACAGCGTGCGCGGGGGGATCATCGACCTCTTCCCGATGGGCAGCGCAGTGCCCTACCGGCTCGACCTTTTCGACAACGAAGTCGAAACGTTGCGGACCTTCGACGTGGACACGCAGCGGTCCATCTATCCCATCAAGGCCATCCGTCTCCTGCCCGCCCGGGAATTCCCCCTCGACGAGGCGGGCATCGCGCGCTTCCGCCAGAGTTTTCGGGAGACGTTCGAGGGCGACCCTTCCAAAAGCCCGCTTTATCGCGATGTCAGCCAGGGCCTCGCACCTGCCGGGATCGAATACTACCTGCCGCTCTTCTTCGAGAAGACCGCCACCCTGTTTGACTACCTCCCGCCCAACAGCCTGCTGTGCCTTCATGGGGATCTCAAGAGCGCCATTGAGAATTTCGAGCGGGACACCCGTTCGCGCTACGACCTTCTGCGGGGGGACCGCGGGCGCCCCACCCTGCCGCCACAGGCGCTCTTCCTGGGCGCCGACGCTTTCCTCGGTGCGCTCAAGGCGTATCCGCGCATAGAAATACTCCCTGGTGGCGAGCCGGCCGATGCGGCGCGCTGCGCGACGGACACTCTGCCCGGGCTCCAGATCGACCGCCGCGCGGACAATCCGGTCCATTTCCTGGCGGACTACGTGCAAAGCTTCGACGGCCGCATCCTGGTGGCTGCCGAAAGCCCGGGGCGCCGGGAGACCATGCTGGGCTACTTCAGGGAGTATGGGCTGTCCCCGGCGGTGTGCGAAAGCTTTGAACAATTCAAGGCCGGCCAAGGGCGCTTCATGCTCGGCGTGGCTCCCGTCAGCACCGGATTCGTGCTGACGACGGAACGTCTTGCCGTCATCACCGAGAACGAACTCTATGCCACCCCGATACGCCCCAGGAGCGCACGGGACCAGCGCCGCAGCCCGGTCGAGGGCATGCTGCGGGACCTCTCCGAGGTCAAGGTGGGCGATCCCGTGGTCCATGAGGAACATGGCATCGGCCGCTACCTCGGCCTCATCAGGATGGACCTCGGGGAAGGCGAGACCGAGTTTCTGCAGCTCGAATATGCCGGGGGCGACAAGCTCTACGTTCCCGTCTCGCAGCTTCATCTCATCGGGCGATATAGCGGCGCGGCGCCCGAAGCCGCCCCGCTGCATCGGCTGGGCAGTGGCCAATGGGAAAAGGCCAAGCGGCGCGCCTTGAAGCAGGTGCGCGACACCGCCGCCGAACTGCTCAACCTGTACGCCCAGCGCGCGGCGCGTCAGGGCCACGCCTTCGGCTTCAATCAGCACGACTACGAAGCGTTCGCGGACGCCTTCGGATTCGAAGAGACCTCCGACCAGGCGGCGGCCATCCAATCCGTCACCGAAGACATGCGAAGCGGGCGACCGATGGATCGCCTGATCTGCGGGGACGTCGGCTTCGGCAAGACCGAGGTCGCCCTGCGGGCGGCCTTCATCGCGCTCATGGATGCCCGCCAGGTGGCGGTTTTGGTGCCGACGACGCTGCTGGCCGAACAGCATTTCCAGAACTTCTCGGATCGATTCGCCGACTGGCCGGTAAGACTCGCCGAACTTTCCCGTTTCCGCGGGGCCAAGGAGCAAGCGGACGCGCTCAAGGGCATCGCCGAGGGTCGCATCGACCTCGTGATCGGCACCCATCGCCTCCTCCAAGGGGACGTCAAGTTCAAGAACCTGGGACTCGTCATCATCGACGAGGAGCATCGTTTCGGCGTACGCCAGAAGGAACGCCTCAAGGCCCTGCGGGCAGAGGTCGACGTGCTCACCCTCACCGCGACGCCGATTCCCCGCACGCTCGCCATGGCCCTCGAAGGACTGCGAGGGTTCTCGGTCATCGCGACCGCGCCGCAGCGCCGCCTCGCCATCAAGACCTTCGTCTCGCCTTACAGTGAGGGCATCATCCGCGAGGCCGCCTTGCGCGAACTGAAGCGCGGGGGCCAGATCTACTTCCTGCACAACGAGGTGGAGACCATCTACAACATGCAGGAAAAGCTCACCCAACTCCTGCCCGAGGCGCGTATCGAAGTGGCCCATGGGCAGATGCGCGAGCGTGCGCTGGAACAGGTGATGCGCGGATTCTACCAACAGCGCTTCAACGTGCTCCTGTGCACGACCATCATCGAGACGGGCATCGACGTCCCCAGCGCCAACACGATCATCATCAACCGCGCGGACCGTTTCGGCCTTGCGCAGTTGCACCAGTTGCGCGGGCGGGTCGGGCGCTCGCATCACCAAGCCTATGCGTACCTGCTCACGCCGTCCGAGGACGCCCTCACGGTGCAGGCCAAGAAAAGGCTCGAGGCCATCCAGGCCCTGGAGGAATTGGGGTCGGGCTTCTACCTCGCCATGCACGATCTCGAGATCCGTGGGGCGGGCGAGGTGCTGGGAGAGGCCCAAAGCGGGGAAATGCAAGAGGTCGGCTTCAACCTTTATACGGAAATGCTCACGCAGGCCGTCGAGGCGCTGCGCCAGGGCAAGGAGCCGGATGTGGCGCAACCGCTCGGCGCCACGACGGACATCAATCTGCACGTGCCCGCCCTGCTGCCGGACGACTATTGCGGCGACATCCATGAGCGCCTGGTCCTTTATAAGCGGCTTGCGAATTGCGCGAGCCTCGACGACCTCGATCGGCTCCATGAGGAGCTGATCGACCGCTTCGGCTTGCCTCCCGACCCTGCGCAAGCCTTGCTCGAGACGCATCGTCTGCGCCTTCTCGCCCAGCCCTTCGGCATCGCGCGAATCGATGCCAGCGCAGAAAGCATTCTGGTACAATTCGTCCCCGATCCCCCGGTGGAGGCCGCCAAAATCATGGCGCTGCTTAACGGGCGAACCCGCTACCGCCTGAGCGGACCCGACAAGCTGCGCATCGAGGTACACGCCCCCAGCGTGGCGGAGCGGGTGAACGCCGTTAAAACACTATTCAAAGAACTCTCCTGACGCAGAACCATCATGGACCTCATCGTGCAAGGGCTCGCGCTGACCGATCGTGACGTGAACGAGGTGGTGCGGTTAAGCGGCGCAGTCTCGGTTCACCCCATTGATGACAAGGCCCTTCGGCTGAGCGCCAGCCCGGAAGATCGCATGCCCGCCGTGCGCGCATACTGCGACGGGGCTCAGCTGGACTGCACCTGGGTTGACGCCCCCATGCCGCTCGACCGGTTCGGCCTGTTCGCCATGGACATGGATTCGACCTTGATCACGATCGAGTGCATCGACGAGATCGCCGACATGGCAGGCGTGAAGCCCAAAGTCGCGGCGATCACGGAATCGGCGATGCGCGGAGAGATCGACTTTGCCGAAAGCCTCACCCAACGGGTTGCACTCCTCGCCGGTTTGCCGGAAAGCATGCTCACGCGGGTCTACGACGAGCGCCTCAAGCTGAGTCCCGGCGCCGAGGAGACCCTGGCACGCCTCAAGGCGCACGGGATCCGCACCTTGCTCGTCTCGGGCGGCTTCACGTTCTTCACCGAGCGCCTGAAGCATCGTCTCGGCCTCGATTTCACCGCCGCCAACACCCTCGAGGTGCGGGATGGCTGCCTGACCGGCCGCATCGTGGGCGCCATACTCGACGCGCAGGGCAAGGCCCAGGCGCTGGAAAGGGTACGCACCACGCTCAACCTCTCGCCGGCCCAAGTCATCGCGGTGGGCGACGGCGCCAACGACCTCAAGATGATGGCCCTCGCGGGCGTCAGCGTCGCCTACCACGCCAAGCCGCGCGTGCGCGAGCAGGCGCTTTTCGCCATCAATCACGTCGGCCTCGACGGCGTGGTGAACCTCTTCAGCTGACGGCGCACGCCTCCCGTCCAATCGCAAAAGCCTTACCGGGCCCGCGCGTTCCTCCTCCCGTCCTTGCGGGTCGGATGCCTCGCTTTGTATGCGATATCACATAGGCCCTTTTCGGCTTTTGTGTTATCAAGGGCCATAACACCCTGATGGCCCAGGCTTGAGGCAGGCGGGGGCGCCCCGCGGAGCGCAAAAAAAGCGGAAATGCTCGGGAATGGCGGATTCGATCGACAAGCGGTTGGACGTTTGCGGCGTGTGCTGCCCCCTGCCCATCATCCGGCTCGGCGAATCCATTGCAGCGCTGAAGCCCGGCCAGACCCTCGAGATCATGGGCAACGACCCTGTCTTCGAGGCTTCCGTACGCGATTTTTGTCAAGCCAACGGACACACGATCCTTGAGGTGCGGAGAATCGACCGGCGCCGCATCGCCATGCTCATCCGGGTGAGCGCATAGCCATGCCCCCTGTCGATAGCCTGTCCGCCGCGCCCCAGCCGTCCGCCAAGGCCCGGCGCAAGGGCACGATCCTGCTCGTGAGCGGCGAACTGGACAAGGCGCTGGTGGCCTTCGAGGTGGCGGCCGGATTTCAGGCGATGGGCATGGACATGAGCATGTGGTTCGTGCTCTATGGCGCCAACTGCCTTCTCAAGCCCCGCGCCCTTCTGTCGCCCGCGAAATGGTGGCGAAGACTCGGCGCAGGCGCGGGGCGGGTGCCCGAAACCGACGTGGCGCTTCAGCACCTGGTGCGCGGCCTTAACCCCGCCGGGGCCGCCCATTTGCCCCTTTCGCAGCTCAACCTTGGCGGCATCGGCCCCTGGGCGGTCCGCCGCATCATGCGGGCCAAGGGAATGGCGCCGCTGGAGGACCTCATTCATCGCGCGCGGGATCTGGGCGTGCGCTTCACCATTTGCCAGATCTGCGTCGACGCGATGGCGTTTTCGGTGCCCGATGATTTGATCGTGCAGGCCGAGGTCAAGGGGGTCAGCACGTACTATCTCGAAGTGGCCGCCGCCGACTACAACGCAGCCTTCTGACCATGCGGCCACAACCTTCGGCGAAAGGGTGCCACACTTTGCGATGCGCCTCCTGAACAAGAAAACGCCTGCCCCCGACCTGTCCTATCAGGAACTCGCCCTGCTCTTGCGCCTGGGGGAGCAACTGGGGACCGAGTTGGACCTTGAGAACGTGCTTGCCCTCGTGGCAGAAACCGCACGCCAGGTCGTGCAGGCCGAGACCCTGACGGTACCGCTGATCGACGCGAATGGCGAGACCTTTACCTACCGCGCGGCCAGTGGCAAGTATGGCGCGGCCATCCGCGGCCAGACCTTCGCGATCAGCGAAGGCGCCTGCGGGTGGGTATTCCGGAACCGCCAGCCGCTCTTGTTCGGCGAGGGCGGAGGCTTTGCCCTGGATGCCAGCGCGGTCTGGGAAAAGGGCATGGCGTCGAGTCTTCTCGTGCCGCTGGTGTGCCGAGGGGCCGTCATCGGCGGCCTCTCCGCGCTAGGGAAGCGCGGGCCGTCGCCGTTCAACCTGCGCGACCAGACCCTCCTCACCTTGTTTGCCAACCAGGCCAGCATCGCGATCGACAATGCGCGCCTGTTCAAACAATTGTGTGCGGACGAAGAGCGCGTGCGCCTCGTCCTCGACGCCGTGGGTGAAGCCATCTATGGCATCGACACGGAGGGGCGCTGCACATTCGCCAACCCCGCTTGCCTGCGGTTGCTGGGCTATGCGCGCGAGGACGAGCTGCTGGGCAAGCCCATGCACGCGCTGATCCATTACGCCCGTGCGGACGGCACGCCCCTGCCGCTCGCCGATTGCCCCGCTCACCGCCTGGCAGCGTGCGGCAGCACGATCCACGCCGACACCGAGGTGTATTGGCGCCGTGACGGAACCGCCTTCCCGGTGGAGTGCTGGGCTCATCCCAAGATGCAGGATGGGAAGGTCATCGGAGCCGTGATGACCTTCGTCGACATCACCGCCCGCCGACAAACCGAGGAACAGATCTATGGGCTCGCTTACTTCGATTCCCTCACCGGGCTGCCGAACCGCCGTCTCCTGCTGGACCGTCTGGGCCAAGCGTTGCTCAATAGCGTCAGGACGCGGGAATTCGGTGCCCTGATGATGCTCGATCTCGACAATTTCAAGGGGCTCAATGACACCCAGGGGCACGATGCGGGCGACCGTCTGCTGGTGGAAGTCGCCCAGCGCATCGTGGCCCACATGCGCTCAGGCGACACGGTTTGCCGCTTGGGGGGCGATGAATACGTCGTCATGATGGAAAGGCTGGGGAGCGATGCAAGGACAGCCGCCAAGAAGGCCGAGCACATCGCGGAAAAACTGCGTGTGGCGCTCGGCGTGCCCTTCTCCACCGCGCAAAACAGACCCCGCCACTTCAGCACGGCAAGTTTTGGGGTGACGCTTTTTCGGGGTCGCCGACTCACCAGCGAAGACCTGCTCAAGCAGGCGGATGTCGCCCTTTATCAGGCCAAAGGCGCCGGACGCAACACGATCCGCTTCTTCAACCCGGAGATGCAGGCGGCCATCGAGGCGCGCGCGGAGATGGAAACGGCCTTGCGCAGGGGGCTGCAGCGCGGGGAATTTCGCCTGTTTTACCAGCCGCAGGTCGATCACGAGGGGCAGGTGACGGGCGCTGAAGCGTTGCTGCGCTGGCTCCCGCCCGGCCGTTCCCCGGTGGCGCCCAGCCAGTTCATCCCGTTGGCGGAGGAAACGGGCCTCATCCTCCCGCTGGGCCTGTGGGTCATCGAAACGGCATGCAACCAGCTGCGGGCATGGGCGCGCAACGACCTCACTCGGAACCGGATCATTGCGATCAATGTCAGCGCCCGCCAGTTCCGCCACCCCGACTTCGTCGACCAGGTCCACGCCGCCCTGGCTTATTCCGGTGCCGATCCGAGACGGCTGAAGCTTGAGCTGACGGAAAGCATGGTGGTGGAGAATGTCGAAGAAGCCATTCACCGCATGCAGGAAATCAAGGCACTGGGCGTCACCTTCGCGCTGGACGACTTCGGTACGGGATACTCCTCCTTGTCTCATTTCAAGCGGCTGCCGGTGGATCAGGTGAAAATCGATCAATCCTTCGTTCGCGACGTGTCGAGCGACCCCAACGATGCGGCGATCGTGCGCGCCATCATCGCGATGAGCCAAACGCTCGGCGTCGAGGTCATCGCGGAAGGCGTCGAGACGGGCGAGCAGCTGACATTCCTGCGCAACAGCGGCTGCGGCCACTATCAAGGCTATCTGTTTGGGCGGCCTACCCCCATCGAGGAATGGCAGGAGGCATCGCGAGGGTCTGACCCCGCGCCGGCGCGCGACCGGGATTCCTCCCACCCCGGCAGGCGGCGCAAGAGCCGCTCGATGGCGAAAACCCCATGAGCGGGGAGCGCCCGCCCGGAACCCTGACGGATGGCCTCATGCCGCGGCGGCGTCTAGGCCAGCGGCAGCTCGATGGCGATTTCGAGCCCGCCGGCCGGATGGTTGCGGGCAAGGATCTCGCCGCCATGCGCGCGCACCGCCCGGGCCGCGATCGCGAGCCCTAAGCCGTACCCGCCGCTCTTCCGGTCGCGCGCCTCGTCCGCGCGAAAAAAAGGCTTGAAGATGTCGGCGAGCAAGGGCAGCGGCACGCCCGTCCCATGGTCGCGCACCCGTATTTCCACACGCCCTTGCCGCGCCTTCATGCCGATTTCGACCGATGTGCCGGGAGGCGTATGGCGCACGCCGTTGCGGATGACATTCTCGAGGGCCGCGCGCAAGAGCCGATCGTCAGCGAGCACGACGGCATCGCTGGCGGGACGCTCAAAGCGAACATCCTTGCCTTGGGGCCCCGCCTCAAAATCGGCATCCCGAGCCACCATGTCCACCAGTTCCGGGAGATCGACCCAAACCTCGCGGACCACCTGTTCGCCCTCCAGCCGGGACACGTCCAGGATCTGCGCCACCAATTGCTCCAGCCGGTTGACCTCCTGCTCGATGCGCGCCCTCGCCCCAATGGCCTCCTGGCTTCGCTCCTCGATGGCGAGCGCAATCCGCATGCGGGCCAGCGGGGTGCGAAGTTCGTGCGAAACATCCTGCAGCAGGCGCCGATGCGCGGCCACCAGCCCTTCCAGGCGTTCGGCCATGCGGTCGAAATCGACCGTCAGCGTCGACAGCTCATCGCGCAGGCGACGCGACAGCGGACCGGCCCGAGCCGCCAGTTCGCCTTGCGCCAGGCGGCTTGCGGCGAGCCGCAGCCGGTCGATGGGGCGCGAGAAATGCCGGGCGAGAAAAGCGGCCACCAAGGCGCTCACCGCGAAGGCCAGCATCAACAGCCAGGGGCGATGGAATAACAGGCCGAGCAAGGGGTGCTTCGGCGGCGCAAGCAAGATGCGATAACCCGTCTTGGTCCAGGGCCCGATGGGATCGAAGGGCGCGTCCGGGATTCGGGTCCGCGCGCGCAGGAACGGGGGGAGCGTCCGCCCGAGCAGCTCGCGGCCTGCGCGATCGACAACGAAGAACCGTTGGCGGAAAGGGCTCGCCGCAAGCCATGCCCGCGCCCCCGCAGGTCCCTGGGTCTCCAGCATGGTCCACAGCCTCTGCCGCTGACTGAGCAGCTGGGTCCATTGCAGCCTTGCGTGAGACTCCACCTCGCCGCGGAACTGGTACCCCACCCACCCGACCACCAACGCGATCAACACGATCGTGAGCCAGAAGGTCAGAAAGATCTTAAGAAAAATGCGCACGGATCAAACCGGGATGGCGAACAAATAACCGCTGTTGCGCACCGTCACGATGCGCGAAGCCCCGTTCGCATAAGGGCCGAGCTTGCGGCGCAGATTGCTGATGTGCATGTCCACGCTGCGGTCGTAGGCCAGCAGCTTCCGATGGAGTCCCTGCTCCGACAGGGCGTCCTTCGTCACCGTCTCGCCGGCCGCGCGCATCAGGATCTCCAGCAGGGAAAACTCCGCGCCGGTCAGCACCACCTCATGCCCATCGACACTGATCCGGTGGGCGCGGCGGTAAAGACACACGCCCCCCACCTCGATGCTGTCGGCGCGCGCCGCCGGCCCTGCGCCGGCGCGCCGCAACACCGCTTGCAAGTGCGCCAACAGCACGCGCGGATGGCACGGCTTGGGAAGGTAGTCGTCGGCCCCGATTTCGAGTCCGACAATGCGATCGGCGTCATCCCCGCGCGCGGTCAGCATGATCACCGGCACGTTCTTTTTCTCGCGCAGGCGACGCAGCACCTCGAACCCATTCAGACCCGGCAGCATCACGTCCAGCACCGCGGCCTGAAAGTCTTCGTTCAGCAAGCGGGCGAGCGCCGATTGTCCGTCGCCCACCACCTCGCAGCCATAGCCTTCGAGGCGCAGGTAATCCGCCAGCAATGCGGCCAATTCGGCGTCGTCCTCCACCAGGAGGATGCGCTGCGCACCATGAGCTTCCATTTCGACATCATGCTGTGGCAGGGCATCCCTGACAAGGCTCCCGTAACGTTTCTTGACGAATTCCCGGACATGCTGACAGCACCGGCCAGCATCCTCAGGTACGCTATGACCGTTACAAGAAAGGGCGCCCGAGCTTCCGCGACTGGGGTGGCCCGGAGCGCGTCCCGCAACCGATGCACGCAATTGAGGAAAATGTCATGAGCACGCCCCGAACGATCGCCTTGATCGTGACCCTTGCTTCAACCCTTGCCCTCGCCGGCTCCGCCATGGCCGCTTCGCCGGAGGCCTTATCCGGCTGCGGATACGCGCCGTATGCGTGCGCTGCCCATGCCTATCATGATCGATGGGGCCGCTCCGCGTGGGGGCCACATCGCCGTGGCCTGCCATCGCTCAGCGCGCAGCAGCGCGCGCAGATGCGTGAACTCCTGCGGCAGGCGCGGCTTTCTTCGCTCACCGATCGCCAGGAGATCGTGGACGAGCGCTTCGCGCTCCAGCGGCTCGCGCTCGCACCCAAATGGAACGCCCAGGCCGCTCAACGCCATGCCGCGCGAATCGGCGATGCCGTGGCGCACCTCATCGTGGAACGGATGGCATTGCACCGCAGGTTGCAGGCGCTGTTCCGCCAGGGCGCGGGGGCCGGGAAAAGCTGAGCCGTGGCGCCCGAACACGCTGGGCGGCTGATCGTCAGGGCCGAACGATGAGGCCTGGGAAACGGCTTGCCAGGCTGGACGTGCACTCTGCATGGCTTTGCCAACAGCCCGTTGCCGGCAGAGCATTTGCGCAGGCACGTCGGCGTCTGACTGCCGGTCCCATTCCCGATGAAAGGTCTCAGTGCCGCACGCCGAAAGGGCTCTATCCCTAGGTCAAGCCCCGGCCGCGCGGCGGGCCACCCGCCCCTTGGGGGCGGCGACTCGAGGGGGCCCGGCCTCCGGCTAGATGTAGTTGAATAGCGAGAGCTGCGTGACCTGGCTATAGCTCTTGTCCGCCGCCTGCAGGTAGGTTTGCTGCTCGGTGAAGTTGCTGATGGCCTTGGCGTAGTCCAGGCTCGTCAGGTTGGAAATGTCCGTCTGGTACTGCAACCCCTCGGACTGGCCTGTCGTCTGCAACGCGCTCAGTTCCTGCAGCCTCGAACCCACCGAGGCGCGCACCTGCAATACCTGCGTCATCGCCGATTGCAGCGTGTTCAACATGCTGTTGACGTTCACGGTGCCGGAACTGGTGGTGCCGCTCGCCAGCGCCTGCTGGAACGTGTTGAGCTGGTCGAAAAGGGCGACGTTGCCCGAGGCGTCGGTGGAGAACAGCGTGTTGCCGGGATCGCTGACCGGGATCTGCCGGGAGGTCGACGCCTGAACGCGCTGCTGGCCGCTGTCGCCCTGATAGGTGACATTGCCGTTGGTTTGCGCCACGAAAGGGGTGCTCGATCCCTTGTAGCCCGCGAACATGTATTGTCCGTTCTCGGCCGTGCTGTTCGCGAGGCCCAGCAGATTCTGGGCGTAGCCTTGGACTTCGGCCGCCAGATTCTGCAGGTTCGCGCTCGACAAGGTACCATCGCCCGCCTGCACCACGGCATTCTGAATCTGCTGGAGGGTGCCGGTGAGGCTCCCGAGGACGTTGTCCTCGAGCTGCAGCGAGCTCGTCGCGCTGCTGGCATTGGTTTGGGTGTATTGCTGGGTCACTGCCAGCGTCTGCTGCAGGTTGACCGCCTGCGCCGCCGCCACCGGGTTATCCGCCGGCGTCATCACGCTCAGGCCGGACGAGAGCTGCTGCTGGGTCTGGACGAGGTTCGCTTCCTGCTGCTGGATGCTCGTGATCCCCAGGTTGAAGATCATGTTAGTGCTGATGCGCATGATGGTATCGCCCCGCTCAGAGATCAGTCAGCAGTGTCTGGAACATCGTGCCAGCCACCGAAACCATCTTGCCGGCCGCCTGATAGGCCTGCTGGTAGCGCACGAGATTGGAGGCCTCTTCGTCGAGATTCACGCCGGACAAGGACTGCTGGGTTTGCGTGGCCTGCGTCGCCAGCGTGCTTTGCGCTTGCTGCATCACCTGCGCATTGTTCGTTTGATTGCCCACGTCGCTCACGAGCGTGCCGTAGGCCCCCTGGAATGATTCGGTCGGCGCACCGCCCGGCGTCGCGGCCAGCGTGTTGGCCGTCTGCAGATTGCCGAGCAGCAGCGCGTTTCGGTTGTCGCCGACGCCCCCGGTATACCCGGGCGCGCTGCCGTTGTAATTGGGGGTGATCGTGAAGGTGTCGCCGTTGGCGGGGGTGCCGTTGATGCTGAAACTGATGGGTCCGAGCGTATAGTTGCCGTTGGCGCTCACCGGCAGCGTCGTGACATAGGGATTGCCCGCTTCCGGCGGATTCTCCGTGACGCTGAACGAAGGCGGGTTGGTCGTTGTGCTGTATGTCAGCGTCAGTGTCCCCTTCGGGAGGGTCGACGGGCTGGTCACCGCACCCGTGCTGGGGTTGGCGGTGATGGTCGCGGTGCCCGCGTTGGACGTGCCTGGGGCCATCACCACCGCGGCGCCGGCGGCCACCGCCGACGGATTGGTGATCGCCACCCCGAGTTCCAAGGCCGCATTGCGGGTGGGTTCGATGAGGTAGCTGTCGCCCGCGCTCATGGGGCCGGACTTCGACAACTGCACCCCATCGATCGGAGCGCTCGGGAAACTTGCCCCCTGGTACATGACGGCATTGTCCGTCAGGCGCGTCACGGTATAGTTCGTGCCGTCATAGGACAGGCGATAATCGCTCGTCGTGAGCTGCGACGGATCGGTGATCGTGCCCGTCACCTGCGCGGTGCCCGTATTGTTGCTGTCCGCCACCACGGTGGCGGAGGCGGTGCCTGCCACGCCGCCGCTCGGGCTCGAGAAATCGAAGACATTCGATCCCTGATTCCCGTTCAGGTCCACGCCCATCTTGTTCTGGGCATTGAACGCCTGGCCCACCCCGATCGCCATTTGTCCCAACGCGTTCTCGGCAGGCACGAGCGATTGGCTCTGGAAGGCCAGGAGCCCCCCTAGGTTGCCGCCCGTCAAATCGGCGGAGGAAATGGGAGCGCTTTGGCCGCTCGCCGAAACATAGGAGATGGCATATTGCGAAGGGTCGGAACTGGACGGGCCCGCGGCGAGCGTATAGGCGGAATTTCCGAGGACCATGGGCTGGCCGTTGCCGATGAACACGCTCACGGAGCCATTGGCCTGCTGGACCTGCGTGGTTTTGACCTGCTGGTTCAGGTCGGCGATCAAGGCATCGCGCTGATCCAGCAGATCGTTCGCCGGCTGGGCCGCCTGCGTGCCTCCTTGCGCGGACACGATCTGCTTGTTGAGGGCCGCAATCTGGGCCGCGTCGGAATTGATCTGGGCGACCGATCCGGAGAGCTGGCTGTTGACCCCTTGCTGCAGCTGCGACATCTGATTGCCCAGGGTCTGGAAGTTGTCGACCAGGGTTTGAGCGCTGTCGATCATGCCTTGCCGGGACGGAATATCGGCGGGGTTGTTGGCCACGGCCTGGACGGCCGAGAAGAAGTTCTGCAGCGCGGGCGAAAGGCCCGTGCTCGAACTGCCGAGCATGCTGTTGATTTGCCCGACCTGCGTATTGTAGGTGCTGTAGAAACTTGCCTGCGTCTGGGCCTGATTGACCTGATCGGTCAGAAACTGGCTGTACTGACGCTGAACGGTGTCCACCTGCACGCCGCTGCCGAGGAAGCCCACCCCGGTATCCTGAGGGGTCGCCGCGCTCTGCACGATGGTCTGCCGACTGTACCCGGGCGTGTTGACGTTCGCGATATTTTGCTCGGTGGTCATGAGCCCGATCTGCGCCGCATTGAGCGCACTCACGCCGATCCCAAGAAT
The DNA here is from genome assembly GCA_021817985.1 of Pseudomonadota bacterium. Lineage (GTDB taxonomy): Bacteria > Pseudomonadota > Gammaproteobacteria > Burkholderiales > JAKAFK01 > JAKAFK01. The sequence continues at coordinate 25,385 of JAKAFK010000031.1, read as the reverse complement.
ATCCGCCATCTCTTGCTCCCCTATTCCTCGGGAGGAGCGGCACCTGGAACGCCGTACCCTCCCCGCTCGATTCTTATTACGGCCTTTCCAGGCCCGTCTTTAATCAGGCTGCCAGCGCGCTCGCGAAAGAAGCGCTCTGGATGATCCGCGAGAGCTTCGCCGCATAGGCCGGATCCGTGGCATAGCCGCCCCGCTGCAGACCTTGCGCGAAGGCCTGCGCATTGCCCCCGCTCGCCAGCGCTGCCGCATAGCCGGGATTGTCGCGCAACACGTTTGCATAGTCCTGGAAGGCTTGCGCGTAGGAATCGTAGGCGCGGAAGGCTTGCACGGTCTTTTGCGGGACGCCGTTGACGTACTCGGTCGTGAGGGCATGCACCACCTTGCCCTTCCACCCCGGGCCGGCCTTGATGCCGAAGAGGTTGTAGCTCTTCTGTCCGTCCGGTCCGACCGGTTCGTGCATCCCCCAGCCGGTTTCCAGCGCCGCATGGGCAATCAGAAAGCTGGGCGGCACGCCCAGCGACTGGGCGGCGGCTTGCGCCGGCGCCCACAGCGTATTGACAAACGCCTTGCGCGAAGCGCTCGTCGTGGCCCCCGCGGCGGGACCGTCGGCTTCCGCCCCCAGTCCGCCCTGCGCGCCGCCAAGGCCGGTCACCGCGCCCCCCTGGCTCCCCGATGCCGCGCTCGCCTGGCTCCCCGACGCGGTGCCCGCCTGGCCCGTGGTCAACTGCCGGAGCATGAGGCCGGCAAGCCCGAATCCCTTGCCGGAGGCCAGCGACTGCGCGAGCTGCTGGTCCAGGAAATCCGTGTACATATTGCTCTGGGCGCTGTCGAGCGGGCCGTCGTGCGGGGTCGCATCGCGCATGCTCTTCAGCATCATGTCGACGAAGAGGGCTTCGAACTGCCGTGCGGCGAGCTTCAGCGCATCCTTCGGATCTCGCTTGACCGCGAGCTTCAGCTGCCCGATGGACTGCGCATCGACGGCAAAACTCGGCGAAAGATCGTAGGCTCCTAGCACCTCAAAGCCTCCTCAGATGATTTCCAGGTCCGCGTGCAAGGCACCCGCGGCCTTCATGGCCTGCAGGATCGACAAGAGGTCCTGGGGCGTCGCGCCCACCGCATTGAGGGCGCGCACGATGCTGTCGAGCGACGTGCTGGTCGGCACGACGATGAGGTGCCCCTTCTCGGTGGTCACCGAAATCTGGGACTGCTGGGCCACGACCGTGCGTCCCTTCGAAAACGGCGTGGGCTGGCTGATGACAGGCTGCGTGTTGATGACCACCGAGAGGTTGCCGTGGGCGATCGCGCAATCGTCCACGGTCACCGCCTCATTCATGACGATCGAACCGGTCCGCGCGTTGAGGATCACCTTCGGCGCGGCCTCCCCCGGATCAACCGAAAGATTTTCCAGGCGGGAGACAAACGCCACGCGCGCATTGGGATCGTCCGGCGCACGCACCTGGATGAGGCGGCTGTCCATCGCCTGCGCCGTTCCGTTCCCCATCGCCTGATTGATCGCCTGCACGATGCGTGCGGCGGTCGTGAAATCCGCGTTGGCAAGGTCCAGATTGACATAGGGGCCTTGTCCCAGCACGATGGGCAGGGCGCGCTCCACGGTCGCCCCATCGGGAATGCGTCCTGCGCTCAGGTGATTGATCTGCACGCTGCTGCCCCCCGCGGACGCGCCCGCGCCGCCGATCGAGACATTGCCCTGGGCGATCGCGTAGACCTTCCCATCCAGCCCCTTGAGCGGCGTCATGAGGAGCGTGCCGCCGCTCAATGACCCGGCGTTGCCGATCGACGACACGGTGACGTCGATTTGCTGCCCAGGCACGGCGAACGGCGGGAGATCGGCCGTCACGGTCACCGCGGCCACATTCTTGAGCTGCAAGCTCGTGCCGGGGGGCACGTTGATGCCCAGGCGCGTCAGCATGCTTTCCAGGCTTTGCACGGTAAACGGCGTCTGGGTCGTCTGATCGCCGGTGCCGTCCAGGCCCACCACCAGCCCATACCCGATCAACTGATTGACGCGCACCCCCTCCACCGAGGCGAGATCCTTGATCCGATCGGCATGCGCCGAGGCCGCCAGCACCAGCAGTACCGCGGCCCACCATTCCCGTCTAAAGAGCGTGATCATACGAACCGGTCCTCAAAACGGCAGCACGGACATGAAGATGCGCGACAGCCAAGGCATGACCTGCGCCTCGTCGATGTAGCCGCGGCCCCTGTCCTCAAGCGTCACGTCGGCCACCTGGGTGGATGCAACCGTATTCTGCGCCGTGATGTCGGCGGGATTGACCACCCCCGAAAAGCGGATGTATTCGGTGCGCTGGCCGATCGCCAGTTCCTTCTGACCGCTGACCACCAGATCACCGTTCGCCAGCACCCGGATCACGGTCACGCCGATCGATCCCGTGAAGACGTTGCTGCTGGAGGTTGCCCCCTGCCCGGCAAATTTGGTCGCATCCGTGCCGGAAATTGCCATCCCCTGGAAAGTTTTGCCGAGGACGCCGGAGATCGTCGGGACGGAAACTTCCGTGTCGCCGCTGCGCTGGGCGCTGCTGTTCCCACTGGAAGTCGCGGACATATTCTCGGCGATCAGAATGGTGATGATATCGCCCACGTGGCGCGCCCGCCGGTCCTCGAAGAGCGCCAAGCGCCCGTATCCGGGCTGATAGATGGCGCCGTCGCGGCTCGGCGGGGGCGAGACTTCCTTCGGGAGCGCCGTCATGGGCTGCAGCACGTCCGGTTTCGGGGGGCTCATGCAGCCGCCCAGCAGGCCGGTGGCAAGCAATGCCCACAAAAGCGGGCGACGGATCGGTCTCAGGGAGTTCATACGCTTACCTGTTCTTCGACGGCATGCCCTGAGAGGAGCAATTATCGTGCCTACCGTCAGATCTGCGAGAGGGTCTGGAGCATCTGGTCGGACGTCGTGATGGCCTTCGAGTTGATTTCATAAGCCCGCTGCGTCTCGATCATGTTGACCAGCTCCTCCGCCACATTGACATTGGAGGTCTCGACGAACCCCTGCTGAAGCGCACCCAGTCCATTGGAGTCCGGCGTATTGGTCGCCGGCGTGCCGGAAGCGGAGGTCTGCTCGTAGAGGTTGTCGCCGACGCTTTGCAGGCCGGCGGGATTGATGAAATTCGCCAGCTGGACCTGGCCGATCTGGGTGGCCGCCGAGGACCCCGGCTGGGTCACCGAAACGGTGCCGTCGGCGGCGATGGTGACGGTCAGCGCGTTCTGGGGAATGGTGATGGCCGGCTGGACCGGGTAGCCGCTCGCGGTGACGACCTGGCCCTGGCTGTTCACCTGGAAGGAACCGTCGCGCGTATAGTCGGTGGTGCCATCCGGCATCAGGACCTGAAAAAAGCCTTGGCCGTTGATGGCGACGTCGAGCGAATTCCCCGTCTGCTGAAGGTTGCCTTGCGTGAAGATCTTCTCGGTGGCAACCGGCCGCACCCCGGTGCCGAGCTGCAATCCGGACGGCAGCTGCGTCTGCTGCGAGGACTGCGCCCCCGGCTGACGCAAGGTCTGATAGAGCAGATCCTGGAACACCGCCTGGCTGCGTTTGAAGCCGTTGGTGCTGACGTTGGCCAGGTTGTTGGCGATCACGTCCATCTGGGTCTGTTGGGCGTCAAGGCCGGTGGCCGAGATGAAGAGGGATCGTATCATGGGGTTGTCCTATCCCTTAGTTGACGACGAGGAGTTGCGAGGCGGCCTGCGCGTTGCTGTCGGCCGTCTGCAGCATCTTCATTTCGAGGTCGTACTGTCTCGACACGCTGATCATGTTCACCAGCGCATCGGCAATGTTCACGTTGCTCGACTCCAGCGCGCCCGAGACGAGTTTGACGTTGGCATCTGCAGCCGCCGGCTGGCCATTTGCCAGGCGAAACAGGCCGTCGTCGCCGCGCACCAGCGTGGAGGCCGGGGGATCGACGAGCTTGATCCGCCCCACCACGTTGACCGCGTTGGTCTGGTCATTAAACAGCACGGCCGACACCGTGCCGTCCTGGCCGATGGAGATCTTCGCGTTGGGGGGGATGGCGATCGGCCCGCCGTCCCCCAACACGTTCAAGCCATCGCGCGTCTGCAAGATCCCGTTGGGGCTGACCTTCAAGCTGCCGTCGCGCGTATAGGCCTCGCTCCCGTCCTGCGCCTGTACCGCTATCCACCCTTTCCCGTTCACCGCCACGTCCAGGTTGCGCCCCGTATTCACAATGGCGCCGGCCTTCAAGTCGGCCCCTTCCGTCGCGTCGACCACGTACGCGCGGGTGGGGGCGCCTTGCCCGAACACCGGCAGCGCGCGAAACCCGTCCACTGCCGCCTTGTAACCCGTCGTGCTGGCGTTCGCGATGTTCTGCGCGACGGTGTCCTGGCGCGTGAGCGCATGCTGCGCTCCGGTCATCGCGATGTAGATGAGGCGATCCATGGGTGGGCTTCCTCGAGCGGGTGACGGATTACAGGCTCTCGATGGTCTGCATCAGTTGGCTGTCCGTCTTGATGGTCTGCGCATTCGCCTGATAGTCATACTGCGCGGTCATCAGGTTGACCAATTGGGAGGTCAGGTCCACGTTGGACTGTTCGAGCGACGACGCCTGCAGGACGCCGAAGTTGGAGGTCCCCGGGGCTGCCACGAGCGGCTGCCCGGACGCGGCGGTCTGCGCCCATTGGTTGCCGCTCAGCGACGCCAATCCCTGTGGATTGGTGAAGTTCGCCAGCACGATCTGGCCGAGCGTCTTGCTTTGCCCGTTCGTATAGTTGCCGACGACCGTGCCATCGCTGTTGATGCTGAAATTGGACAACGAGCCCCCGGTATTGCCGTTTTGCGTCATCGCGTTCGCCGACGAGGTCATCCCGTACTGGGTCGTTCCGGTGAGGGAGAGGGTGAAGCTCTGGGGACTGGTCGCCCCGGTGCCCGGCTGGAAACTGATCGTCGTGGGACTGGTGGGGGCGGTGAGCGCGCCGTCGGAACCGAAGGTCAGGTTGACCGATGCGGGCGACACATTGGTCTGGGTCCCGTCCACGGCCGGATACATCGTCCAGGCATTGGAGCCCGTCTTGACGAAATACGTCGACAACACGTGGGAATTGCCCAGGCTGTCGTAGACCGTCTGCGAGGTCGAATAGGTGTAGGTCGTCGGATCATTCGGATTGAACGTCGCCGTGATCGCCGGTTGCGTGGAATCCAGGTTGAGCTGCATGGTGGACGTCGTGGTCGCCGCCGGCGCGATCCCTGCGGTCGACAGCTGGAGGTTGCCCGGGTTGGTCGGAACGATGTTCCCGTTCGCGTCGACCGAATATCCCTGCACGTAGGCGCCCGTGCTCGTCACCAGATCACCCGCGTTGTTCACCTGGAACTCCCCGTCTCGGGTGTAGGTGGTCACGCCATTGGTGGCGAGCTGGAAGAACCCACCGCCGTTGATGGCGACATCCAGCGGATTGTTGGTGGATTCGATGTTGCCCTGGGAGAATTGCTGGGAGACCGCAGAAAGATTGGCTCCGATCCCGATCTGCACGCCTCCCGAGGCCTGCAGCGCGTTCGCATAGACATCCGCGAATTGTGCCGTCGACCCCTTGTAGCCGATGGTGGACACGTTGCTGATGTTGTTCCCGATCACATCCAGATTCTGCGAAGCGGCGTTCAATCCGCTCAGTCCTGACTGGAATTGCATGCTGTTCTCCTGAAATGGGTTCCGTGAGTCAGACTTAGAAGATTTGGTCGACGTTGGCGAGGCCGACCGCGCCCAGCGTGTCCGTATTCAGGGTGGCCCCGCTCGGCCCCAGCGTCACGCTTTGCACCGTCGCATAGGCGAGGGGGCTGGTCTGCACGGCGCTGCCGCCCTGGGCCGCGCTCGCCGTGAAGGTGTAGGTGCCGCTCGGCGCCGTGCCCCCCGCGTTCGTTGCGCCATTCCACTGGAACGGCACGACCCCGGCCGGCTGCGCGCCAAGATCGAGTGTATTCACCACATTGCCCGCCGCATCCTTGATGGTGACCTGCAGATCGCCCGCCGGCTGCGCGAGCGAGACCCCGCCTTGGGACTGCCCATTCGCCAGGCTCAAGGCGTTGCCCGGCGCCAGAATCCCCCGCCCGACCAGCCCTGCGGCTTGCAGGCTGCTCGCCTGGGTCAGGCTCGAGGCCAGGCTGCTCACCGTGGAATTGAGCTGATTGATCCCGTCGACAGTCGACAACTGTGCCAGCTGGGAGGTCATCTGCGCGTTGTCCATCGGATTGGTGGGATCCTGGTTCTGGATCTGGGCGACGAGGAGCTGCAGGAAAGTCTGGCTCATGTTCTGCAGCGAGCTCGCGCTCAACGCCGACGCGCCGCTCGCCGCCGTGGCTTGCGAGGCGGCCGTTACAGGGGAAATGCTCATGGCGCTCTCCGATCGGGCAAAAGTCACTGACCCAGGGTTAATGTCTTGGCCAACAAATTCTTGGCCGTATTCATCATGTCGACGTTGTTCTGGTAGGAACGGGAGGCGGAGATCATATTGACCATTTCATCGACCGCATTCACGTTGGGCATCGCCACGTACCCGTTGGCATCGGCGGAAGGATTGCTCGGGTCGTAGACCTCTTTGAGCGGGGCGGGATCGTTGACGACTTCGGCCACCCTGACCCCGCCCGCCATGGGGCCGCCATTGAGCGGGATCGCCGAGAAGACCACCTCGCGCGCACGGTAGGGCTGCCCAGTCGAGCTCGTCGTGCTGTTCGCGTTGGCCAAGTTGCTCGCGACGACATTAAGACGCTGCGACTCCGCAGTCAGTGCCGTTCCGGCGATGTTAAACACGCTGAATAAGGACATTGCCCGTTACCCCGTGATCGCGGTTGTCATCCATTTGATCTGCGTGGTGAGAAACGTAAGTCCCGCTTCATAGCGCACCGCGTTGTCGCTGAACTGCGCCATTTCCACGTCAGAATCCACGGTGTTGCCGTCTATCGACGGCTGCAGCGGAACACGATAGAGAAGCTTGGGCGACGGGCCCGCACCCTGCGGCGGGTCCAGGTCCCGCGACGACGTCGTGACCAGCGGCAAGGAGGTGGCGCCGACGGCACGGCTCAGGGCACCATGGAAATTGAAATCCCTCGCCTTGTAGTCCGGCGTGTCGGCATTCGCAATATTGGCCGCCAGCACCTGCTGGCGCTGCACCCGCAAATCCAGGGCGCGCTGGTAAAAGCCAAACATCGCATCAAGGCCACTCGGCACGGCTTCCCTCCTTCGTATCCTGCAAAAGGAACAAAGCATGAAACGTGCCAAGCAGGTCTATTGGCGCGAAGGCGGGCGCGTCGAAAAGACAGGAGGGGCAGGATGACTCTGGCGGCGGATGCGGGCGTAGGCGGGGAGCGTCGCCTGATGCGCAAGCCGCGGGAACCGCCGGACGGAAATTCTTGCCGGGCCCGGCAAGAATTGGTGGCGCGGGCTAGGCGCCCGCCAGAACCACGCGGTTACGCCCGTGCTCCTTGGCTTCATAGACCGCCTGGTCGGCGCGCGCGATGAGCGCATCGACCGGCTCGTCCGCGCGCCACTGGGCCACCCCTGCGCTGAAGGTGATGAGCAGGCGCTCCTGATTATGGAGAAAGAACCGCTTGGTGAGTTCGCGCTGCAGCCGCGTCATGGCCTTGACGGCCTGTGCGGCCGGCGTCTCGGGCATGACGATGATGAACTCTTCGCCCCCATAGCGCGCCACCACGTCCACCGGACGCAACGTCTCCTGCACGACGCGCGCCAGATGGACCAAGGCGGCATCGCCGGCCTGGTGGCCATAACGGTCGTTGAGCCTCTTGAAATGGTCCACATCCAGAAGCGCGAGGCTCAACGCGGCGCCGGACCGCGCCGCGCGCGCGAGCTCTCGCTCAAACGCATCCTCCAGGCCGCGCCGGTTGAGGGTGCCGGTGAGCTGGTCCGAGCGCACGAGTCCGCTGACCCGTTCGAGCTCGAGCTCGAGCTCATGGACCTTTCTTTCGGCCTCATCCACCTGGCGGCGCGTCTCGATCAACTCGTCGCGCGAGCGCGCGATGTCCAGCTGCATCCCGCGGGTATCCGCCATCAATTCGTGCACGACGGAGGAGAGCTGATGAATGGTCTCGGTCGCACTGATCCGTTCGGAGTAAGCCGAGATCTTGTCATGATAGCCGCTCGTGCTTTCGGCCATCTGCCCCAAGCGATCGACGAAGGTGGCGATCATATGCTTGAACGTGCTCTTGGCCTCGTCCAGACTCTTCTTCAAGGTCCCTTGCTTGTAAAGGACTTCCTTGAAGCGCCGCTCCGCCTCGAACATCGACCGGCGATCCACTTCGCCCGTCATCACCTTGCGGACGACATCGATCTGCCCGGCCAGCCACTGGTCGTCGGAAACGAGCTCGGCCACATTGTCGAGCAGAAGGCGCAGCAGCGAGAGCACGGAAGCGAGCAATTGCGCGTCGTCCTCGCCGCGCAGTTCGATGCGCACCCATAGGGCCTTCAGCTCCTTCGACAGTCCCTGCAGCGCGAGGACATCGGTGGCTTCCCGCACGCGCGCCACCAGACTCCGGGCGCCGTCGGCCAGGTCGGGAAAACGCACCAGCCGGGGCACCACCCCTTGCTCAAGCGTCTGGGCGACGAGATCGCGCAGCATGCCCGCAACCGCGCCGTCGGGCGCCTGCGGCGCCGCGCGCACCGCCTGGGCGGGGGATGGGGTGGCCTCAACGGCCGCGGCAAGTGCCTCGCCCTCCGTGAGGCTCCCGCCGGGCGCCGCAGGCGACTGGGCCCACGAGGCCACCAGCGCCTGGAGCTTGGGCCCCAGCATCGCGGGATCGGAACCGAAATGGATGAGCACCTGCTCGACCCCCTCGCGCTTGCGCTGAGTGGTCAGCCCGCTATGGGCCGTCTGCCATTGTTTCAATAATTCCCGAATCAGGTCGGGCCAGGACACGGTATCGGACCCGCCGCCCGAGAGCTTTGCAAGGGCTTCCTCGACCTTCGCCCATTGGCGCTCCCCCAGCGCACGATCCAAGGACAGCAGAGGGCGCTTCGCGGTGGCCGCATGCTCGGCCAACCGGCGCACGATCATCTGGAGCTCTTCCAGCCCGGGCGCCTCCGGCGCGGTACCGGCGACTTCGTGGTAAACCTTCTGATAATTCTCCGGGGTGGGCAGCATGCGGCGCGTCGCCAGGACCTTCAGGGTCTCGCGCGCGATGTCGGTAGGATTGGCCGTCGAACGAGTACTCATGCGAAGCGCTTTCTTCTGGTTCTGACAAGATTTCCGAACGATTCCGTCATCGCCCGGCCGATCGCGCCGCCGCGGCGGGCTCGCGGGGCAAGGCGACAGAGCATCATGATAGCGAATTGGCCGGGTTCGCGCGACCTAAGGGGAGTGCCTGAGTCCAGTCCTCGGCCTTCATGAGCCCCGTCGAAGGTCCCCTTCCCAGGTTCCTGCGGCCACTGCGCCCGTTTCCTGCAGACCCGGACAGAGCACCTATTCTCTTCAACCGGAAACGTTTCCAGTCGATCAGGGGCACCGGCCTCTGTTAGAATAGAGGCACTGCCCGTCGCAAGCCTTGCCATGCCGCTACAACGCCGCCTGTTCGCCGTCCCCCTCTGCCTGATGCTGGCCCTCTGGCAGGCGCCCCCCGCCTTGGCCGCCGCACCCGAACCGCACGCCGCTATCCGGCAGGCCGTGCGAGACTATGTGCGTGCCCATGCCGCGCAGCTGCCGGGCACCGTCAAGCTCTCGGTCGGCACCATCGACCCGCGGCTCGAGTTGCCCCGTTGCGCGCACCTCAAGGCCTTCGTGCCTGTCGGCGGACGACTGTGGGGCAACAGCTCGGTCGGCGTGCGATGCTTGTCGCCGGATTGGTCGTTGTATGTTCCGGTCGATGTCCAGGTGTTCGCTCCCGTGGTGGTGGCCGCCCGGCCTCTGCCGCAAGGACAAGTCATCAGTCCGGGCGATGTCACGCTCAGGAAGGAGGATCTCTCGCAACTGCCCAACGGCGTGCTGTCCGATCCCGCGCAACCGGTCGGACGCATCCTGACGTATGGCGTACCCGCGGGCTACGCCCTGCGCCTCGATATCCTGCGGGCCCCCCTGGTGATTCACCTGGGGCAGAATGTCACGCTGGCGGCGACGGGGCAAGGATTTACCGTGACCTCCCAGGGGCGCGCCCTCGCCAACGCCGCCGTCGGGCAACCCGTGCCCGTGCGCGTGCCCTCGGGAAGCATCATCACCGGCATCGCCACGGGACAAGGGACGGTGGCGGTCGCCTACTGACTCCCTGAAGACGCCCGCGCCACCGGTTGCACCTCCAGTCGCCATTCTTGACAATGGCCGTTTGGGGCCATTGACCCCCCTCCCCCAATAGCGTAAGTTCCTATCGTATGGAAGGCCCAAGCGCTGCGCACGCCCAGACGCTTCCGCATGGGATTTGACGGATTGGTTTGTCAACTGGGTGGACACACGATGATCGACCTCAAGGCGGGCCTCACGAGCCGCACGCACTCAGAGATCTTTTCCCGCGAGCGAGCCCGGGTCGTGCTCTACCGGGTGCGGCTGATTGCGGCGTTGTTTGCGGTGGTCACGCCGTTGTGGGCCATCCTCGATCAATTGGCCCTGCCGCCGCGCATCGCCATTCGCCTGGAAATCGGTCGCTTTGCCGTGAGTGCTGCCTTCATGGCGGTCGCACTCTTGTGCCGCTGCGAACCGCAGCTGGCCCGCATGCGCTCGGGGCTGCTCCTGCTCTTCCTCATCCCGGCCACGTTCTTCGTCTACTCCCGGGCTGTGCTAAGCGGCACCCATCTCGATTACATCGGTGCCGCCATGGCCAGTGGCTACACCTTCCTGCCGTTCATCCTGACCTCGGGAATCGCCGTCTTTCCCCTCACATTTTCCGAATCCTTGGCGCTTGCGGCGCCCATCCTGGCGGCAGCCCTCGCCGCGCCGTTCCTCCTGCCCTCGCAATCCCTCCTGCCCGGTATCGACGGCATCGCGATTCTGTGGCTGCTGGTGCTGGTCAGCGGCGTGGCCGCCATTTCGGCCGCCATGCAACTCTTCCTGATGCGCGAACTCTTTGCCCGCTCCAGCGCCGACGCCCTGACCGGTGCCCTCAACCGGAAGACCGGCGAAGAGGTCATCGCCCTCCAGATCAGACTCGCGGCCCGTCATCACTACCCGCTGGCGCTCGCATTCCTGGACATCGACGATTTCAAGTCGATCAACGACCGTTTCGGCCACTCGGCGGGCGACCGCATCATCGTCGCCCTGGCCTCTCGACTACGCTCCGGCCTGCGCGCCTCCGATGCCATCGTTCGCTGGGGCGGCGAGGAATTCGTGCTCCTCTTTCCGCACGCCAGCGCGCCGCAAGCCGCTCGTCGCCTCGAGGCGCTCCTTCACGGCACGAGCATCGTTCGGCCGGACGAGAAGGTTCTCACGGCCAGCGTCGGCATCGCCTCAGACGCGGACCGCCCGACGGATTGGCGCGCCCTGGTCGCCATGGCCGACGAACGGATGTACCAGGCAAAGCAGCTGGGCAAGAATCGCATCATCGGGCCTGCGCCAAGCCCCGACGTCGGGCAGCCCGCCCTGGCTTGAGCCCCCCGTCGCGCAACGCGTCCGCCACCTCAGCTTGACGGCGCCCATCGGCTGTGCTTTCTTACAATGAAGAGGAGGCCCGCCGAGGCCGCTCGGGGCCACGTCCCCCCTCTAAAGTTTTACAGGTACCGGACGATAAGGAACCAACGATCGTCGTTTCCGGCCTAACTGAACCAGCGCTGTCCCTCTAGACGCATCGACACGCACCCACTTTACGCGAGGTCACCCATTTGAAAGTAGGCTCCTCCAAGCCATCACGCGGGGCGGGGGTCACGCAAAGCCAGACCAAGGGCCGAGCTTCGCGCAATTCGCCCGGCACGTCCGGGCCGTCGGGGGACGACAGCGTCCGGATCACGTCGCTCTCGGCGCAGCTCAGCCTGTTGGAGGCAAGCCTCGCCGGGGTCGGCGAGGTGGACACGGCACGCGTGGAAGAAATCAAGCGGGCCATCAGCGAAGGCCGCTTCCAGATCGACTCCAGCGTCATCGCCGAGCGCCTTCTCGATACCGTGAAGGAACTCGTGCTTTCCGGAAAGGCGTGAGGTCGCGCAAACCATGGTCGAGACGGGCATGACACCGGGCAATCCAGACGCGTTCCTAGACGACCTTCGCGCCGAGGTGGCGGCCTTCCGACAGTTCGTCGATCTCCTGCGCTCCGAGCAAGCCGTTCTCGCACAGATGGATGTCGAGCCGCTGCTGGAGCTTGCCCGACGAAAGTCCCAGGCGGTGGTGACGCTCACTCAGCTGGCGGAACGGCGCCGGCGCTTCCTCTCATCCCGCGGATTGGATCCGATGCGCGAAGCGCCCGGCTCATGGACGCCCTATCTGGATGCCGAGCGCTCACAGGTTGCCGCCCGGCATTGGCGTGAACTGCTGGACCTCGCGCAGACCGCCCGGCGCCTCAACGACGCCAATGGCGCCATGGTGCAAACCAAGATGCGCTACAACCGGGAGGCGCTGGCCGTGCTTCAGGTGGCACGCGGGCAACTCGACCTCTATGGACCGGATGGGCGGACCGCAGCCGCCCATTTCGGTCGTCCGCTGGCAAAAATCTAGCCCCGCTCACGGCTCACGCCGCGCGGTCGGGCAAAATCAACACCGTGACCCGACGATTCCTCGCCCGTCCTGCGGCCGTCGCATTGCTGGCGACCGGTGCGTTGGCCGCAAACCCCATTGCCACCAAGCGTCCCGGCGCGACGCCGTTGCGGATGAAGATGCGCACCACACTGCTTGCGCGCGCGGAAGACAATTCCCAGTTGGACGGGTACTGGGGCGTTCGAATGGGCGTGTTGTCGCTGTAACCTTGCACCTGAACGGCGTTACGCTGCCCGGCGAGAACCTTGGCCACCGCAGTCAACGCCTTGACGGATGTCGGCTGCAGGATGGCCTGCCCCGAGGCAAACAACACGCTGGCGTTGATCTCGACCGCCACGCCCAGACTATTCTGGGTGATCCGGACCTGCCCTTCCTTGACCAGCGGTTCCAGCACTTGCAGGATGTTGTCCGCGATGCCGCGCATCTGCCGCTCCTGTTGCACATGCGCCACCTCCTGCGCCGTGGGAGCCCCCTCATGCGGACTCACCAGCATGGTGGGGCGGAAAACCGCATGCGGCGCGCGCACGCGTTCCCCGCCGGGTTCCGCTCCCAGCGGAATGGGCATGCTCGAGCGCGGCGTATTGCGAAAGGCGCTCACGAGCGACTGGCTCAGGACGCGGTATTTTCCGACATTGATTTGGGAAATCGAATACATCACCACGAAAAAGGCGAACAGGAGGGTGATGAAGTCGGCATAGGATACCAGCCACCGCTCGTGATTCTCGTGCTCTTCATGGCGCTTGCGATGAGCCATCCGCCGACTCCAGGTGGGGTGCCCTCTAGGCGAGGTAACCTTGCAGCTTGGTCTCGATGACGCGGGGATTTTCCCCGTTGGCGATGGACACCAGACCGTCGATCAGCATGTTGCGCAACATGACCTCGTGCGCGACATGGGCCTTGAGCTTGTTGGAGACCGGCAGGAAAAACAGGTTGGCCGATCCCACCCCATAAATCGTTGCCACGAAGGCCACCGCAATGCCTCCGCCCAGTTTGCTCGGATCCGAGAGGTTCTCCATGACATGGATCAGCCCCAAAACCGCACCGAGGATCCCGATCGTGGGCGCATAGCCGCCGGCGGACTCCCACACCTTGGCGCCCGCCCGAAGGCGCTCTTCCGCCGCGCCGATCTCGAGCTCCAGCGACTCGCGCAGCACCTCCGGCTCGGCACCATCCACCAGGAGCTGCAAGCCTTTCCGCATGAAAGGGTCCTCGAGGTCCTCGATCAACGGCTCGAGGGCAAGCAGGCCCCCCTTGCGCGACAGGGTGCTCCAGCGGATCACATCGTCGATCAGCGACTGTGGCGCGCGTACGGGCGGCTTGAAGGCCCAGCCGATCATCTTGACGCCGAGGAGGAACGTGGGCAACGAGCTTTGCAGCATGATCGCGCCCATGGTCCCGCCGATGACGATGATGAATGCGGTGACCTGCAGCAACGAGCCGATGCGCCCGCCTTCGAGAAGCTGCCCGCCAAGAATCGCGGTCAAGGCGACCAGAATGCCCCCGATGCTGGTCAGATCCATCCCGCGCGCCCGTTCTGGAGGTCAATCAGGGGAAACTTCAAGATCCGGCAAGCCCTATGGTGTGTTTGTTCTTAAGTCAATAGCATATCGGCGCGGCGGGGCATTTCTTGACCGCCGGACCGGTGCCGGGCTCAGGGCGGGCAACCCTTCGGGGTGAAGCGGACGCCGCCCGCGGCGTCAGGTCCAGTCGCGCAGGCGGCTTCGGAGCCTGGATACGGCCTGGCCGTGCAGCTGGCAGACCCGCGACTCGCTCACGCCCAAGACCTCGCCGATTTCCTTCAGGTTGAGGTCTTGTTCGTAATAGAGGGCCATCACCAGCTGCTCGCGCTCGGGAAGCCCCTCGATAGCCTTCACGAGCTGGCTCCGGAAACGCCCATCCGAGAGAATGTCGAGCGGATTGACCCGTTGTTCGGCGCCATAGTGGTCAAAGAAATCGGCCCCTTCCCCCTCCTGGAAATCTTCGTAGTAGAGCAGCTGGCACCCACGGGCATCGTGGAGCATCTGCTGATATTGCGCCAGGGGCATGTTGAGTTCCTCGGCCAGCTCCCGCTCGGTCGGCGGGCGTCCGCTCTTCTGCTCGAGCTTGGCCACCGCCGCCTCGATGACGCGCAAGGACTTGCGCACATTGCGCGGGAGCCAGTCGGCCTGCCGCAATTCGTCCAGCATGGCGCCGCGCACGCGCTGCACGGCGTAGGTCTCGAACTGGGCCCCTTGCGACGCGTCGAAATGGGTGGCGGCATCCAGCAGGCCAATGAGGCCCGCCTGGATAAGATCGTCGATCTGCACGCTGGAAGGCAATCTCGCCATGAGGTGATAGGCGATGCGCTTGACGAGAGGCGCATAGTCCGCGACCGCCTTGTCCTTGTCGAGATTCGTTGCAGTGTCACGCATAACGGTCTTTTTAATTTGCGAGCACGCGGGATGTCCCGTGTCTGCTCCTCCCGGGCGCAAGCATAATACTATGTCGAGGCCGAACTCAACTGTTTTGCCGCAATTCGACTGCTATAGACCAGCCGCCGCACGAAAACGTCCATCCTGCCCTCTTCTTCGCGCGGATACGGCCAGCGCTCGATCACATCGGCCAAGCCGCGGAACGCCTTGGCGCAATCCGATGCGGGCCATGCTTCCACCACGGTGCGCCCGGTCCGCACCGACTGGGCGACTTTTTCGTCGGGCGCCACCCAGCCCATGAAGTCCAGGGAAACCTGGAGAAAACGGCTGGTCGCCTCCACCATGTTGGCGAAGATGGTCTCCCCGTCGCCTTGTCCCGCTCGCGTCACCAAGAGGTGGAAGCGATGCCTCCCATACTCCTGGCTCAGGACCTTGATCAACGCGTAGGCCTCCTTGATCGAGGAACGGGAGTTGCTCACGACCACGACCACTTCGGGCGCGGCGAGGCAGATGGGAACGCCCTCGCCCCCCGGCTTTGCGTCCACCATCAGCACGTCGATCGGGCGGGGCGAGGCGGCGAGTGATTGCGCGAGCCGCTCCACCGCCTCCGACGACAACTCGGACAGCCCGCGCAGGCCGTGTGCCACCGGGATCACGCGAAGGGCATCCGCGTTCTCCTCGAGAAGCGCACGCACCCCTTCGTCCGTGCGCGCCAGGCTCACGAGGTCGCGGGAACGGTCGACGCCCAGGGCATGCGAAAGACTGGCGCGGCCGCCGGCCTCGTCGAGCACCACGACATGCCGCCCGCCTCTCGAAAGGGCGGCGCCCAGATTCAGGATTGCGCTGGTCTGGCCGCTGCCCTTGCACCCGCTGGCGAAGGCGATGATGCGCGTCTCCCCGCGAGCGAGGAGGCGACGCAACCCTTCGGCCTGATCGTGCGGCGCCCGCCCCACATCACCCCTGTCGCGTCGCCTTGAGGCGGCGGGACTCGGCCTCTTCCAACTGGCTCCCGAAGTCCGTGGCCATGAGGAGCGGGGCTTCGGCTTCCTCGACGCCGAACGGGCCCAGCTCCTGCCCCGACTTGAAGGCACGGTCCACCAGATAGGTCGAATTGGCCAGATGCAGGTCCTCAGGCACGCGCTGCCCGTTGGTCACGTAATGCAGGCTCAGGCGGTGACGGATAATGACGTCAAGCCCCGACCCCACGCCGACGGCTTCATCGACCTTGGTCAGGATGCATCCGCTCATGCCCGTTCCCTGGTAGCTGCGCACGACATCGTCTAGCGTGCTGCCTTGAGAGACGGCACTGATGAGGAGGAGGCGCTTCACCTCCCGCCCATCGCCGCACAAGAGCGCCACCTGGTCGGCGAGCCGGCGATCGCGCTGGCTCATGCCAACGGTATCGATGAGCACAAGGTGCCGGTTCTTCAAATCGGCGAGCGTGAGCTGAAGATCCGACTCGTCCTTGATCGAGTAGACGGGCACCCCCAGAATGCGGCCATAGATGCGCAGCTGATCATGGGCGCCGATCCGATAGCTGTCCGTGGTCAGCAGCGCCAGCTTGCCGGCGCCATGCCGCAACGTGCAGCGGGCCGCCAACTTCGCGACCGTGGTCGTCTTGCCGACTCCGGTGGGCCCCACCAGCGCATAGACCCCGCCCCGTTCGACCAGATCCTCGCCGATGGACACCGCGTGCAGGTTATGGGCCAGTGCCGCCTTGACCCATTTGAATCCCCGCTCGAAGTCGCACCCCTCGGGCATCTTGTCCAGCAGCTGACGGCCCAGCGTTGCGCTGAAGCCGGCACTGAGCATGCGCCGCATGATCTCGAGCTTGGCCGGATCGCGCCGCCGCAGGTCGGTCCACGCAAGCCCCGCGAGCTGGCCCTCCAGGAGGCCGCGCAAGAACCTGATTTCGCGAAACAGCTCGTTCCTGAATTCGTCGTAGGACACGGCACCGGGGAGTGTTTCGGCGCCGTTGGGCGGCGGCGTACTCGCCTGGGGGGCCGATGCCGCCGGTATCGGGGGCACCGCCGCCAGGTTGGGCGTCGGCGGCATCTCGGGAACCGCGGGCGCCAGGACCTGCGGTGCTGGTGCCGGCGCGGGGGGCTGGACCTCGCGCGCAACCGGCCTCGGCGGCACGTCGGCCTGTGCAGGCAGCCGGACGGGCTCACGGCGGGGGGCCACGGGATCTCCGACGCGGGCGGTGGCGAACTGCAGCTGTTGGGCGGTCAAAGCCGCCACATCCATGTCGGCCACAGCCATGATCTCGACGCCCCCCGCCACTTGGCGATTCGAGAGGATGATGGCGTCCGCCCCCAGCGCGTCGCGCACCTGACGCAGCGCCTCGCGCGTCGTGCTCGCGTGGAATTTTCTGATCACGATGCGCGGCCTCCCAGCACAGCGGTCACCTTAATGGTCTTGGAATCGGGAATCTCGTCGTGGGAGACCACTTTAAGCTGAGGAATGCCGCGGCGCAAGAAGCGGGAGAGCACGGTGCGCAGCGGGGCCGGCACCAGCAGGACGGCCGGAAGCCCCAACTGCTCCTGGGCTTGGGTGAGGCCTGCGGCCTGGCGGAGCAGGTTTTCCGCCAAACCTGGCTCGAAACCCGCGCCTTCAGCGCCTTTGGTCAGCGTCGCCTGCATCAGTACATGCTCAAGAGAGGGGTCCAGGCTGATGACCTGCAATTCGCCCGCGCCCGAAAAGATCTCGTGAATGATAGCACGCCCCAGTTTCACCCGCACCGCCGCCGTGAGCTCGTCGGCATCCTGGGTGCGCGCGCCCGTCTCCGCCAGCGCTTCGATGATCGAGCGCATGTCGCGGATGTGCACCTCTTCTTCCAGCAGATTTTGCAGCACCTTGTGCAAGACGCCCAAGGGCACGAGCTTGGGCACCACCTCTTCCACCAGCTTGGGGGCGTCCTTGGCCAAGTGATCGAGCAGTTGCTGGACCTCCTCGCGCCCAAGGAGCTCCGCGGCATGGCCTTGGATCACGTTGCTCAGATGGGTGGCGACCACCGTGCTGGCGTCCACGACGGTATAGCCGAAGCCTTGCGCCTGCTCGCGCATCCCTGCGTCGACCCACACCGCCGGCAGCCCGAAGGTCGGATCACGCGTCTCCGGTCCGGGCAAGGCGCCCAGCACGCGGCCTGGGTTGATGGCCAGAAACATGCCGGCGAACGCCTCGCCGAAGCCGACCTCCACGCCCTTCAGCAGCACCCGATAGCCGTTCGGCCGCAGTTCGAGATTGTCGCGGATATGCACCGCCGGGACCAAGAACCCGACTTCCTGGGCAAACTTCTTGCGGATGCCGCGAATCCGGCGCAACAGCTCGCCGTCTTGCGCCTTGTCGACCAGGGGAATCAGCCGGTAGCCGACTTCGAGCCCCAGGATATCGACCGGCTGGACGTCGTCCCAACTGACCTCGACCGGCTCGGGGGGAGCCGTCGGCGGCGAGGGTGGCACCGTGGCACGCAGCGCCTCCTGGCGTTCCTTGTAGTAGGCGATGCCGCCCAGAATGGCCGCCACCATCAGGAAAGCGACGTGCGGCATGCTCGGGATGAGCCCGAGGATCGCGAGCACGGAACCGGCGATGTACAGCACCTGGGTCCTCTGGAAGATCTGGCCAAGCAACTGCTGGCTCAGGTCCTCTTCCGTGGACACGCGGCTCACCACGATACCGGCGGCGGTCGAGATCACCAGCGCCGGAATCTGGGCGACGAGCCCGTCGCCGATGGTCAGCAGGGTATAGTTGTTCACCGCCTTGGCGAGCGGCATATCGTGCTGGAACACACCCACCGCCAAACCGCCGACGATGTTGATCACCATGATGATGATGCCGGCCACCGCATCGCCGCGGACGAACTTGCTCGCGCCATCCATGGCACCGTAGAAGTCCGCCTCCTGCGCGATCTGTGCGCGCCTGCTGCGCGCCTCGTCCTCGGCAATGAGGCCCGAATTGAGGTCGGCATCGATTGCCATCTGCTTGCCGGGCATGGCGTCCAGGGTGAAGCGGGCGCTCACTTCGGCGATCCGCCCGGCACCCTTGGTGATCACGACGAAATTGATGACGACCAGGATGGCGAACACCACCAGCCCGACGGCGTAATTGCCCCCGACCAGAAAATGGCCAAACGCCTCGATCACGTGGCCCGCCGCCGCCGGGCCCGTGTGGCCGCGCAGCAACACGATCCGCGTCGAGGCGACGTTCAGCGACAGGCGCAGCAGCGTGGTGAGCAGCAGAACCGTGGGAAACACCGAGAATTCCAGGGCCTCCCGCGTGTAAAGGGCCACCAGCAGCACGATCATCGCGAGGGCGATGTTGAAGGTGAACAGCAGATCGAGCAGAAAGGGGGGCAGGGGCAGGATCATCATGGCAAGAATCATGATGACCAGCACCGGGCCGGCGAGCCTTCTCAAGTCGAAGCCGCCCAGCATGGACGGCGTGTTGACCTGGGCATTCATGCGGCCTCACCTCCTGGATCCAGATCGGGCGGCACAGGCAAGGCATCCGGAGGCGCTGGGGGAACCCCTCCGGCGCTGTGATAGCGACGCAGCTGATAGATGTAGGCCAGCACTTCGGCCACCGCGGTGTACAGGGCCGCCGGGATCTCCGCTCCCAGTTCCGCATGATGGTACAGCGCACGGGCGAGCGGCGGCGCACGCAGCACCGGCACATGGCTGCCCTCCGCCAACTCCAGAATGCGCTTGGCCACCAGCCGTTCGCCCTTGGCCACCACCTGGGGCGCTCGCATTCGATCATCCTGGTATTGCAGCGCCACCGCGTAATGGGTGGGGTTGACCACGATCACGTCCGCCTTGGGCACGGCTGCCATCATGCGGCGACGGGCGGCCTCCCGCTGGAGGGAGCGAATGCGCGACTTGATGTGCGGATCCCCCTCGCTATCCTTGGCTTCCTGGCGAACCTCCTCCTTGGTCATCTTGAGGTTCTCGTTGTAATCCCAAATCTGGTAAGGCACGTCGAACAGGGCGATCAGCATCATCGACGCGGACACCAGCAGGAAGGTCGTGCCGGTCAAGTGGGCCATGTGCGCCGTCGCCTGGCCGAAAGGCTCCTGCGCGAGGCCCATCAGTGCGCCCAGCCGTCCCCAGATGACCCAGGCGGCGATGCCGCCGACCACCACGGTCTTGATCAGCGCCTTGACGAGCTCTATCAGTCCATGCAGGGAGACGAGCCTCGACAGGCCGGAAACGGGGTTTAGACGCGAGAAACTGGGCTGAAGGGCCTCGAACGAGAACAGCCAGCCGCTCAGAAGCACCGAGGAGCCCACTGCGGCGACGGCAAGGACCGCGAGGAACGGAAGAAACGCAAGCAAGGTCCCATAGGCTTCATGCTGAAAGCGCTCGAATAACGCGGTGCCGCCCAACGGCTCGCCGGGCGCCAGGGTGAGGCCTTGCCGCATCAGCGCCTCAAGACGCCCCATGAGCGTGTTCCCCATGAGCATGAGCGTCCCGCCGCCGGCGAACAAGATGGCCAGCGTGTTCAGTTCCCGCGAGCGCGGAACCTGCCCCTTCGAGCGTGCCTGGTCAAGGCGTCTGCCTGACGCAGGCTCTGTTCGTTCTAGATCGCTGTCATCTGCCATGCCGTCCTCTCTGGCGTGTTAGTTTAACACGTCGTCATTGACGACAAAACGTTTAATGACACCGAATTAGGTTGGGTTGTTGGAGAAAATCCTGAAGGGGGGGGTGCCACCGGCCCGGGCGTGCGCGAACCCGGCGCATACGGTTCGGCCCGGGAGGGCCGAGGCGGCTCAGTCCATCTCCTCGATCCAGGCCATCTGGATGGCTTCGAGGGTTTTCTCGTTGGAGCGCTCGGGCGCGTCGGCGAAGCCTTCAAGCTCCGTCACCCAGCGATGGAGGTCCGTGAATCGCACGTATTGCGGGTCCACGTCGGGGTGGCGCTCGCAAAGCGCCAGCGCGATGTCGAGCGTATCGGTCCACTTCATGAGCGCCCCTCCTTGACCATGTTGATGGTGTATTTGGGAATTTCGATCACCAGGTCGGCGGAATCGACCACTGCCTGGCAGCTCAGACGGGAGGTCGGCTCCAAGCCCCACGCCTTGTCGAGGAGATCGTCCTCTTCCTCCTCCGACGGGTTGAGCGACGCGAATCCTTCCCGCACGATGACGTGGCACGTCGTGCACGCGCACGACTTCTCGCAGGCGTGCTCAATCTCGATGCCGTTATTCAGCAAGGTGTCGCAAATCGACGCGCCCGGGACGGCGTCGATGACAGCGCCTTCGGGGCACAACTCTTCATGGGGCAGGACGATCAGCTGGGGCATCGGCCACTCTCCCGGTCTCGTGCATCCATCAACATTCCACATCCTCGATCCGATGGCCCGCCAGGGCCTTGCGCACGCTCGCATCCATGCGGCGCGAGGCAAACTCGACGGTCAGGCCATTGAGCGTCTCGACCGCCCGCTTGAGCGCGGTCAGATCGCTGCCTTCAAGCGCTGCCGCAAGCGCGCTCAACCCCCGGGCGATGTCCGCGCGCTCTGCGGCGGACAGCAGCGCTTCCCCATCCTCGGCCAGGGCCGCCTGCGTCGCCTCGACCAAGCGCTTGCCCTCGACTTGCGCTTCGCGCAGCGCGCGCGCGTGCACATCCTCCTTGGCATGCACGTAAGAATCCTTGAGCATCCGGGTAATGTCGTCATCGGTCAATCCGTACGACGGCTTCACGGCCACCGAGGCCTCCACCCCCGTGCTTTGCTCGCGCGCGGACACGCTCAGGAGGCCGTCGGCGTCCACTTGCAGCGTGACCCGGATGCGCGCCGCCCCTGCCGCCATGGGGGGAATCCCGCGCAACTCGAACTTCGCGAGCGAACGGCAGTCGGCGACCAGCTCGCGCTCGCCTTGCACCACATGAAAACTCATGGCCGTCTGGCCATCCTTGAAGGTCGTGAAATCCTGCGCCCGGGCCGTCGGCAGCGTGGAGTTGCGCGGAACGATCCGCTCCACGAGCCCGCCCATGGTCTCGATCCCCAGGGACAGCGGGATGACGTCAAGCAGCAGCCAGTCGTCGGCAACCCGGTTGCCGGCCAGCACGTTCGCCTGAATCGCTGCCCCCAGGGCCACGACCTTGTCCGGGTCCAGGTTGTTGAGCGGTTCCTGCTTGAAAAACTGTGCAACGGTGCGCTGGATCTGGGGCATGCGGGTCGCCCCCCCCACCATCACCACCCCCTTGACCTGATCGGCGGTGAGCCCCGCATCCCGCAACGCCTTCCGGGTCGGCCCGAGCGTCTTGCCGACCAGGCTCGCGGTAAGCGCATCGAAGACCTGGGCCGTCAGCAAGAGATCCACCATCTCGCCGGTCGACAAGACCGCCGTGATGCGCACCTCGGGGTATTCGGTCAGTGTCTCCTTCGCCTCCCGCGCCTTCGTCAACAACAAGCGCGTGTCGTGTGCCGAAAGCGGGGCCAGCGACGACTGTTCAAGGATCCAGCAATAAATGCGGTGATCGAAGTCGTCCCCGCCGAGCGCCGCATCGCCATTGGTCGCCAGGACTTCGAAGATGCCTTGCGAAAGGCGCAGGATCGAGATGTCGAAGGTCCCACCGCCCAAATCGTAGACCGCGTAAATCCCTTCGGCCGCGTTGTCCAGACCGTAGGCCACGGCGGCTGCGGTGGGTTCGTTGAGCAGCCGCAGGACATTGAGCCCCGCCAGTTTGGCCGCGTCCTTGGTCGCTTGCCGCTGCGCATCGTCGAAGTAGGCGGGCACGGTGATCACCGCGCCAACCATCTCGCCGCCCAACGCATGCTCTGCGCGCTCGCGCAGACGCTTCAGAATTTCTGCCGAGACCTCGACCGGGCTCTTGATCCCGCACGCGGTCTTGAGCTGCACCATGCCGGGCGCATCGACGAACGCATAGGGCAGGCTGCCCGCGTCCGCCAGATCGTGAAGGCCGCGCCCCATCAGCCGCTTGACGGACACGATGGTGTTGTAGGGGTCCTCGCTCTGTGCGCGCTGGGCGGCATAGCCCACGTGCGGCTCCTCTTCCGGACGGTAGCGCACCACGGACGGAAGCAAGGCTCTGCCCTGCTCGTCGTTGATGACCACCGCGATGCCGTTACGCACGGTCGCCACCAAGGAATTGGTCGTTCCCAGATCGATCCCGATCGCCAGCCGGTGGCGATGGGGATCGGTGCTCATGCCCGGTTCGGCGATCTGCATTAAGGCCATTCACTGCTCCAGGGCATCGAGCGCATCCGCGATCTCCGCCGAAATCTTGTTCAGGAAACGAAGGCTCCGCACCAGCGCCGCCGCGGCCGCATCGTCATGGGCATGGTCGAGCGCACGCTCCAGCCCGGCGAGGTGCTGGGCGATTTTCTCCTTGAGCTGCCCTTCCAGCCGCTCGAGCGCATGCGCATCCTGCGTGGCCTTCGCTTCGGCGATGGCCTCGCGGTATTCCATCTGCTCCATCAGGAACGCCGCCGGCATGGCGGTGTTGGTCTCTTCCTGTGTGTCGACGTTGCGCAGGTGCAACAGGTAGCGCGCACGAGCGAGCGGTTCGCGCAGGGTCTGATACGCCTCGTTGGCGGCCGTCGCCCATTGCATGGACACTCGCCGCTCCGCAGAGCCCAGGTGAGCCACCCGATCCGGATGGACTTGGGCTTGGATCTCCCGGTAGGCCTGGTCCAGTCGCGCAGCATCGAGATGGAAACGGGGTGCAAGCCCGAGTAGCTCGAAGTGGTTCTTATGGAAATCGTAGTGGCTCATCGTGCATGGGCGCGGCATCGCACATGCGTGCGAGGCCGCGCTGTGTCCATTCGCTCAGACGTTAAAACTCTCGCCGCAACCGCACTGGTCCTTCACCCTTGGATTGTTGAACTTGAAGCCTTCGTTCAGGCCTTCGCGGACGAAATCGAGTTCTGTCCCATCGATGTATTCGAGGCTCTTCGGATCCACGAACACGGTCACCCCATGGCTCTCGAAACGAAGGTCATCTTCCCCGGGCAGGTCGACAAACTCGAGCTTGTAAGCCAAGCCGGAGCATCCGGATGTCCGCACCCCGAAACGCAGGCCCGCGCCCTTTCCCCGCTTGGCGAGAAATTTCTTGACGTGGGTCGCCGCCCCTTCCGTAAGCGTAATAGCCATCGTGGTACCTCAAAAATCCTTGTCAGTTGTTGGACGCCGCCTTGGCGTGCCCCGTATGACCGCTCTTCTCGCGATAATCGGCGACGGCGGCCTTGATCGCGTCTTCCGCCAGGATCGAGCAGTGGATCTTGACCGGCGGCAACGCCAATTCTTCCGCGATCTGGGTGTTCTTGATCGCGAGCGCCTCGTCCAGGGTCTTGCCCTTCACCCATTCGGTCACGAGCGAGCTCGAGGCGATGGCCGAACCGCAGCCATAGGTCTTGAAGCGTGCATCCTCGATCACGCCTTCGTCGTTGACCTTGATCTGCAGCTTCATGACGTCGCCGCACGCCGGAGCACCCACCATGCCGGTGCCGACACCCTCGTCGCCTTTGTCGAAAGCCCCCACGTTACGCGGGTTCTCGTAATGGTCCAACACCTTGTCGCTATATGCCATCGGTGAACCTCCTTACCGTGAATCGAATGCAGAATCAAACAGGCGTTTCCCGCGTCAGTGGGCCGCCCACTGGACGCTGGTCAGGTCGACGCCGTCCTTGTACATCTCCCACAGCGGGGACAGCTCGCGCAATTTGCCGATCTTCTCCTGGAGCAAAGAGACGGCGTAATCGACTTCCTGCTCGGTGGTGAAGCGCCCGATCGTGAAGCGGATCGAGCTGTGGGCCAGCTCGTCGTTGCGGCCCAGCGCCTTCAAGACATACGACGGCTCCAGGCTGGCCGAGGTGCAGGCCGACCCGCTCGAGACGGCAAGATCCTTGACCGCCATGATGAGAGACTCGCCTTCCACGAAGTTGAAGCTCATGTTGAGATTGTGCGGGATCCGACGCTCCAGGTCCCCGTTCACATAAACCTCCTCCATGCGGGACAGGCCTGTAAGCAGCCTGTCCCGCAGGCGGCGAATGCGCGCGTTCTCCTGGCCCATTTCCTCACCCGCGATCCGGAACGCCTCTCCCATGCCGACGATCTGGTGCGTGGCGAGCGTCCCGGAGCGCAGGCCCCGTTCATGCCCCCCGCCATGCATCTGCGCCTCGATCCGTACGCGCGGCTTGCGGCGCACGTACAAGGCGCCGATGCCCTTCGGCCCGTAGGTCTTGTGCGCGGAAAACGACATCAGGTCCACCTTGAGCCGCGACAGGTCGATCGCCTCTTTTCCAGTCGACTGGGCCGCATCGACGTGGAAGATGATCCCCCGGGCGCGGCAAATCTCGCCG
>JAKAFK010000102.1 GCA_021817985.1 Pseudomonadota bacterium | reverse complement strand
TCAACGGTGTGGCTCAGCAAGACTTAAGCCAACCTGCGGTAAAAGCGTGTAAAAGATTGTAAGCCGGCTTGCGGGCCTCACGGATGCTCGCTCAGTCAGATCGATTGGGCCGATCCAGGCCACCGGCCCGCTGAACGGCCGGCCACGGAGGCCCGGCAGTTTACGGACACCGTTCGGCAATAATTGCCGCCCCCTCGCCCTTGCGCCGCAGGCGCTCGCGTTCTTGGATCCGGCCAGAAAAAATGATCCCCAGGCCGTCAACCCGGGCGGGGAACTCTCTCGCACCGCCCTCTTGCCCCAAGCCCATTGCGCCTTGTGTCAAACAAACGCCGCTCAAGTTACCGAAAAGGTGTCCGTAATATATCCACAAACCCATAGAGTATTGCGTTCGCTGGAGGTCACCATGGCAAGCATTTCCTCTCCCGGAATTGGCTCCGGGCTCGACATCACCTCCATCATCAGTCAACTGATGGCCGTTGATTCGCAGCCGCTGACAATGCTGCAGAAGCAGCAGTCGACGGACCAGGCGGAGCTCAGCGCCTATGGGCAGCTCCAATCCGCCCTGGGAACTCTCCAGACGAACGCCCAAACCATGCAGGACACGCTGCAGACGACGTCCTACAGCGCCACCAGCTCCGATTCGAGCACCCTCACCGCGACCGCCTCGAGCTCGGCGCAGGCGGGCACGTACAACATCACGGTCAGCGCCCTCGCGCAGGCGCAAAGCCTCACGACCGCGGCACAAAGCAGCGAGACGGCGGGCCTCGGGACCTCGGGCGCGGGCACGACCAGCACCATCGGGATCACGGTTGGCGGCACGCTGACCAACGTCACGATCACCAATGGCACCAACGACTCCCTGGAGGGCATCGCGCAAGCCATCAACAATGCGAACGCCGGGGTCAATGCCAGCGTCGTCAATACCGGCACCTCCTCGTCGCCCAGCTACCAGTTGCTCATCAACGCCAACAGCACCGGCACGGCCAACGCCGTCACGATCAGCACGACCGGTGATGCGACCCTGTCGAGCCTGCTGACCTATGGCGGATCGGGCAGCATGACTCAACTGGTGGCGGCTCAGGATGCGAAGTTCACGGTCAACGGCCTCACCCTCACGCGATCGAGCAACACGGTCACCGACGCCGTCACGGGCGTGACGCTCAACCTGCTGCAAACCAAGGCATCGAACACGACGCTGACCGTTTCTCCCAGCGCCGACGCGCTGACGACCGCCTTGCAGAACTTCGTCAACTCATACAACTCATACGTCACGACGACCAACGGCCTGACGCTCAACATTCCCGGCGGCACCAACAACGGCGTCCTGGCCGGGGACAATACGCCGATGATGCTCATGACCATGCTGGAGCAGACGACGATGCAAAACCTGTCGAGCGGGCCGACAGGCTATACCTCCCTCGCTCAGATCGGCATCACCACGAATGCCGACGGGACCTTGAGTCTCGATACCGCGACCTTGCAAAGCGCCTATACCGCCAATCCGACGGCCACGACGAACCTGGTCTCGCAGATCTCGACGCAGGTCAACTCCCAGATCACGACGAATCTAGGGCCGAGCGGCTTCTTGACCGCCGTGAAAAATGGAATCAACGCGACGTTGACCAGTCTGGCGAGCCAGATTACGCAAGAGCAGACTTACCTGGCGCAAGACCAGCAGAACTATCAGAAGGAATACACGGCGCTGGACACGCTGATCGGATCGTTGCAGACCACGGGGAGCCAGCTGACTGCGCAACTGGCGTCCATCCCCCTGGCTTGAGCGCGCCGGGAGAAGATCTCGGCGCGTGCCCGAAAAGAGCCCAAGACCGCCAAGCGGCGCGCCATGGGCAGATCAGTCTAGGGCTTGAGGTAGGCCCAGCCCTGCTCCTCCTTTTTCATGATTTCCACGACGCCCGCCGGCACGTAGCCGATCGAAGGCAGCATGTCGGCCTTGGTGAGATGCTGCGCCTTCATGGTGTTTTCACACGCCTCGACCTTGACCCCGTTTTTCAGCGCATCGGACACGCGCCCGCCGACGACCGAATCGAATTTCAGCATGCCGATGCCCGGTCCGTAGGCCACGATTTCGATCGCCACGGAACGCCCCAAGGCCTGACGCAGATTCTTGGCATTGTTGAGCACAAGATTCCATTTCTGCGGACTGGCATCGCTCACCTGCATAACGACGCGATGCTGGGCCCTCTGCTGCATTGCCGGCCGCGACTGAGCGGCCCGACTCGGCTGCGAAAGGCCGACCATCCCGAGCGCCGCCACACACAGTGCGGCGACACGCCACCCCATACCCTTTGTCATGATGGATCTCCTCCTTGAGGAAACGCGTTCCCTCTATAATGTCTATCATCGTGCGGCCCGCAGGGCCCATGCCTTGAAGCAAGGCACCCATGCATGGTAGCATGTTGTTGATTCAAAATAATTAGTCTCAATGTACCGGTATTTCCTGGGAGATTCTTAACGCCCTGCCGTCTTTCCGGCGCGCGGCTTGCCATCTCCGGGGCAATCCGATACCCTTAAGCCACTTCTCTCTAGCGTCTCCCGCCATGTCCATCTCGATCAAAACGCCCCAGGAAATCGAAAAAATGCGCGTCGCGTGCCGGCTCGCCGCAGAGGTCCTGGATCACGTCCAGCCCTTCGTACGGCCCGGCATCACGACGGGGGAACTCGACGCGATTTGTCACGCCTACATGGTCGATGTGCAGGGGACCATCCCCGCTCCGCTGCACTATACGCCGCCCGGCTACACGCCTTATCCGCGATCGATCTGCACATCAGTCAATCAGCAGGTCTGCCACGGAATTCCGGGGGAAAAGAAGCTCAAGTCGGGCGATATCCTGAACATCGACATCACGGTGATCAAGGACGGCTATCATGGCGACACGAGCCGTATGTTCTTTGCCGGAGAACCGTCCATCCAGGCACGGCGCTTGACCGAAGTCACTTATGAATGCATGTGGCTCGGCATCGAAACGGTGCGGCCCGGCGCCCATCTCGGCGACATCGGCCATGCCATCCAGACGCATGCCGAGAAGCAAGGTTACAGCGTGGTGCGCGAGTTTTGCGGGCACGGCATCGGACGCCAATTCCATGAAGACCCGCAGGTTCTTCATTATGGACGGGCCGGCACCGGCATCACGCTGGCGCCGGGCATGACGTTCACCATCGAACCGATGATCAATGCCGGACGAAAGGACATCAGGCAGCTTGCGGACGGCTGGACAATCGTCACCAAGGACCACAGCCTGTCGGCGCAATGGGAACATACGGTGCTCGTCACCGATACCGGCGTCGAGGTTCTGACGCTGTCTGCCGGCGCCCCCCCCAAGCCCGCAATCGTCTCGCGTTGACGCGCGCGCACACGGTACGGCGTTCCGGAATCCAAACACACATGCGACCGTGAGCCTGATCGCCGATTCCCCTTCATCCGTTCCTCCCCCTGCCGAATCGGACACCCGGCGCTGGCGCGAGACCCTTGCGCGAGAACGCGCGCTTCTCAAGGACGCCTATCTCGAAGCCCCCTCGCCACGGTCCTTGCTTCGTGCGCATAAAAGACTGATCGACGGATGCCTTCGGGCCATCTGGCGGGAGATGGGTTTGCCAAAGGACGCCTGCCTTGCGGCGGTGGGGGGCTATGGCCGCGGCGAGTTGTTCCCCTATTCAGACGTTGATCTCCTTCTTCTCCTGCCGGAGCATTCGACGCCCGAATTGGACGGCACCGTCGCTCGCATGATCGGGATGTTCTGGGATATCGGGCTCGAAATTGGTCACAGCGTCCGTACCCTTGCGCAATGCCTGGAAGAAGCCAAAAAGGACGTCACCGTCCAGACCAATCTGCTGGAAGCCACGCGTCTGGCAGGAAGCCAGGCCCTCTTCGCGGATCTTGTCCGACGCGTGCGTCTCGACCTCGATCCGGGAACCTTCTTGGAGGCCAAGCTGGCGGAACAGCAGCAGCGGCACGCGCGATTCCACGATGCCGCTTCCAACCTGGAACCGGACGTCAAGGAGAGTCCAGGGGGGTTGCGAGACCTGCACGCCATCCTTTGGATCAGCAGGGGATGCGGGCTCGGACGCACCTGGTCTGACCTCGCCCGCCGAGGCATCATCAGCCCGACGGAGGCGCGCCAACTCCGGAGGCATCAGGCGTTCCTCGAGAACACGCGCATTCGGCTCCACTACCTTGCGCGGCGACGCGAGGACCGCCTCCTGTTCGACCACCAGGCAGAACTCGCGAATCAGCTGGCCATAAAGGCCCCCAACAGCATTCGCGCCGCCGAACTGTTCATGCAGCAATACTATCGAACGGCCAAGGCGGTCAGCGTGCTGAACGAGATCCTGCTGCAGAGCCTGCGGGAACTCGCGTTTCCAGCACCGCCCGAGGCGCCTCGTCCGCTAAATCGCCTGTTCCGGGTGCGCCGCAACCTCCTTGAGCAGGCCACCCCGACGACCTTCGCCGATGAGCCTCAAGCGCTTTTCGAGTGCTTTTTGACCCTTCAGCGCCATCCGGAAGTGCTGGGCATGAGCGCGCAGACCCTGCGTGACCTGTGGCGCACGAAGTCCCGCATTGGCACGGCGTTCCGTTCCGACCCGCGCAGCCATGCCCTGTTCCTGGCGATTCTCAGGCAGCCGCGCGCCGTCCTCCAGACGCTTCGCCAGATGAACCGCTTCGGCATACTGGGACGATACATCCCACCGTTCGGTCGCATCGTGGGCCAGATGCAGCACGATCTTTTCCACGTTTATACGGTGGATGAACACATTCTCATGGTGGTGCGCAACCTGAGGCGCTTCACCATCGGCGAATTCGCACATGAGTATCCATTGTGCAGCAGCCTGATCAGTGAATTCGAGCGTCCCGAACTGCTCCATATTGCCGGTCTCTTCCATGACGTTGCGAAAGGCCGTGGAGGCGACCACTCCCATCTCGGCAAGCAGGATGCCGAGCGTTTCTGCCGCACCCACCAGCTCTCGGAACCGGATACCGAACTCGTCTGCTTCCTGGTCGAGAACCATCTGGTCATGTCGGCGACCGCGCAGAAGCAGGACTTGAGCGATCCGGAGGTGATTGCCGCCTTCGCCGAACGAGTGGGCGACGAGCGGCATCTCATTGCGCTCTATTTGTTGACCGTCGCCGATATCCGCGGCACCAGCCCGAAAGTATGGAACGCATGGAAGGCCAAGCTCCTCGAGGACCTCTTTCTGTTGACCCAGAAGGCGTTGGGCGGCGCTCGGTTCTCCAGCGAAGACCGTGTGCAGTCGCGAAAGGCGGAGGCGATCCGGATCCTGCGTCTCTATGCCATCGACGAACGATCGCGACAGGCGCTCTGGCCCAAGCTGGACACGGGTTATTTCCTGCGCCATGACGCGCAGGAAATCGCATGGCACACGCGGCTTCTGTTCACGCACGTGGCGACGCGAACGCCGATCGTGCGCTGCCGCTTAAGTCCCATCGGCCAAGGGCTTCAGGTCCTCATCTACACGCCGGACCAGGAGGACCTCTTCGCCCGCATCTGCGGCTTCTTCGCGCGCACGCATTACAACATCGTCGAAGCCAAGGTCAACACGACGGGCCACGGCTATGCACTGGACACGTTCCTGGTCATGGACGAGAGTGCGCGCGCCCCCCATTATCGTGACCTCATCAGCTACATCGAGCACGAACTGGCCGAGCGGCTCGGACAGCATGCGCCACTCGAGCCGCCCGTTCAAGGCAGGATAAGCCGGCATCTCAAACATTTCCCGATCATGCCGGAAGTCCGCCTGGAACCCGACGAGAAAGGGCTTTATCACATCCTCTCGGTGACCGCGGGTGACCGGCCGGGGCTACTCTCCAACATCGCGCGCGTGTTCGCGGAATACAAGATTCAACTGCACACTGCGAAGATCACGACCCTCGGTGAGCGCGCGGAAGACATGTTCCTGGTTCGTGGGGAGTGCCTGAACAACCCGAAAAAATCCCTACAATTCGAAACCGCTTTACTCCAAGCACTCCAGAACGAGAAAAAGTAAGCCAGTATGGCTATGCATGGATGTCAGCCCGGTACGTGCCTTCCTCACGCTGCCTCCGGCTGGTGCCCCGTCTTTCGCATGGCAGAAAAAGTCCCTCACAAATCAATGCAATAATGATTTATATTCGTTCAGAACGAAGATGAGATTGCCTGGCGTCCGGAAGTGAACATAGTAGCTATTGGATTCCAGGAGGCGTGCGATCTGCACCGAACTATCGATATCACCCCCTGTTGCGACTTCGACGCAAATGACTTTCGGCCGATAGCGCACGAAGTCAATTGATTCTAGAATCTCAAAATCAAGTCCCTCCGCGTCAATCGTGAGAAAATCTGGACATGCGCCATTAGCATGTCGGTCGATGATTGCGTTGAAGTTTTCGGTGGGAATTTCCTTCACTGCGGTAATGCTGAAGGACGGATTCTTCGCGACAAAATCATCAGCAATCTGCTTGGAAAAGGAATTTCTTCCGGAGAACTGGTCGATCATATAAAGCTTGAGCACCCCAGGCTCTTTCGATACGCCAACATTCAAGTTAATATCGTCAGGGCGCATCTCGTAGAAATTTTTCATGAGATTCGGGTTGGCCTCGATATTGATCCCCCGCGATCCTCGCATATACAACAAGGCAGTATTGCTGACGTTAATGGGATGGTGCGCCCCGATATCGATATAGGACGGTTTCTCAATTCCCATTCGATGAAAGATATTGACAACGACGATGTCCTCCCCGAATTGTGCGTATGTAGCTCCGCCAAATCCCTGATCCGGGTGGCCGCAGCGTGCCTCAGGAAGACGCTTGCGCAAAGCATCTCTTTCGCCACTCGTTTGGGCAAGGGCATCCATCAGCCGCATCGCGCCTTGGCGCAACGCTTGGGCCCGAGACGATGGATGCTCGCTCACCCGCATAGCGCGAATCTGCCCGCTGAGCGCAATGGCCTCCTGAACGTCCTCACGCGCATAGCCATGGCTGACGAATGTATCGACGACGCCCGCTTCAATCCACGAGTAGAAACCATCTTCTTCAGGCGTCCACTCATCCGAAACCATCCTGCAGCTGCCCAGGTCGACATTGCACACACCACGTTCAGCCAGCTGGCGCATGACATCGGAACGATATCCCTCGATCATGGCGAGGCCATCGATGCAGACATTCATATCCATATGATGGCGTGCTTCCAACCAAGAGAACAGCCACAAGCCATAGAACGCCCCATAATTGGCCCAAGCGCGCAAGGAACGCGGGCGTATCCCATCAATGCCCCATTGTTCCCGGACGGCGCATAGGACGGCTGGCAGTTTTGCCGCTCCATAAACTCGCTGCCCCATGAGATCAAAGCACCCTGAGGTCTTGTCGGACCACCATTGCCCGCGGGGCTCGCGCCACAGATAGACATGGACCCCGGGAAAGTATGCGCGCATCGCCCGCATACGCCCTGCGCTGCGACAGAATTTCAGCACGGGCGTGCCTTTTGCGTTCTTCAGCAATGCATTGAGATATGCAATTTGTTCAGAAGGGAGGCCATCCTTTTCCGAGGCAAAGAACGCCGACCAGGAAAAACCCGGGTCGAACAGTCCGCGCAATTTATCGGCTATTTCTGTGAAGGCCCAGAAATAGGGCCTGTCCACGCCAGGGCGTCGAAGTTGATGATTTCGCTGCTCCGGATCTGTGAGCAGCACACTCGGGTCGCCATTTAGTACCATTAGCGCCTCATGAAAAGGCTCGTGGTAGCAAAAGTAACTCATCGCGTCCGGCACGCGCTCAATACAGTCGACGAACCACGTTCCCCCGGTCCGGAATGTCGCATGAACGAAAACTGCGGCGGGTCTCTCAATAGGAGAATCTCTAAGCAACGCGTCCATTCCTTCTCATGGCTGATAACGATCACGAGGAAACCCCGATGGCCACCTCAAATTCCCCCACCTGTGGCCGGGTCAAATTCCCCCAGGCAGGACGGGTGGATTGTCAGGCATTTGATGCTTCGATGGCA